>JBQTIE010000086.1:0-46122 GCA_052389315.1 Acidobacteriota bacterium
GACCTCGTCGATCTCGCGTCCATCGTCAACGGCGGTCTCGTCCTTGGTGCGAGCGACATGCATTTCGGCGCGCGCGACAACATGATCATGCCCGGCCGGGCCAAGAACATGAGCGATGGATGGGAGACGCGGCGCCGCCGGGGCCCCGGCTACGATTGGGCCATCATCCGCCTCGGTGCTCCTGGGGTCGTGCGACGCGTCGAGATCGACACCAACCACTACAAGGGCAACTACCCGGAGAGCGCGTCGCTCGAGGGGTGCCTGCTCCCGGGTGCGACGCTGGAGGCGCTCCCCGACGCGCCGTGGACGGAACTGCTCGCGCGGACGCCACTCGAGCCACACCGGCGTCACTTTTTGGCGAGAGAGCTTCGGAAGGCGGGCCCCGTGTCGCATGTCCGGCTCAACATCTTTCCCGACGGCGGCATCAGCCGCCTGCGCGTGCATGGCTTCGTGGCGCCGGCTTGACGAGGCCGGGGCCGGCGAGGCGCGGGCCCTGCTCGGCCGATGCTGTGGATCGCGCCGCTGGGTCGAGCACATGCTGGCCCGGCGTCCCTTCGCCGGCCAGACGGCGCTCGTCGCCGCCGCGCGCGACGAGTGGTTCGCGCTGGGCCCCGACGACTGGCGCGAGGCCTTCGCCCACCACCCCCGGATTGGCGATCGCCACGCAGCGGCGGAACGCTTCGCCCCCACGCGCGATCTGTCGCGCGGGGAGCAAGCGGGCGTCGGCGACGCGTCGGCCGCGGTGCTCGACGCCCTCGCCGAGGGCAATCGGGCCTACGAAGCGCGTTTCGGCTACACGTTCATCGTCTGCGCGACGGGCAAGACCGCCGAAGACATGCTGGCGCTGCTCCAGAGCCGGCTCGAGAACGACCCGGTGACCGAGCTGCAGATCGCCTCGACCGAACAGGCGAAGATCACGGCGATTCGCCTCGCCGCCCTCTAACGGTGCCGGGACGCGCGCTCGTGGCGCGCGCTCTGCCGGGCCGAAACCTTCCTGCGGAGATGCTGACGCAGGCCCATCACGCGGTAGCTCCGGCAGAGCCAGCGTTGCACCTGACCGTCCAGCTCCGCGAGGTCGTCAATCCGCAGGCGATGCACCCACCAGCCGGGCACGACCTGCTCGACTTTCACGAATCGCGGCGAGGTCAACGGCGCCGGCAGGGCGAAACTACAGATCATCTCGTCCTCGGTCAGCTTCGTGATGCCCGCGAATCGCACGAGCGCCATGAACGCGATGCGCGTCTTGGCCGGCGCGACGTGGTACGGGCCGCACGCCGCGATCAGCGATTCGAACCGCTCGTACCGCGCCTTGGCGAGCGGACCCATGCGGGCCTTCCAGTCGGCCAGCGTCGCGCGCCCGCAGGAATGGGCCATGTTGCGGGTGACGAGCTTGGCGCCGCACTTCGGGCACGTCCACAGGGCGCTCAGGTCGGGTCCACGGCGTCGGGCCATGACCGTCGCCTCACCACACGCTCGACACCGACAAGGCGACGAACACCGCGTAGAAGGCCGCCATGGCCACCAGTAGCGCGCGCCGCCACCACGGCGGCCTCACGTGGGCTGGCAGCAGTCGCGTGTTGACATACAGGAGATGGAGCGAGGCCAGGACGAACACCGCTCCCGCCACGTTCGCGCTGATCTTCAAGAGCACGATGGGCTGCGCCAGGCCAAGGGCGATCACGCCCCAGGACACCAGCACGGCGAGCACCGTGTAGTAGACGGCGCGAACGTCGCCCCCCCGCCACCCACGCACCCGATCGCTCCCCGTCCAGAGGATATCAGTGATCGACCGCACCATGGCCTCGAGGTTGTCGAGCTGCGTCTTGAACAGCAGCCAGGCGCCGAGAAACGCCACCACGCCGCCGAGGAGCGGGCCCACCGCCGACGCGACCGCCGAGGCCAGCGCCGCGCTGATTCCAAGCCCCTGGATGTCGGTGCCGCGAGGCAGGAACGTCACATACAGCAGGGCCGGCAGCGCCATGCCGATCAAGGCTCCGACGAAGAACACGCCCCACTGATCGGCACGGACGAGCCGCCACCATCCCACCCACCGGCGAGTGGCCTCTTCGGAGTCGTCGAACATGAACCCTGTGTGCGCGAGGTGCACCCTTCGCCCGCCGATCGCCGCCGGAATGTAGCCCGTGCGCTCGCCCATGCCGTAACCCTTGTCGCGCGCCCAGTTCGAGAGCGTCAGGTTGACGGTGCCTCCGGCCCCCGAGTACGCCACCAGACCCGCCAGCAGCACGAGGTCCGCCCCGACGGGAAAGAAATCGAACTGCCCCGCCGTCAGGTCGAACCCGCCGACACCGACCACCGCCGCCAGCCACGTCTCGCCCGGCACGACGGCGAGCGCGAGCACGAAGAACCCTCCGAGGATGGTCGTGACCAGAATCCAGTTCAGCACCTCGAGTGTGTGCTCGATGCGCCGGCCCACCGAAAGAATGGTCACGCAGACCGCGTAGGCGGCGATGCCGATGGCGTAGATCGCCCAGGCATCCGGCGCGTCCGGCAGGCGCCGCACGAACAGGAAGAACATAGCCGCCGCCGCCGTGCCGGCCCATGCCGGCCATCCGATCTGCAGGAAGTAGAGTCCGGCATACACGCAGGCCCAGAGCGTGGACGAGGGTCTGGTGCGCATGAACCCCGTGAAGACGGGCTCTCCCGTCGCCAGCGTGTAGCGCATCACCTCGGTGTTGAACACCGTCTGAAAGAACACCGCGAGCGCGATCACCCAGAGCAACGACAGCCCGTGTCGCACGAAGACGGCGGGCCCGAGCAGGAACTCACCGCTGCCGATCGAGACGCCGAGGACGATGATGCCGGGCCCGACGGCGCGGAGCCAGCCGAGCCCGGAGGGAGAGGGCGGAACGGGCAGCTCGGCGCGGCGCCAGGGGTCCAGCCCCGATCTGGCTTCGAGCGGCAGGGTCGCCGAGACCACACCCGGGCCAGGTGGTCTGGTCTCGCGCGACGCCCCGTCTGCCGGCCCGCCCGCCCCGCGCGTCACGGCGCGATGTTCTGGTTGAGGTGAAAGACGTTCTCCGGGTCGTACCGCCGCTTGATTTCCTTGAGGCGCGCCCAGTTGGGTCCAAACGCCGAGGAGACATCTTTCGCTTGCGCGCCCTCATCCGCGTTCAAGTAGTTCACGTATCGGCCCGACGCAAAGCTCGGGGCCAGCGCGTCGTAGGTCTGCCGCACCCACGTGGTGTTGGCGGCTGTCTGCGCCGGGTCGATCCACTCGCCGATGATGGCGAGGTTGTAGCCCACGCGCCGATGGGGGAACGCCGTGGCCGTCGGCGCCACGCGCGTGGCCGCTCCATGGAAGTGCTCCAGGAACATGGCGCTCATGGGCGAGGGACACGCGTCGAACTGCGCCACCATGGTGTCGATGGCCTCATCGGACATCTCGGCCAGGAAGTTCGCCTTCCAGTAGTTCAACGCCCCTTTCGGGAACCCCGCATCGAACAGGGTATTGGCCGTGCCGTAGGTCATCGGTCCGACGGCGTCGAGTGCCGGGGCGCCGAACGTGCGGACGGGCTCCACCTCACGGCTCGCGCGATCGGCATCACCGATGTGGCAGACGACGAGCGCGGCCAACTTGGCGCCCGACCCGTCGGGCGCATGCACGAGCCCTGCAAACGCCGTCAGGTCTTCCGGGAGCGTCGCCGTGAAGTCGCGATAGAAGCGCAGCACGGCGCGCGCGGCGCCGAAGGGATGTGCCACCAGCCCCGCGAGCACCATGGGTCCGACCGGGTGCACCTCGTATTCAAAAGCCGTCGCGACGCCGAAGTTCCCGCCGCCTCCCCGCAGTGCCCAGAACAGGTCCGCATGGTCCTCGTCGCTCGCCTGGATGACTTCGCCGCTCGCCGTGACCAGATGGATCACGCGCACGTTGTCCACGGCCATTCCGTATTTGCCGAGCAGCCAGCCGAGGCCGCCGCCGAGCGTCAGGCCGGCGATGCCCGTCGTGGACACGACGCCACCGGTGCTGGCCAGGCCGTACACCTGCGTCTCTCGGTTGTAGTCGCCCCAGGTGGCCCCGCCCTGCGCGCGGGCGCGCCGCGCCCGCGGATCCACCACGACGCCGCGCATCAGCGACAGGTCCACCATCAAACCGCCTTCACACACGGCGAACCCGCCGACGTTGTGGCCGCCTCCGCGAACGGCAATCTCGAGCCCCAGCGCCCGGCCCGCGCGCACCGCGGCCTGTACATCAGCGGCCCCGCAACACCTCGCGATCACGGCCGGACGGCGATCGATCAGCCCGTTGTGAAGGCGGCGAGCCTCGTCGTACCCCGGATCGCCAGCGACGAGCACGGATCCCGCCATTTGTGTCCGAAGTTCCGCTACTGCCTTATCTGTCACCGACATTGTTCTGCCTCCAATCGAACACTTGACTCTGCAGATTTCCAACCACTCGAGTCAAGTTTTCTCGCCCGGCCGGAGGACGGGCCAGCCAATACTGGCCGCAAGAGTCTGTACGGCGCGCGCGTCACCGCTCCACGCGCCCCCGCATCGTCACCAGATAGCCGATGAAGCTCAGCGCAAAGGTTACGAACCACGCGTAGGTATAGAGCGAGTCCAGGACATTGGGCGAGGCCACCTGTCCGCCCGGCGTCAACGCGGCTCGAAGGAAGCCGGGCACGACAGGCAGGATGGCCACGACGAGCACGAGCATGGCCCGCCGGTTGACGCCGTTGGTGTACGTATAGCGACCTGTCACCGCGAACAAGTCGGGCACCGAGAGTTCGCGCCGACGCAGGACCCAGTAGTCGGCTATCAAGATACCGCCAATCGCGCCCATCAGGCTCGAGTATCCGATCAGCCAGGTGAAGATGTAGGCTGCGGCGTCCGCGTAGAGCTTCCACGGCATCATCAGGATGCCAATCACCGCCGTGATGAGTCCGCCGGTGACGTAGCTGATCCGCCGCGGCGCAAGGCTCGAGAAATCATTCGCCGGCGAAACGACATTGGCGGCCATGTTCGTCGTCAGTTGGGCGGCCAGCACGATGAGCGCCGCCACGATGATCACGGCCGGCGTACCGATTCTCGCGATGAGCTTGATGGGATCCCAGATCGCCTCGCCGAAAATCACGATCGTGGCGCTCGTCACCGCCACCCCGATAAACGCAAACGCGGTCATCGTCGTCGGCAGTCCGAGCGCCTGGCCGAGCGCCTGCGACCGCTGACTTCGGGCGTAGCGTGTGAAGTCAGGAATGTTCAGGCTGAGCGTGGCCCAGTAGCCCACGTTGGCTGTCAACGCGGCGGGGAACAGCGTCCAGAAGGGCACCTGAGATTGCTGGAGGCGGACCGATTCGCTCAGGATTCGCCCGAGCCCGCCGCCTTCGCCGACCGCCCACACGAGCAGCGCCGCGCCACCCGCCAGCAGCAGCGGCGCGGACCAGCTCTCCAGCGCCTTGATGCCCTCGAGGCCGCGCAGGATGATCAACACCTGCACGATCCAGAACGCCAGGAACGCGATCGCCAGGTTGCCGGGAACGCCCGCCCAGCCCGGCCACGCCGCGCTCATCAGCTCATGCAGCGCCAGGCCCCCGATCCATGTCTGAATCCCGAACCAGCCGCACGCGACGATGGCGCGGAGCATCGCGGGGACGTTCGCGCCCTTGACGCCGAACGCCGCGCGGCACAGGACCGGGAACGACACGCCGTACTTCGTGCCCGCGTGCGCGTTGAGAATCATGGGCACGAGGACGATGGCGTTGCCGAGCAGGATGGTGAGCATGGCCTGCCACCAGCTCATCCCCTGCTGCATGATGCCGGAGGCCAGCGTATAGGTCGTGATGACCACGCTCATGCCGACCCACAGCGCGGCGATGTTGTACGTGGACCACGTACGCTGCGCCGCTTGCGTCGGCGCCAGGTCAGGGTTCCAGAGGGGACTGTCGGCCACCACCGGAGCCGGTCCCCGATCGCCGCCGGTCACGGCTTGCCGGCCGGCTCGGCGGCGGCGGCGTAGCCTTCCGCCTCATGGCCGCCGTGATACTCCTTGGTCAGGGGCCGGCGAATCTTCGAGTGCACGACGACCCGGTCGCGGCGCAGCCCCCGGAAGTCCTCGAGGGTCTTCCAGCCGTCGGCGGCATGCCGATCCAGGAACGCCTCCATGCCTGCCAGAAGCGCCTTGAGGACGTTGGGTCCGATCGCGTGGTCGAGCATGGCGGCCGTGCACACCTGGACGGTGCCGCAGCCCAGCAGGAAGTAGTTGAGCGCGTGCTCGAAGGTGCCAATCCCTCCGATACCCGAGAACGCGCGGTCGGGAAAGGCCTGCGTCATCTGCGCCATCTTCGCCAGCGACTGCGGAAGAATCGCCGGACCTCCCAGGCCGCCGCTCGAGACATACCCGTCCACGTTCATCTCGAACTCCAGCGACTCGGGATCGATCAGCGGAATCGAGGGGAACGTGTTGGACGACACGATGGCGTCCGCACCGCCCAGAAACGCGCCGCGCGCCTCGTCCACGATGTCGGTGGTGGAGGGCGTGAGCTTGGCCCAGACGGGGACGCGCGCGACTTCTTTGACCACCTGGGTCACGATCGAAATCTGCTCCTGGTCCTTGCCGATGTTCGAGCCCATGTCCTGTCGGTCCATGTGAGGGCACGACAGGTTGAGCTCGAACGCGTCCGCCCCCTCGTCTTGACAGGCCCTGGCCAGCGTCTGCCAGTGGGCCAGCTCGCGGTCGCTGCCCGAGCCCGCCATGATCGACGCGACGAGGATGCGATCCGGATAGGCCTTCTTGATCCGCGAAATGCGGGGAATCCACCAGTCGAGCGGCTTGTCGGAGATCAACTCCCAGTTCCAGGACGAGTGGAGCGCCGTGCCGGGACGCTTCTGCATCGACAACCGGCCGTCGGGCGACGCGCGCAGGAACTTGGTCTTCGGGCCATCGACGTTGACGACCGGGTGCAGTCCAATCGTCTTGGTGACGACGCCGCCCCACCCGGCGTCGAAGGCGCGCATGATGTTCGCATCCGACTCCGTCGGCGGCGCCGAGGACAACAGAAAGGGGTTCCGGAAGTGGAGGCCGGTAAAGGTCACCGCGAGTCTGTCAGTCATCGTCCTGCTCCTCATACCAGTCTTCATGCAGCGACCAGCCGTGGCAACTGAGGCAGGAAGTCCAGTGCCATTGATGGGTGCAGCCGGGGCACTTGCCGTGAGTGGCGAACGTGTTCCAGACCGTACCGCATCCGCCGAAAAAAGGCTCCGGCGCATTGGTGCTGTCGCACGCCCACACGCTCCCGGCCGTCGGCGACCAGCGGCAGAGCGGACAACGGATTCGTCGAGACGCGTCTCGTGGCCCGATCAGGTCGTCGAAGGTCGGGATGACGAGGTCCGGCGTGCCGCTCTCTTTGAACATGTGCAAGGCCATCGGGTGCCCCAGCCGTCGAGTGGGGCCGACATCCGCGCCGCCCCCTTGGCACTCTACCTCCAAACCGGAGAAACGATCAGCCCGGGAGGCGGGAGCCGGGCCGCCGGGTCTCTCCATGGCGATGGCCGTCGTCTTTTCCAGCGTCTGGGACTGATGAACGCCATCGGCCGCGTGCGGCGGTCGGTCCGTCTTCGTGGTTTGTCCCGCGAGGCCTAGTGGGGTGCGCTGGCCCGATGCACCGCAAAGCCGTTATGACTTGCCGGTGTATTGAAAGGCGACCGGGGCGGCGCTAGACTGCCGCACGAACCTTGAAACAGCTTCACCGTGGTGATCGACGTGATCAGTCTTGACCTCCAACCCCACCTCGTCGGCGATCTCCTGGAGCTTCGACCGCTTCGGCCTGAAGATTGGGATGGCCTGTTCCTGGCCGCTTCGGATCCCCAGATCTGGCGGGCGCACCCCGCCCGGGACCGCTACAAGGAAGAGGTGTTCCGGGAGTACTTCCGCGAGGCATTGGAGTCTGGAGGTGCCCTCGTCGCCGTGGATCGAACGTCGGATCGAATCATCGGTGCGTCACGATACTTCCGGCACGGACCAGACCAGACGGAGCTCGAGATCGGCTGGACCTTCCTGGCTCGCGCGTACTGGGGCGGCGACTACAACGGGGAAATGAAGCGTCTGATGCTGGACCACGCGTTCCAGGTCGTCGACAGGGTTCTCTTCCTGGTGGCCACGACCAACGGTCGATCGCGGAGAGCCCTCGAGAAGATCGGCGGCGTGCTGACCGATCGAATCGAAAAGCGACGGATTCACGATGCCATCGTGGATCACGTCGTGTACGAGATTCGGAGACCGCGCACGCGTTGGTGAGTGAATCGGGATGTCGGCATCCGGCGTGCGAGCGGGTGCGTCGTTGTTCTGACTCGCGGAGGTGATCACTTGGAACCCGACCCCGTCGCCGTCGTGGCCGCTCAGGTCGATGCCTACAACTCCCGCGACCTCGACCGCTTCCTCGACTGCTACTCACCGGACGCCATCATCGAAGACGCGAGCGGACAGGTCCTCATGAGGGGTCGCGACGCCATGCGCGGCGTCTACGAGAAGCTTTTTACCCAAAGCCTTCAACTCCACTGTGAGATTCGCCACAGAATCCACGTGGGGCGCTACGTCATCGACGAGGAAGCGATTACCGGGTTCCAGTATGCCGGCTATCCGACCGAGGTGCACGCTGCGGCTGTCTACCGGGTCGAGGGAGGCCGAATCGTCTATGTGCGTGGCTTCATGCCCGAATCTGAGTCCGCGATTGCTTGAACGAGCCGCCCAACTCCGCTTGCTGCCGGCGGCGACCGATGCGACCATCAGCGCCGCGGCTGATGCGGCGCGTCAGGCGGATCTCCAACGGCGTGCGAGTGCGTTCGTTCGTCTGCTACGTGGATCGAGAGATTCAAGGGAGGTAGAAGCATGGCACCGGAACCCGTGCTTGGCACGGTGGGTTCGCTGTGGCGCTATCCGGTCAAGTCGATGATGGGAGAGGAGCTGGACGCCGTCGAGGTGGCGGAACAGGGACTGCGCGGCGATCGAGCCTACGCCCTCCTGGATGGCGCGGACGGGAAGGTGGCGACCGCGAAGAACCCCCGCAAGTGGCCGCATCTGTTCGACTTCCGCGCCACTTTCATCGACGCTGTGCGCGCCGGGGCCGAGGCGCCCCCCCTCCGCATTACCCTGCCCAACGGCACCGTCGTCACCAGTGAGCAGGAAGATTGCAGCCAGATTCTCTCACGGGCACTCGCGCGCGACGTGACGCTCGATGCCGCCCGGTGGGGCGATGAGGAGGGCCCATCGTCCCCCTCCGGCGCCCGCGTTGCCAATGCCGAAGAGTACTGGCCCGACATGGAAGGCCTCGACTTTCGCGACACGGTCACCGATTTCGCGCTGCCGGCCGGAACGTTCTTCGACTGCGCCGTCGTCCATCTGCTGACCACCGCGACGCTCGACCGGCTCGGCGAGCTGTACCCACGGGGGCGATTTGACGTGCGGCGATTTCGACCGAATATCGTCGTACAGCCGGCCTCTGGCCAGAGGGGTTTCATTGAGAATGCCTGGGTCGGTCACACGCTCGCCATCGGAGACGAGGTTCGCCTCAGCATCACGGGTCCGTGCGGTCGTTGCGTGATGACGACGTTGCCGCAAGGGGATCTCCCCGGAGATCCCGACATCCTGCGTACTGCGGCACAGCACAACCACGTTCATGTGGGCGTGTATGCGGCGCTCGTGCGGGGCGGCACGATTCGCCTCGGTGATGCCGTCAGACGAATCGCGTGAAGACGCGGCGAACCCAACGTTCACACAGAGGAGGTACGATGGCTGCCAGTACTCAACCACCCAGTCTCTACGAGCACTCGGCGGAGTGTACAGTATCGCCACAGTGGTCGATGACTTCATCGACCGTATCATGGCTGACCCGCGCTTGAACGCGAATCCACGCGTGGACGAAGCGCCGGGTATCGCCGGCGGGGTTCGAGTATCTCGTCACCGAAATGGTCTGCTGGGCGACCGGGGGACCGCAACAGTACACCGGTCGCACGATGCGGGACTCGCACCAGGCACTGGCGATCACGGCTGCCGAGTGGCAGGCGTTTCTCGACGACTTTCAACAGACGTTGGACAAGTTCAGCGTGCCGCAAGCCGAGCAGCGGGAGTTGCAGACGATCGTGGACAGCACGCGAGCAGACATCGTCGTGTGAAGAGGCGACCGCGCCCGTCTATTTCACCACGGCCTTCTTTCATCGGCCGGAGGAGTTGGCGTCGGAGTGCTCATCGGCCGGCTTGACCCATGAGGCCACGCTGGCCGTGGAGGGACCTGCCTGGCTCCTCCCGGATCTGGATGCACGGCTCGGCGATGACAGTCGCCGCATGGTGTTACTGGACGCGTTGGCCGCGATCGAGGCGGAGCCCACGCTCCTGGGCGCGAGCGCGCACCTCCTGATGGTGGCACGACGGCACTGAAGGGTTCACGGGAGCGTCTGCTTGCGGCAATTGGAAGTGGTGAAGAGAAGGGGGAGTAAATGCGGGTCATCGGCTGGGTTGCGTTGATTGCCCTCGTGAGTGCGGCGTCGCCGTCCGGATCCCAGGCGCCGCTCGTGCCTCAGCCCGACAGCGTTCAGCTGGAAGATCTGACTTGGATGGAAGTCAGAGACGCGGTTACTGCCGGCAAGACGACGGTCATCATCCCGACCGGAGGGACCGAGCAGAACGGACCTCACATGGTCCTGGGGAAGCACAACTACCTGGTGAAGTACAAAGCCGGCGAAATCGCGAAACGGCTCGGCAATGCGCTTGTCGCGCCGGTAGTGGCGTACGTTCCCGAGGGGGAAATCAATCCACCGACGGGCCATATGCGGTTTGCCGGCACGATCACGCTGCCGCAAGACGTGTTCAGCAAGGTTCTCGAGTACGCGGCCCGAAGCTTCAGGCAACACGGTTTTCTCGACATTGCCTTCGTCGGGGACAGTGGCGGCAATCAGCCGGGCCAGAAGCTCGTCGCTGAAACCTTGAACCGGGAATGGGATGCGACGACGGTGCGTGTCCATCACGTCACGGCGTACTACCCGGGCCGGGGAGACGATTGGGTCGTGGCACAAGGCGTCAGCGTCGCTGACGTGGGCACACATGCAGGAACGCACGACACATCAAGCCTGATGTATTTGAACCCTTCGATGCTCCGGTTCGATCGAATGGGCCCCGGCAAGCCGGGAGACGGTCAAGGTCACGTGGGGAATCCGGCCAAGGCCAGCGCCTTGTTCGGGCGGCAGATTATTGAAATGCAAGTCGAGGACGCGGTTCGGCAGATCCAGGAACGGCGCCTGAGTAGCCGGCGCTAGCTAGGAGCCTTGACGGCCCCGAATGTTGACCAGATGAGTCAAGTATCTCCGTCAAGGCGACTGCCCCGCCGGAGGCGGGGCAAGACAACATCATAGCTAACGAGGCCCTGCTTACGTCATATGCCTGGCGGTCTGAGGCAGGGCCTCGTTAGATATGAATCGCCGTCCCGTGCACGGCATGCGCCGCTTCTCCCACCGCCTCCGACATCGTCGGGTGCGCATGCATCGTCTTCACGAGCTCTTCGACGGTGCACTCGAGGCGCAACGCCAGCACGGCCTCGGCCACCAGTTCCGTGGCGCGCGGGCCGATGATGTGCACGCCAAGCACCTCGTCGTATTTCGTTTCGGCTACGATCTTCACGAATCCCTCGGTCTCTCCCGCCATGCGCGCGCGACCGAGGGCCTTGAACGGAAACGATCCCACCCTGACATCGTAGCCGCGCTCGCGTGCTTGTACCTCCGTCAAGCCGACACTGCCGATCTCCGGATCGCAGTACGTGCAGCGCGGCACGTGATCGTAGTTGATCGGACGGACCTCCTGGCCCGCAATCCGCTCGGCGACGATGACGCCCTCCATCGAGGACACGTGTGCGAGCTGGTAGTGCGGGCCTCCGAGCGTGATCACGTCGCCAATCGCCGAGATGGCCGGCGCACTCGTGCGATACAGGTCATCGACGACGATGAAGCCGCGATCCATCTTCACGCCGGCCTCCTCGGCGCCGAGGCCGTCGGTCACCGGCCCGCGACCCGTGGCCACCAGCAGCATCTCCACCGACGACGTCTGTGCCTTCCCGTTGCCCGCGGTCATCTCCAGCGTGACACCGTCGGCGCCCGCCGTGGCGGCGGTGACCTTCGTGCCAGTATGGACCTTGATCCCACGACGTTTGAAGTGCTTCTCGAGATCGGTCGAGACCGCCTCGTCTTCTCCCGGCACAAGACGCGGGAGGAGTTCAATCAGCGTGACTTCGCTGCCAAAGCTGCGGAAGATCGAGGCGAACTCGACGCCCACGGCACCGCTTCCGAGAATGGCCAGGCTCTTAGGCAGGACGGCCAGGTGAATCGCCTCGTCGCTGAAGACGATTCGCTTGCCGTCGGGATCGATGCCGGGGACGCTGCGCGGTGTCGATCCCGTCGCCACGATCAATTCCTTGCGGGCCGCCACCATCTGGCTCCCGCCGTCCGGCAGCGCGATGTCGACCGAGGTGCCGCCGGCGAGCCGTGCCGTGCCCTTGATCCAATCGATCTTGTGCTTCTTGAAGAGCATCTCGATGCCGCCGGTCAGCCCGGAAATCATCTTGTCCTTGCGCTGATGAACGGCGGCCAGATCGATGTGCACGCTCCCTGGGTCGACGCCGGCCAGGCCCCACTCCTTGGCGGCTTTCGCGACCTTGAGGGCATGGGCGTGCTCGAGCAGCGCCTTGGTCGGGATACAGCCCCAAATCAGGCACGTGCCGCCCAGCGCCTCTTGCCGTTCCACAACGGCCACCCGAAGCCCCAGCTGGGCAGCCCGAATCGCCGCCACATAGCCGCCGGTGCCGGCACCGATGACGACTACGTCGTACTCGTGTGTTGCTTTGGCCACCTCACACTCCTCGTCCGTGCCCATGTTCGCGGGGCGCGCTCACGCACAATCCCCCACTCTCGCTTGGAATGCGCGGCTCGTCAAGGATCGGTCACGACTTCTTGACCGCCGACAACGGCACGAACGTCTGCTGAACGGGCGGTTTGGCGGCGGCCGCCTCCGCCGCCGTCGGGGCGATGGCCCTGACCCTGGCCTTGAGCTCGCCGTGCTCGTACTTGAGCTCCCAGTACTGCTCCGACAGCTGTCGGACCTGTCGTGTGAGGCGGCGTGCCGTGGCTAGAGCCCAGAGCGCCAGGAGCCAGCCGCCGCAAGCAATCAGCCAGAGCCATTCCATAACTCACCGACTATACTCCCCGTCGGATGAGCGTTCGCCGAAAGACCGTGTTGGTCGTGGATGCCACCGAAGAGAGCCGGGAACGGATCTCGACGGCGTTGCGGCGCGATTATCGCGTCCTGCGAGCCGCGTCCGGAGAGTCCGCCCTCGCCTTGATGGAGCGTGACGAAATCGACCTGTTGCTCGCCGACGTGATGCTCCCTGGCCTCTCGGGCTTCGACCTGCTGCGTATCGTCCGGGCCAATTACCCGTTCGTCGAGATGCTGATGCTGTCGGCGGCTCTGAAGGTCGACGACGCCGTGGAGGCCATCAAGCTCGGGGCGTTTCACTTCGCGACCAAGGATGTCGACGCGGAGTCCCTGCGCACGCTCGTGACCCACGCGTTCGACCGCCAGGAGCTGAATCGCCGCGTTCTCACGCTGAGCGACGAAGTCCAGGATCTTGGCGACCGCGAGTTCGTCGTCGGCGACAGCCGTGCGATGCGCGATCTGCTGGACGTCGTGCGCAAGGTCGCCAAGCTCTCGGCGACGGTGCTGATTCTGGG
The DNA here is from genome assembly GCA_052389315.1 of Acidobacteriota bacterium. Classification (GTDB taxonomy): domain Bacteria; phylum Acidobacteriota; class Vicinamibacteria; order Vicinamibacterales; family UBA2999; genus JACCSI01. The sequence goes on from JBQTIE010000086.1 coordinate 13,723, forward strand.
TGAGAGCGGGACCGGCAAGGAGTTGCTCGCGCGGCTCATCCATCGCGAGTCGGCGGCCAGCGAGGCCGCCACGGCGGGCGATCGGCCCTTCATCGCCGTCAACGTCGCGGCCATTCCCCGTGAGCTGGTCGAGAGCACCTTGTTCGGCCACGAGCGCGGCGCGTTCACCGGCGCGCTGCAGCAGCGCATTGGCAAGTTCGAGCTCGCGGACGGTGGCACGCTGTTCCTGGACGAAATTGGCGAGCTCAAGCTCGATCTGCAGACCAAGCTGCTCCGTGCCATCCAGGAGGGCGAAATCGAGCGCGTCGGCGGCAACAAGCCAATCACGACGGCCTTTCGTCTCATCGCGGCCACCAACGTGGACCTCGAACGCGCCGTCAAGGAAGGCGCCTTCCGCGAAGACCTCTACTACCGGATCAACGTCATTCCCGTCAGGCTCCCCGCGCTGCGCGACCGGCTCGAGGACCTGCCGCGGCTCGCCGAGTTCTTCCTGCGGCGCTACAACGCCAGGTTTCACAAACAGATCGCTGGAATTGCGGACTCCACGCTGAAAATGCTCTCGCACCACGGATGGCCCGGCAACGTGCGGGAGCTCGAGAACCTGATCGAGCGCGTGGTCGCGACCTCCGAGGGGCCGTGGATCACCGAAGACGACCTGCCCCTCGAGTTCCAGGTGGCCGAGTGGGATCGCGAGGCGTCCGGCGATAGCCTGCTCGACAGGGCGCTCTTCGCCTTCGAGCGCAACTTCATCGTGCGCGCCCTGGAGCGCAGCCGGTGGAACGTCACTCGCACGGCCCGCTACCTGGGCGTGCCGCTGTCGACGCTCAAATTCAAGATCGATCGCCTGGAGATTCGGGAACTCGCCAAACGGCGCAAGGGCGGTTGATGCGCGGTGGGCGGCCGTGAGTCCTGTCGGAGAAGAAGAGACGCCCGCCGGCGCCTCTTCTCTCGAACCAGGGGCTGGACCGCTACTTTCTCGGGAGGACGGCGTCCTTGAGCTGCTTGACGATCCGTGCCTTGACGACCGTCTTCGCGGGAATCTTGATCGGCTCGCCCGTGGCCGGGTTGCGGCCGACGCGCGCCTTGCGCTTCTGAACGACGAGCTTCACCATGCCGGGCAGGACGAATTCGCCCGTGCGCTTCAGCTCGCGCTCGCACAGTGTCGCCAGCTCGTCGAAGTACTCGCGCGACTGCGTGCGCTTCACGCCGAAGCGTTCTGCGAAGTGTGAAAACAAGTCCGACTTGCCCATGCGACGGGCTTCAACCATCGTGATCCCCCTGGTGAGTGCCGCGCAATCTTCCGTCGCGACCGGGTTGAGGCGCGGAGCAGCCCGTCGCGTAATATGGCGAAAAAACCCACGAATAGTACTGCCGGCGTCAGGGGCTGTCAAACAACCGACACGGTCACGACTGATAAAATCCCCATCATGTCAAGCCACCCGGCGCTCGACACCTTTCCCAATCCTCGCCCGGAACGCGACTTCGAGATCGCCATCGAGTGCCCGGAGTTCACCTCGATGTGCCCCAAGACGGGACTCCCTGACTTCGGCACCATCCGGATTCGTTACGTGCCCGACGCGGCCTGTCTCGAGCTCAAGGCGCTCAAGTACTACCTGCTCGACTACCGCAACCAGGGCATTTTCTACGAAGCGGCGACCAACCGCATCCTCGATGACCTCGTGGCGGCATGCCGACCGAGGCGCATGACCGTCATCGGGGCCTTCACCGCTCGTGGCGGCATCACGACCACCGTGACGGCCGATTACGTCAAGGCGCCATGAGGCGGCTCCGGCGCCCGTCGAGTCCACCAGCCGCGGCCCATCGTGGAAGACGACCCCGACCCCGTCCGCATTCCGTGTGAGGACACCCTCGACCTCCACAGCTTCGCCCCCAGGGACGTCGTGTCGGTCGTTGACGAGTATCTTCAGGATGCCTCGGCGGCGGGGTTCCCTCTCGTGCGTCTCATCCACGGACGAGGCAAAGGGGTCCAACGCGCGGCGATTCAACGGCTCCTGCGCACGCATCCGCTGGTCGAGGCCCACTGGGATGCGCCCGAGTCGCACCTGGGCGTGACCGTGGTGGCCCTTCGGGCGTCGGCATCCTGACCGCGCGGCCGCTGCTCCGGGCCGCTGCAAGGTCACGGCGTGGACAAGAGGACTCGCTGATCGATCAGCGTGCTCGCCATCGTGTCGACCTGCGCGGCGAGCACGGACTGGCGCTGTGAAGACACGGGCACGCCGCCGTTGATGGCCGTCGACACGGCCCGGTAGTCGCTCGCAATCTGAAAATCGATGCGCCGGTCCAGCGCCTGTTCGATCAGCGTCGCCGACAAGACCGCGTGCTCGGACGCCCGGTTCAACACCAAGCGCAGCCGTTCGGGGGCCACGCCGGCCAGGCGCAGGGCGTCGGTCAATCGACGCAGATTCCGCAGACACGGCAAGTCGGGGTTGGCGACGAGCAGGACAAGATCCGCCACCAGCAACGCACTCACGGTCGGCGTCGTCAGGAGGCACCCCGCATCGACGACGACGAAGTCGTAGCGCCTGGACAGGGTCCGCAGCGACTGTTCCACGCCCTCGGCGTCCCTGGATCCCGGGCGCGTGAAGCCCTCGGATGCCGCCAGGACATCGATGCCGCACGGATGGTTCGTGACGAACCGGGACGCGGCCTCGACGTCGGTCCAGCCGACGTGGTCCAGGAGGTCGGCCAGCGTGTAGCGGGGCCGCAAGTCGAGAAACACCGCAACGTCACCCGATCCGCGTTTGACGTCCACCACGAGGGTCGATTGATTCGTCAGGCGCTGAAGTCCCGCCGCGCAATTGACGGCCATCGTCGTCGTACCGGTGCCGCCCTTGGTCCCGAGAAACGCAACTACCATCGACGAGAGCCACCGCAACCCGTGTGCCACCGTGTAGGGGCGGGCGGTCTGCGCCGTATTGTCGCGGCCTGCCCGCGATCGCTCGCGATGACGCGTTGCATATCTGTAAGGACCGTCGCCCGTTTCGTCGCTGGGGCGCACGCCAGAGACGGCCGGGCCTCCGCCGCGGCATCAGAGTACTATCGGCACATGAGGCGCCTCGCGATGCTCGCGCTGCTGAGCGTTCCACTCACGCTGGCGGCGCAGTCAACCGCCCTGGTCGTGCCGTCACCGGAGGCCCACTTTGGTTTCCGGATGGGATCGGACGGCGAGCTCGCGGACTGGACCGCGATGACGAGCTACTTCCAGACGGTCGCCGAGTCGTCCGATCGCGTCGAGCTGGTCGAGGTCGGGCCGACCACCGACGGACAGCCGATCGTCGCGGCCATCGTCTCGTCGCCGCGCAACGTCGAGCGCCTGGAGGAGATTCGCACCGCGAATCTGCGCCTCGCCGACCCGCGGGCCATCAGTGAAAGCGAAGCACGCCTTATCGCCGCCCGCAACCCGGTTGTCGTGGCCGTGGGCGCGAGCATCCACGCCAGCGAGATCGGGGCGACGCAGATGGTCAACGAACTGGTGCACGAATTGGCCACGACCGAGGCGCCAGACCTCCTCGAGGTGCTCGATCGCGTGGTGCTCATCGTCTTCCCCTCGCTCAATCCCGACGGTCATCGGCTCGTCGTGGACTGGTACCGGCGGTGGAAAGGCACGGCGTTCGAGGGCGCCCCGATGCCGTGGCTCTACCACCGCTATGCAGGCCACGACATCAATCGCGACGCGTTCATGATGAACCTGGCCGAGAGCCGGTCGCTCTCGGCGTTCTTCTATCGGCGATGGCATCCGCAAGTGTTTCTGTCGATGCATCAGATGGGATCGCGGGGGCCGCGTTACTTCGTGCCTCCCAACTACGACCCAATCGATCCCAACTACGATCCGCTGATCTGGCGAGCGGCGGGCCTGCTGGGGCACGCCATGGCGATGCGCCTGGAGCAAGACGAGCGCGCCGGCGTCGTGCAGAACGCCCTCTACGATTACTACTGGCCGGGCTACGAGGATTCGGCTCCGCTCGGGCACAACACGGTGTGTCTGCTCACCGAGGCAGCCGGCGTGCGCATCGCCACGCCAATCCGCGTCGAAGCCTCCGAGCTGCAGGGCTCCTCGCGCGGCCTGCCCGAGTACCGCGCGCAGGTCAATTTTCCCAACCCCTGGAAAGGCGGCGCCTGGACGCTGCGGAACATCGTGGATTACAACGCCTCCGCCGTGCGCGGCCTGCTCGTCGGCGCCGCGCGGTATCGACAGGAGCTGCTGTCCAACTTCTACGTGATGGGAAGACGCGCCGTCGAGGACGGCGCGAGGGGCGGCCCGTTCGCGTTCATCATTCCGGCCGAGCAGCACGATCCCCATGCCGCCCACAAGCTTCGAGAGCTGCTGATCGACGGGGCCGTCGAGATTCATCGCGCCATCGAGCCGTTCCGCGTCGCCGACACGGTCTATGAAGCAGGCACGGACCTGATCCTGATGGCGCAACCGTTCCGCGCCTACGCCAAGACACTGCTGGAGCGGCAGACCTACCCCGTGCGGACGCTGGCACCCCGCGCCCCGCCCGAGCGGCCATACGATGTCGCCGGTTGGACGCTTCCGCTGCAGATGGGGGTCAGCGTCGACCGCATCGAGCAGAAGTTCGAGCCGCCGCCCTCAACCAAGCTCTCACGATCGTCGATTCGGCCCGCCAACGTGTGGGGCGAACAACGAGCCGCCTTTTATGTCGTCGACGGCCGCGGCAATGGGGCGAGTCTCGCGATCAACCGGCTGCTGGCGGCCGGGGCCGAGATCTCCTGGATCACGCAGCCGATCGAGTTGCTCGGCTTCAGCTACGCCCCCGGCGCCATCCTCGTGCGGGACGCGCCGAAGGTGCGCCCGATCGTCGAGGGCCTCGCGGCGACTTTCGGCCTGCGCGTCACCGCGGCGCGGGGTCCGCTGCCTCAGGCGGTCCGGCGCCTGACCCGCGCGCGAACCGGGCTGTACAAGCCATGGATCGAATCCCCGGACGAAGGGTGGACCCGATGGCTCCTGGAGCAGTACGAGTTCCCCTTCGAGTCGTTGTCGAACGAGGACATCCGCCGCGGACCCCTGCGCGAACGGGTCGACGTGATCGTGTTGCCCGACCTGCCGCCCGATCGCCTGATCAACGGGCACCCGACGGGCACGATGCCTGACCCCTACGTCGGCGGACTCGGAGCAGACGGTGTCACGGCCCTCCAGCAGTTCGTCCAGGATGGCGGCACGCTGGTGGCCCTCGACTCCTCCGTTGCGCTTGTCGCCGATGCGCTCGGGCTGCCCGTCGAGGACACCGTGGACGGCCTGGCCCCCGACGTCTTCTTCGCGCCAGGCTCCATCGTCGGCCTGACGCTTGACGGCGCCGAGCCGCTGGCCTTCGGCATGCCGACCAGCACGGCGGCGTTCTTTGCGTTCAGCACCGCCCTCGACGTCGCGGGTCGCCCAGCCGCTGCTGGCGATTCGGCGCACACACCGCCCGCCGTCCGAGTGATCGGTCGATACGCCACGGGCCAGGTCCTGCTCAGCGGATGGCTCGAAGGAGCCGGACACCTCGAAGGCCGCGGTGCCGTGATCGAGGCAGAGACCGGGCAGGGACGCGCGGTCTTGATCGGGTTCCGCGCGCAGCACCGCGCCCAGTCGCACGCGACGTTCCGGCTCCTCTTCAACGCCATTCACACCTCTCAGGCACGTCCCTTGCCTCGCTCCCGTCCCAGGCCGCGCTGACCCGCCGGGGATTGCAGGTTCTGCGCGCCTGGAAAGGGGTCACGCGTGCAGGAAGTGCAGCTCCCGCTGCGATCGGGCGTTCGCGCACTCGTGCGCGATCAGTCGTGGCTGGTCATCGATGTCGAGCAGTTCGCCGCCGCCACGCTGGTCACCCTCAGAGGGAGGGACCAAACCAACAACGGCCGTATCAGCCGCGTCATCGCTCCTTTCGACCGCGTGGCCGTCATGAGGCCGCGGACGGAGATCCTCAGCCGCTCACGGTGCCGGGTGCTGCAGACGGCGGCGGCCGCGGCAGCCGAAGCCGTTCGATGGCGTGACGTGTGGGTAGCGGCCTCTGCTGACATTGAGATCCGCCCATGGCAGCTCGAGCCTGTGCGAGCGGTGCTCGGCGGCGCGTGCCGCCTGCTGCTGGCCGACGAGGTAGGCCTCGGGAAGACGATTCAGGCCCTGCTCGTGGCCTGCGAGCTCGGTTTGCGAGGGCTCGCTCACCGGACGCTGGTCCTGACGCCGGCCGGGCTGAGAGACCAATGGGCCGCTGAGCTGTCGACGCGATTCGCGGGGACACCCACCGTCTACGACACCACGACGCTCGCCGACACCGTCCGCGCGATGCCGCCCGGCGTCAACCCGTGGGCGATCGCGCCCGTGGTCGTCACGTCGATCGATCTGGTCAAGCGAGCGGAAGTACGGGCAGCGCTCGATGCCGTGGCCTTCGACGTGCTGATCGTGGACGAAGCCCATCACCTGACGCCGGCCAGCGACCGTGGAGCCGTGGTCGCCGACCTCGCAGCCCGCACGCCGTGGGTCGTGCTCGTCACCGGCACGCCGCACTCCGGCGACGAGCCGGCATATCGGTTCTTGCGCTCTCTCGGAGCCGCGGGTGACAAGGATCTGGTGACTTTCCGTCGCACGCGAGCCGGCGTACGAGGGCCTGTGACGAGGCGCGAGCACGTCCTCGCCGTCGCACCCACGCCGATGGAACGCCGGCTGCTCGACGCGACGCTCGCCTACACGCGTGCGCTCTGGCGAGGCGCGCCAGGTCCCGGCGCGCGGCTGGTGGCCACGGTGATTGCCCGTCGTGCTGCTTCGTCGGCCGCCGCGGCACGAGACACGCTGGCGCGCCGGCTCGCCTTGATGGGCGGAGACCCGGCACCGCACCATCAGGACAGGCTGCCGTGGGACGAAGAGATCGACGATCACCTCGAAGAGCTGGACGAGGCGCTCGGCACGCATGGATTGGCCGATGTTGGGCACGAGCGCGCGTGGCTCGACCAGCTGACCCGCCTGGCCGCCGAGGCGTCGCCCGCGTCGTCCAAGGTACGAGTGCTGCGAACGCTCCTCAGACGGACCGCAGAGCCTCTCATCGTGTTCAGTGAATACCGGGACGTCGCCGATGAGGTCGCTGTACGCATCGCCGACGTGTCGAGCGTCGGACTGCTCCATGGCGGCTTGTCCGCTGCGGACCGGCGGGAGGTCATCCGCCACTTCATCGAGGGGCGCGTCCGCACGCTCGCGGCGACCGACGCCGCCGGTGAGGGGCTCAACTTGCAGCAGCGCTGTCGCCTGGTCGTGAACCTCGAGGTGCCATGGAACCCCACGCGTCTCGACCAGCGCATCGGACGATTGGATCGCCTGGGTCAGGCCCGCCGTGTGCACGCCATCAACCTGGTGCACCACGACTCGTACGAAGACGTGGTGCTCGGTGCGCTGGCACGCCGGCGCACGCGTGCAGGGACAGACTTCTATGGCGGGGTGCCGACGGCGACCGAGCAGATCGTCGCCGAAGCGGTCTTTGAACATCGGGGTGTGGACCACGGGCCGCGCCGGGCTGTCGAGATGTCCCACGCCAACGAGCCTGTCGAGCCACGCTCGTCCGTGAGCCTGTCGGCACAGCGCTACGCCCTGACGCCGGGCCGACGCGTGCCGGGGACGCCCGAGGGCGCGGCGTGCGTGTATGCGGCTCGCGCGCCGCGTGAGCCGTCCCTTCAGGTCCTTCTGCTCTTCACCTCGGACGTCGTCGATGCACGAGGGCGCCTCGTGGAGCGAGCGGCGGTTCCGGTCGAGGCGGCCCTGACCCGAGAGGCGCGTCGGGGGCTGTCGCGTTCCACCGTGCGAGGCCTGGCCTTCGACCCCCGCGTGCTCGACGCCGTGAACCAGGCGCTCCGGATCAGGGTGGCGGATGCCTGCGAGGCCTCGGAGCGCTTCGCTCAGGCGTTTCGCGATCGGCTGCGCGCCGTGCGCGCCGGCATCGAGCAACGCGCCGGCTCGGCTTGGTTCCAGGGATCGCTCTTCGATCGGCGCGTCGAACATGCGCATCGCGCCAGCCGAGCGGCGCGGGCGGCACTCCTGGAACACCTCGATCGACACCTCGAAGGGCTTCAGGCCCTCACCTGTCTCGGTTCGACGCCTCCCCACCTGCGCGCCGCCTGGCTGTGGCACCGAGCGCACTCGTCCGAGGCGCCCGGCGTGTCCGGGCCCGCCTCGTTCCGACGGCGTCGAGACCGTGGCGCGCGGCGAACAGGGCCGCGACCGCGCACCCAACGCTCGACTTGTTGCTGACGGAGCTCACCCTTGCTCCCCGGCGTCACGGGTACGCTGATTCCCGGCGCGTTTCTCGAAGACGTGCTGGTTCACGAGTTCCGCCAGCTCGAAGCTGCCGCCAGCCGGTCCATGCATTCCGCGCTGCATCGCGTGTGGACGAGGGCGGATCGTCAGTTGGGCCCCGCATCGAGCCAACGCGCCGTACTCGACGTGGTCATCCTGCCCCTCGTGCGACTGCTCGGGTATGAGTTGCTCCACCTCGAGCCGCACGGCAATGGATTCGTCGGGGCGCTTGGGAGCCGCGGCTCCGCCGTGGCGGTCATTCGCACGACGCCGTGGGCGGCCGACCTCGACGCCGCCTGGCGCGACACCGTGCGAGCGGGCCGCGCGGCGGGCGCGCGGTGGGGGCTCGTCTGCACGGGCCGCCTCGTCCGCATCGTTGATGCCTCACGCGCGTGGTCGCGGCGGGTGCTGGACTTCGACCTGTCACTCGTGCTGGGCGACGATCGCAGCGCGACGGCATTCTGGATGCTCCTTCGCCGGGCCGCACTCGACGGGACGGCCGGTGACCACGCGGTTGAGCGGCTGGCTGCCCGCGCCGACCGGTATGCCGTCGCCGCCTGCGACGCCCTTGGCGGCGGAGTGCTCGATGCGCTCGCCTCGCTGGTCACGTCGCTGGACAGACATGGGCCGCGCGGATCATCGTCGTCGGATCTCGACACGTTCGATCAGGCGCTGACGATCGTCTATCGCCTCCTGTTCCTGCTGTTCGCCGAGGCCAGGGGCCTGGTGCCCACCTGGCATCGTGTGTACCGGGACGCGTACTCCGTGGACGCGCTGTGCCACCGGGGGTTCGATCGGGGTGATGTCAAGGGCGTGTGGGCCGCCTTTCAAGCCATGTCACGCCTGGCCCACGCCGGGTGTCGCGTCGGCGATCTCGTCGTCACCGCGTTCAACGGACGGCTGTTCTCGCCGGCGCACACGCCTCTCGGCGAGGCCGTGCGCCTGCCGGACACGGTCATGACCCACCTGGTGCGATCGCTGGCCACCACCCCCACACGACAGGGGAGGCGGCGTGTCTGCTATGCGGACCTCGGGGTCGAGCAGCTGGGGTCGGTGTACGAATCGATTCTCGAGCACGAACCCCGGCGAATCGGCGGATCGCTCGTCCTGACCAGGACCTCGCGTGAGCGCAAGGCCAGCGGCAGCTTCTACACACCGCGCGTGATGACCGACTTCCTGGTCCGCCGTGTGCTGTGTCCTCTCGTGGATGGTCAACCCGCCGACCGCATCCTCGCCTTGCGCGTGCTGGACCCAGCCATGGGCAGCGGCGCCTTCCTCGTGTCTGCGTGCCGATATCTCGCCGCCGCGCTCGAACGCGCGCTGGGAGTCGAGGGTCAGCACCCGGCTGGGCGCCAGCGTCATGGCGCGGCGCGACGGGCGGAGCTGCGCCGGCTGGTAGCCGAGCAGTGCCTCTACGGCGTGGACTCGAATCCACGCGCGGTGCAACTCGCACGCGTGTCTCTCTGGCTCACCACGCTCGACGGCAAGCGGCCGCTCAGCTTTCTGGATCATCACCTCGCGGTCGGCGACAGCCTCGTGGGAGCACGACTCGAGGACCTGTGGCGATCGCCCGACGGTCGTGTCAGAGGCGCTGATCCGCGAACCGACCATCCGCGCCTCTTTGATGGCGAGGCCGCTGGGGCCTTCGCACGCCACGTCGTGCCGGATCGGTATCGACTGGCGATCGATCCCGCGGACAGCCCCTCGGCCGTTCGCGACAAGGAGGCCACGCTGGCCCGGTTGTCCTCCCCCGGCACGCCGCTGGCGCAGTGGAAGGCCATCGCCGACCTGTGGTGCGCGGGATGGTTCTGGCCTGCTGGCGACCTTCCCCGCGGCGTGTACCTCGACATGGCCTCGTCGCGCGGAGGCCGGGACGGGGCCCTGAGCGGCCGGCAGCGCGACGCCATCGCCGATCGTGCCTCGGCCACCGCGCGCAGTCATCGCTTCTTTCACTGGGAACTCGAGTTTCCCGAAGTGTTTTTCACCCGCGACGGCCAGCCGCGAGCCGACGGAGGCTTCGACGCCGTGATTGGCAACCCGCCGTGGGATGTGTTGCGCGCCAATCCCGAGGATGACCGCACCGCAGGGCCCGCGCGCGAAGACAGAAGGGCGGCGCTGCGATTCTTTCGACGTGCCGGCGTCTATCGCTACCTTGGACCGGGCCACCTCAATCGGTATCAGCTGTTCCTCGAGCGCGCCTGTCAACTGGCGCGGTCGGGTGGCCGGCTCGGTCTGGTTCTGCCGTCGGGTCTGGCAACCGACCACGGCAGCGGTTCTCTTCGACGAGCGCTCGCCGACGGGGCGGACATCGAGCGCGTCATCGGCTTCGACAACCGCGGCAGTATCTTTCCCATCCATCGCGACGTGAAATTCCTGCTGCTGACCGCCACGCTCGGAGGACGCACTGAGCGCGTGCGATGCTCGTTCGGCCGATCCGTCGCGGACTGGCTGGACGACCTTCCGGACGCGGCGCGTGAGGAACCGTCTGACGCCTGTCCCGTCTCGCTCACGAGGTCGCTGCTGGAGTCGTGGGACCGGGACTCTCTCACGTGGCCCATGCCGGCGTCGCCGCTGGACCTTTCAATCCTCGAGCAGACACGTGCTGCGGCGCGCGGCCTCGGGGAGGCGGCCGGGTGGGGCGTCTCGTTCGGCCGCGAGCTGAACGCGACCGACGATCGCCCGCACTTCCGCGCGCTTGGCGACAAGGCGAGACGATCCCGAGCCTCCGAACTGCTGCCCGTGATCGAGGGGAAGCATCTCGAGCCGTTCCGGCTCACGACGGGCCCGGCCCGCTTCGGCATTCTCCCCACGACGGCTGCTCGGCTGCTCGGCTCCACGTCGATGTTCCGCCGACACCGACTCGCCTATCGCGACGTCGCCAGCGCCACCAATCGGCTGACCCTCATTTCCGCCATCCTGCCGCCCCACACGGTCTCCACGCACACCGTCTTTTGCCTGAGGTCGGACCTCGACCGCGCCAGCCAATACTGTCTGATGGCCCTGCTCAACAGCCTTGTCGCCAACTTCCTGGTTCGCCTGCACGTGACGACACATGTGGGCGTGGCACTCGTTGCGCGATTACCTGTCCCCAGGCCGCCGAGGTCGTCTCGCGTGTTTCGTGAGTTGGTGACGCTCTCCCGCCGGCTCGAGCAGTCCAGCCTGTCGCTTCACGAGCCGTACGCACGCCTCAACGCCATCGTTGCCCGCTGCTACCAACTCACGCCCACGCAGTACGCGCACGTCGTTTCGTCGTTTCCGCTGCTGCCTGCGGATCTCCGGCGTGGCTGTGTCCAGGCCTTCGACGCGCTGGTGCAGCGGATGGGGGGTGGGTCGGCCGGGAGGACTCATGAGGTCGGACGACGGCAGCCCACGTGACATCGCGAGGGCGGCACGGTCTTTACGTTTTGGGTCCCATGACGAAGATGGTGCTGTGTGATCCGTGGATTAGTCGCGGCGCGGCGGCCCATCGGCCCAAGGCTTCAGAGCCGCGTACAGCGTCGCAACGATCGGCATGGGCACGCCCTTCGCCTCACCACGGCGCACGGCAGCGCCGTGCAGGGCCTCCACCTCGATGCGCTTGCCGAACTCCAGGTCGATCAGGAGCGACGATCGTGTCGAGGGCGGGATGTTGTCCATGTATTCCTTCAGGCGGTCGAACCGGTCGGCTGAGATCTCGACGCCTTCGGCGGCCGCCAGCGCGGCCACTTCCCGTGACGCGGCGTAGAACATCTGCTGCACATGGGGGTGCTTCCAGACGCCGCCGATCGGCAGGCGCGCCGTGCCGGTGAATCCGGCAAAGGGCACCAGGTACACGAACTTATCCCAGATGGGGACGCGGCCATCGGCCACGGCCGTCACCTGGATGTCCGCGGGCTGCATCACGTCGGCGATGGCTTGCACGCGTGGCGTGATGGCCCCTCGCGGACCAAATACTTCACCGAAGATGATCGTGCGGTGGACTCCCGTCTGCGCGATGACACCCGGGCCTTCGAGGGCCGTGGCGACGTAGGTCGTGCCCCCCAGTACGTGCGGCTCGCCCACCACGGCGGCGATCTCGTCGGCGCTGTCGACACCGTTTTGCAGGGTGAGCACGACGGTGTGGTCCCCCATCAAGGGCGGTAACAGCCTGACTGCGGTGGCGTTGTCGTACGCCTTGACGGCAAAGATGACCACGTCAACCGGGCCGACACGCGCGGGGTCATCATAGGCAGGGGCGGACACGGTGAAGTCGCCCAGTTTGGGGCTCTTGATGCACAGACCGCGCGACTGCATGGCGGCCAGGTGCTCTCCTCGGGCGAGGAAGGTGACCTCCTGCCCGCTCCGCTTCAGCTTCGCGCCGAAAAACCCCCCGACAGCACCGGACCCGACAATCGCAAACCGCATGCAGCCTCCCCGTAACCATTCCACCTCGACGTCCAACCGCGGCACCGGCTGCCACCCTGAGGCCTGAACCCGGCGTCTCCGCGACGCCAAAAGGCAGTGTAGTCTGCCACCCGCCGCGAGGCGAGGCCTCTTCGGGCCATCTCTGGCGTTGGTGCCATTGCGCGTCCTCGGTGGGATAAGATTCCATTGATGGCGGCCCGTCTCACGGCCTATCTCGTCGCGTTCATCGTCGGGATCACGCTCATCGCCGGCCTCATCGTCGGAGCCCAACGCGAGGACGGGCCGGTCGATCTCATCATCCTGAATGCGCGGGTCTACACGGCTGACGGCAACGGGACGATGGCCGAGGCCGTGGCCGTGCAGGGCAACAAGATCCTGGTCGTCGGTACCAATCGCGAAGTGCAGCGCCTGCGTCGCCCGCGGACCGAAGTCATCGACGCGCAGGGCGGCGCCGTGCTCCCTGGATTCATCGACGCGCACCTGCACCTGTTGAGCGGCGGCTTGGCTCTCAGTCAGATCAGCCTGCTCGAGGCGAGGACGCTGGCCGACATCGAGACGACGGTCCGGGAGTGGGCCGCCGCGCATCCCGAGCGTGCGTGGGTCACCGGGCGTGGCTGGTTCTACGGGCCGTTCGGCGCCAACAAGCTTCCGACGCGCCAGCAGTTGGACGCGCTCGTGCCGGACCGGCCCGCATATCTGACCTCGTATGACGGCCACACCGGGTGGGCCAATTCGCGCGCCCTTGCGGCCGCCAAGATCACGCGGCGGACGCCCGACCCGCCCGACGGGATCATCGTCAGGGATGCCCGCGGCGAAGCCACGGGCGCACTGAAGGAAGCGGCGATGGCGCTGGTCACCAAGGTGTTGCCGCAGCCGACGCGCGAACAACAGCTGGCAGCCTTGCAGGCGGCCATTGGCGAAGCGCACCGGCAGGGCGTCACCAGCGTGCACACGGCGAGCGGATCAGCCGACGACCTCTCCTTGCTGGACGAGCTGCGCGCTGCGCACAAGCTGGACCTGAGGGTCTATGCCGCCCTGTCAGCTGCACCGGATATTGGAAAACCCGAGCTCGATGCCTTCGACGCGCTCCGCGCCAAGTACCCCGATGACCCGCTGCTCAAGACCGGGTCGATCAAGCTGATTGCCGACGGCGTCGTCGAGGCGATGACCGCGGCCCTGCTCGAGCCCTATGCCACCAAGCCCGCGGTGCGCGGCGAGGCTCGCATGGACGCGGCGACGCTCAACGGGCTCGTGGCGCAGCTCGACGAGCGCGGCTGGCAGGTGATGGTGCATGCGATCGGTGATCGAGCGGTGCGGATGGCGCTTGACGCGTTCGAAGCCGCGGCCCGTCGAGGGGTGGACGCGACGAGACCGCGTCGTCATCGAATCGAGCACATCGAGACCATCGATCCCGCCGACGTGCCACGCTTCGGTGCCCTGGGCGTCATCGCCTCGATGCAGCCCTACCACAGCCTGCCGGATCCGGCGGGCGGCGTGTGGAGCACCAATCTCGGGCCCGAACGTACGGCGCGCGCATGGATGTACGGCAGCATCGCGCGGGCCGGCGGCCGCCTGGCTTTTGGCAGCGACTGGCCGGTCGTCTCGATGAACCCCATGTCGGGGCTGTTCGTGGCGGTCAATCGCACGACGTTTGACGGAGAGCCCGCGGGCGGCTGGGCTCCCATGGAGCGGCTCCCGCTGCCCGCGGCGATCGATGCCTACACCCGGGATGCGGCCTGGACCTCGTTCGACGAGCATCGCAAGGGATCCCTGCAACGAGACATGCTGGCCGACCTCGTCGTCCTGGAGCAGGACATCTTCGCCGACGCCCCGGCGAGCCTCAAGGACGCCTCGGTGGCCGTGACCGTGTTCGACGGCAAGATCGTCTACACGCGCGCGGCGAATACGACCGAAGCGGAAACCTCAGCGCGCTGACGCTCGTCTGAGTGTCTGATGGGTCCACGAACACCTGGACCGGGCCTGCCGAGCCTTGGTCATTCCAACGCCAGATGACTCGCGCGTGGCTCATCGCTGCCCTCCTGACGCTCCCGACAGCCATTGACGGGCGTGCCGGGGGTGGCGTCCCAGCCACCACCACTGCCCCGGCGGCCGTACCGGGGGGCCTCGCCCAGGGCTCCGATCTCGACGCCTTCATGGCGCGGGTGCTCGCCCGCCGCGACGACAACTGGAAGAAGCTGCAGCAGTACGTGCTGGACGAGCACGAACGCCTGGCGCTTTCCGGGCCGGACGGGTCACTGCTGTACGGTTTTCGCCGGGACTACACGTGGTTCATTCGGCAGGGCGTGTTCGTTCGAAGCCCGACCAGGGTCAATGGCATCACGATCGGCGAGGCCGATCGGCGGGAGCACGAGAAGGACTGGCTCGCGCGTGAGCAACGACGGGAGCGTCGTGCCGAGCAGCGCGCCCGCGCCGAATCCCCTGATGGGAACTCACCGGAGGCCGCTCCCGTCCCTCCCACAGCATCGACAGGCTCGGTGGAGGACGTGTTGAAGCAGTCGCTCGAGCCCCGATTCGTGTCGGCCGCCTATTTCCTGCGTTTTCGGTTCGATCCGGGACACTACGCGCTCGGCGGGCGCGAGCGGCTGCTCGATCGCGACCTGCTCAAGATCGAGTATTACCCGTCGCTCCTCTTCCGTGAGGGTCGTACCCGGCCCAACAAGCGAGTCCGCGACCGAGGGGACGAAATCGAAGAGAAGATGAACAAGGTCTCGCTGGTGACGCTCTGGATCGATCCCGTCGAGCACCAGATTCTTCGGTACACGTTCGAAAACATCGATATGGATTTCCTCCCCGGCCGGTCGCTCGTTCGAGTGGACGAGGTGAAGGCGTCGATGGCGATGTCAGAGCCTTTCCCCGCGGTGTGGCTCCCGGCCACCGTGGACATGCAATTCCGGATCATGACGGCCGTCGGTCCGGTGGCGGCTCGCTATGACGTCGAGTACCGCGACTATCGGCTCGCCGAGGTGAGCGTTCGGATCAAACCGTGAATCGGGCACGCGTTGGCCTCCTGGCGCCTGCCCTCCTGGTGATGTCGGTCTCCGCGGCTGTCGGTCAGGCTCCCGCTGGCGAGATCCTCGGCGAGGTGCGCGTCCACGGCAACCACACGACGCCCGATGCGGACGTCCTGGCCCTCGCCGGATTGACGCTCGGCGCGCCACTGACCGGCACCACGCTCGAAGCGGCTGCGCAGCGGCTGCGCGACAGCGGTCGATTCGCCGGAATCGAGGTGCGCAAGCGTTACCGCTCCATCGACAACCCGCTCGACATCGTCGTCATCGTGATCGTGGACGAGCATGCCGCGGTGAGCGAGGACGACCTGGTGCCAGGCTCCTGGAAGCGAATCCGGGCAGCCGGCATGTGGCTGCCGATCCTCGACTACACGGATGGGTATGGCTTTTCGTACGGCGCACGGTTGACGTTCGTCGAGGCCGTTGGCCCGCGCAGCCGCGTGTCGGTGCCGCTCACGTGGGGTGGCGAACGCCGCGCTGCCGCGGAGGTCGAGCGGACATTCGAGCGGGGGCCGTTGAGCCGAGTCGCCGCGTCGGTCTCGATCAATCGGCGAGAGCATCCACATTTCGAGATCGGAGAGACCCGACAGAACGTCTCGGTCGGTGCCGACCACGCGTGGGGTTCGCGTCTGCGCATCGGGGCGGGAGCCCGCCTCACCAACGTGCGTTTTGGGCCGATCGACGAACGCCACGTGGCGCCCTCAGCCCACCTCGTCCTCGACACGCGCATCGATCCTCTCTACCCGCGTCATGCCGTCCACCTCCTGGCGAGCGTCGAGCAACTCCGATTTCCAGGAGACCGTCACGTGGGGCGCAGCACCGTCGACTTGCGAGGTTATGTGGGCCTGTACGGATCCTCGGTCCTGGCGGTTCGATCGGCCGTGACTTTGGCCAGCCGCGGGCTGCCAGCCTACGAGCAGGCACTGCTTGGAGGGTCATCGTCGCTGCGCGGATACGGTGTCGGCTACCGGGTAGGAGACAACCTCGGTCTGTTCTCGGCCGAGGTGCGTTGGCCGTTGACGTCACCTCTGAGCGCCGGACGGCTGGGCGTCAAGGCCTTCGTCGATGCCGGCACGGTGTACGCTGCCGGCGTGCCTCTGCGAGGACAGACGTTCGATCGAGGCATCGGGGGTGGCGTGTTCTTGACGGCCGCCGTGCTGCAGCTCGGTCTCGACGTCGCATGGCCCGAGTCGGGGCGGGCCCGCTGGCACTTCGGGCTCAGCACTTCGTTCTGAACGCGGGGGCCCCACGGCGCAGGTTCAGACGCTCCAGCCCGAGGCGCGCAGCCTCGCGAGGCTCACAACACGTGTCGCCGAATGGCCTGCGCGAGCCCGGCTTCATCGTTGGTGCCGGTCGGCTCGAAGCCGGCGGCGCGCAGTTCAGGCGAGGCGTTGCCCATGACGACGCCGGTGCCGGCCCACTCGAGCATGTCGCGATCGTTGTGGTTGTCGCCGATCGCGAGGACCTCCGCGCGGGCGATGCCCCGCGCGGCCGCGAGACGTGCGAGCGTCGCGCCTTTGGTCGTGCCGGCAGAGCAGACGTCGACCAGCGCGAAATCCCGGTGCCGGTATTCTGTCAGCGACATGGAGAACTGGTCCGCGGACGGATGCGCCTCGAGCAGCTCCTGGACCTGGCGCATGCGGTCCACTTCCCCGTTGAAGGCGACCTGAATCGGGTCTTCGGTCAGCGCGTGCTCGAGGCGATCGACTTCCTCGATGATCGCCTGATATTTGTCGCGAAATCGTGCGCGATTGGGGTGGGCCCAGTTCATGCGGTCGAATACCATCTGACCGGCCTGAGGGCGGTCGAACAGCAGCACGGCGCTGTCACGCCACGCCGTGGTCGCTCCCAGCACTTCGCGTGCGAGCGCACGGTCCATCATCCGCCGGTCGAGCGTCTCGCCCGCGCGAGTGCGTGCGATGGCGCCGTTGTGAACGATCAGCGTCAGGGGATCGGGCAGCGCCTTGACGGCCGGCAGGGCGAAGGAAAAGCTGCGGCCCGTGACCACGACCAGCTGGACGCCGCGGGCCGAGGCTTCGGCCAGCGTCACGAGGTTGTCCGGTGGCACGGTGCCCCGGCTGTCGAGCAGCGTGCCGTCGATGTCGAGCGCGATGAGCGAGATCAAGGGACCCAGGTTCAGACGCCGATGCGCTTCAGGAACGCGTCGTACCCATCGCCGCTTCGCTGCTTGAAGTGCTCGGCAAACTCGTTGCCCACCGCTTCGAGGTGGGACCACAGGAGCGGGTCCTTGTACTGGGTCCGCATCGACGGCAGGAAGTGGCGAATGCGCTCCCAGACCAGCAGCAGCTCGCGGCCGCTCTGAAAGAACAGCTCCTTGTGCAGGACGCCGGCCGTGACGAACGAGCCGACCATGTCCCAGTAGGTCACGACCATCCTGAACGAGGCGTTCTCGTCAGACCCGCCAGGAGCCAGCTTCTGGAACTCCTCCCACGTTCTGATTTTGAACTGGGCCGTGAACCACGCCCGGGCGCGTCGCATGCGCTCGTCGCGGCGCATTTCGTACAGCTTCAGGATCAGGTTCGCATCGTCATAGGTCGGTCGAGGTGTCATGGCGCCGGTGCTCCTGGTGTGGTTAGCCTATAAACTAGAAAGGTGACCAATCCGTGGGACCAGTTTACCGGTGTGAATGCCGGGTACGTGTACGAGCTGTACGACCGGTACCGGCGTGACCCGAGCTCGGTGGACGAGGCCGCACGGGCGTTGTTCGCGGAATGGACACCGGAAATCGAAGAGGGCCCCGCGCCTGGCGGCGAGGGCGTCGGCAGGACCGATACGGCGGCGGCCATTGCCGCGTTCAACCTCGGGGAGAGCATCCGGCGATTCGGGCACCTGGCCGCCACGCTGGATCCGCTCGGGGTGAACCCGCCAATCGGCGACCCATCGCTTCACCCCCAGTCGCACGGCCTCACGACGGACACGCTGGCCCGGCTGCCTGCGGCGGTCATCGGGGGGCCCGCCTCAGAGGGTGCGAGCAGCGCCCACCAGGCCATCGAACGCCTGCGCGGTATTTACTGCGGCACGACCGGCCACGACTACAACCACGTCTTCGTCCCCGAGGAGCGCGTGTGGCTGCGGCAGGTCGTCGAGTCGGGTCAGTTCAGGCCTCCGCGCGATCCGGTCAATCAGCTCGAGCTGCTCGAACGCGTGACCGCGGTGGAAGTCTTCGAGCGGTTCCTGCATCGCACCTTCCCCGGCAAGACGCGTTTTTCGATCGAGGGGCTCGACCTGATGATTCCGATCCTCGACGAGATGATCAGCGATGCCGCCGCGGCCGGTGTCCGCCACGTCATGATCGCGATGGCCCACCGCGGCCGATTGAACGTGCTGGCGCACGTGCTGCAGAAGCCGTACGCACAGGTGCTCGCCGAGTTCAAGGACCCGATGTTCACGCGCACCTGGCGGATCGACCTCGGCTGGATGGGCGACGTGAAGTATCACGCGGGGGCGCGATTCGTGGCGGCCGCGGGGCGGCCTCAATCGCTCGTCATCAGCATGCCGCCCAATCCCAGTCACCTGGAAGCGGTGGACCCGGTGCTCGCCGGCATGGCGCGGGCGGCAGCGACGTCGGTCGATCGGGCGGGCACTCCAACCGTCCGGTCGGAATCCGTGCTGGGGATTCTGATTCACGGCGATGCCGCGTTCCCCGGCCAGGGGGTGGTCGCCGAAACCCTCAACCTGTCGAGGTTGGCCGGCTACGACGTGGGCGGCATCATCCACATCATCGCGAACAACCAGCTCGGGTTCACCGCCGAGCCGGACGAGTCGTTCAGCACGAGCTATGCGAGCGGCCTGGCGCGTGGCTTCAAGATCCCGATTCTGCACGTGAACGCCGACGACCCGATCGCCTGTGTCGAGGCGGCGAGGATTGCGTGGGTCTACCGTCGGCGCTTCTGCCTGGATTTCCTGATCGATCTGGTCGGCTATCGACGATACGGCCATAACGAAGGCGACGAGCCGTCTTTTACGCAGCCGATGATTTACAAGGCCGTCGCCGCGCATCCGACCGTGCGGGAGCTGTACGCCCGTCAGCTTGCCGCCGATGGGGTGCTCATTGAATCGCAGGCCGAGGAATCAGCGTCGCGGGTGATGACGCGGCTGGAAGAGACGTATGCCCGCCTCGAGCCGGAGCAGGACTACTCGCCGCCGCTTCCCGAGGTTCCGCCAAGCGGTGCGGCGCGGCGCGTGCAGACCGGCGTCGCTCTTCAGCGGCTCGTCGAGCTCAATGGGTCGCTCCTGTCGATCCCTGACGGTTTCGTCGTGCACCGGAAGCTCGAGCGGGCGCGCGAGCGACGGCGACACGCCCTGGATCAGCCAGGCGAACGGGGCGTGGATTGGGCTACCGCCGAGGAACTGGCGCTGGCCTCCGTGCTCGAGGAGGGCATCGCCATCCGCCTGACGGGTGAGGATGTCGCGCGCGGCACGTTCAACCAGCGCCACGCCGTGCTCCACGACGCGGCGACCGGTGCCAGGCACGTGCCGCTCGGCGCGCTATCGCAGGCGCGTGCAGCCTTCGAGATCCACAACAGCCCGTTGTCCGAGAATGCAGCCCTCGGCTTCGAGTTCGGCTACAACATCCAGGAGCCGCGGCGTCTCGTGGTGTGGGAGGCGCAGTACGGCGATTTCATCAACGGCGCCCAGGTCGTGCTCGACGAGTTCATCGTGTCGGGCCGCGCCAAGTGGGGCCTGACCCCGTCTCTCGTGCTCCTGCTGCCGCATGGCTACGAGGGGCAGGGACCGGACCATTCGAGCGCCAGGCTCGAGCGGTTCCTGCAGTCCGCCGCCGACACCAACCTGCGCCTCGTCAACTGCACCACGGCCGCCCAGTACTTCCACGTGCTGCGTCGACAGGCGTTGCTGCTCGACAACGACCCGTTGCCGCTCATCGTGCTCACGCCGAAGAGCCTGCTGCGACACCCGCTGACGGCATCGGCACCGCAGGAGTTGTCCTCGGGCCGTTTCCACCTCGTGATGGACGACGAGCAAGCCCAGCAGAAGAGTGCGAGCGTTCGCAGGCTGGTGCTGTGCAGCGGCAAGGTGTTCGTCGATCTCGTCACCAGCGAGCGGCGTCAGCACGCCGCGGATGTGGCCATCGTGAGAGTGGAACAGCTCTACCCGTTTCCGGCGGACGAGCTCGGGGCGGTCGTTGGAGCCTATCCTCACCTCCAGGAAGTCTGCTGGGTGCAGGAAGAGCCGGAGAACATGGGCGCGTGGCACTTCGTCCGGCCGTTCGTCGACGCGATCCTCGACGGCCGCTGGCCCCTTCGTTACATCGGCCGGAGTCCCAACTCGAGCCCTTCGGAGGGTTCTGCCACGTGGCATGCCCTCAATCAACGCGCCATCGTGGAACAGGCGTACGAGGATCGGCCGGCGCCGAAGAACGCCGATCGCGTGCTGTCCAAACAGGTGTAGGTCGCGCAAACTGGTAACGTGTAACTGGTAACCCTGATGACTCACATCGTCGTCCCGGAGCTGGGCGAGTCGGTCGTGGAAGCGCGTGTCGCCAAGTGGCTGAAGCACGAGGGGGACGCCGTGACGACGGGGGAACCGCTCGTCGAACTGGAAACGGAAAAGATCGACCTGGAAGTCGCGGCCGATCGGGCTGGCGTGTTGACCGAGATCAAGCACCCGGAAGGGGCGGACGTCAAAGTCGGCGACGTGCTGGCCGTGCTCGACGCCGCCGTGGCGGCCCCACGAAAGGATGCCGGGCGTCAGGCGACAAAGGCGCCCTCGACGCCGGTGTCAGGGCCATCCGATGGGCCCGCCGGCAGCCCTGAAAGTCACGCCGCCGTCGGAGAAGAGGTACGGGCCACCCCCGTGGCGCGCAATGCCGCCCGCCAGCAGGGTGTGAAGTTGACGGCGGTTCCCGCCAGCGGGCCCGCCGGTCGAGTCACGAAGCAGGACGTCCTCCGCAGCGTCCCGGCCGCACCGGCCGCACGCGTTGCCCGTGGAGCGCCTGAAGCACCCGTCGCCCCACTCGTACGGCCGGAGACGCGCCAGCGGATGTCGAAGCGGCGTGCCACCATTGCCCGACGCCTGGTCGAAGCGCAGCACAACGCGGCCATGCTCACCACGTTCAACGAGGTGGACATGTCGGCCGTCATGAGCCTGCGCGAGCGTCGCAGGGAGGCTTTCCAGACGGCGCATGGCGTGGGGCTCGGAATCGCCTCGTTCTTCGTCAAAGCGTCGCTCGGTGCGCTCAAGGCATTTCCGCAGCTCAACGCGGAAATCCAGGGCGACGAGATCGTGCTCAAGCACTACTACGACATCGGGATGGCCGTCGGCGCCGAAGGCGGGCTGGTGGTGCCGGTGATTCGCGATGCCGACACGCGTTCGTTCGCCGAGATCGAAGGAACGATCCGGGACTTCGCGGCGCGGGCGAAAGAGGGCACCTTGACGCTCGCGGACCTGACCGGCGGCACGTTCACCATCACCAACGGCGGCGTCTTCGGATCGCTGATGAGCACGCCGATCCTCAATCCCCCTCAGGTCGGCATCCTGGGGCTGCACAAGATTGCCGACCGACCCATGGCGGTGCACGGTCAGGTGGTCGTCCGGCCGATGATGTACCTGGCGCTCAGTTACGACCACCGCATCGTGGACGGGCGGGAGGCCGTGCAGTTCCTCGCGCGGATCAAGGACTACGTCGAGGACCCGGCCTGGATGCTGTTGGCCTGAGCGAGGCATCCCCGAGGGGGCGCCTCGAGAGGTTGACAAAGCGACGTCTAGTTGCGCGTCCGAATCTGTTCGAGTACCGAACGCGACCGTCCTTGGGCGAACTGAATGACCGCCACACGCGCGTTGTCATGCGCGTCCAGCGTGTAAGGCTTGGCCGGGTCCGATCGAAGAGGATCATAGACCAAATCGAGCTGCCGGCGGACTTCGAACTCGAGCCAGGGTAGGCCGTCAGGGCCCGTCGGGTCCTCGGCGGACTTGACTGCCGCCTCGAGCTCGGCATAGTAGAGGTCGCGCAGCTCGCGAACCTCCATCGCCTTTCGCATCAGCACGTTCTCTTCGTGGCGCGTCGTGATCGAAAAATCAGGGCCGAAGAACGCGTTGTCCTCATCCCACGCGATGAACACGTGCTGCAGCTTGTCCTCCAGCCGGTACAAGTAGAAGTTGTTCATACCGTCGTAGCCGACGAAGCCGTCGTTCTGTCCGACGAAGTTCTGGGCGGCCATGTAGCGCATGAACGCTCCGAGATCGAGGAACTCTGGCAGATCGGTCAGGAACCGGCTGGAGGGGAGCTCGTTGACGAGCCGTACCAGGGTCTCGATCGGACCGTACTTGTCCTGATCGCTCTTCTTCTCGTTCGTCTTGGCGTCGAAGCGCTCCTTGTAGGCGTCCAGCGAGGAGCCGAGATACGTGAACCGCCACGGATTGATGAATTCGAACTCGAACAGGTAACCGTCGTTCTGGACGTTGTCCCCGATGGACCCGAAGATCCGTGCGAGGAACTGCTTGTCGATGGACTCGACGACCACGTAGAGGCCGACGTAGAAATTGTTGACATACAGCCGGACGTGCGCCTCGCGAGGCGCCGGAATCTTCAGCCGATCGAACAGCCTCATCGTCACCGTCTCGCGAATGGCCGACGGGTCCTGGACGAGGTTGTCCAGGATGATCGACTTCAAGCCGAGGAACGTCTGGTCTGTGGCGTAGCGATCGAAGTCCACGCGGAGTCCCGGCTTGGTGCCGCTGCGGGATCCCAGCCCCCGGGACCGGATGCCGGTGTTGCGAACGGTCTGCCCGTTGAACACCATGTCCGCCGGGTAATAGTCGTTCACCTGGAAGTTCTGCTTCAGCTTCTCCCAATCGGCGGAATTGAGCCGCAGGTCGAGACGCTGAACGACGTCGCCCTTGAACAGCGCGTCGGAGGGCAGGGGCGCGGGCGGTGGGGCGGGCGTCGGACTCTGAGCGCCCAGCTGCGCACCGACGACGGTGACCACCGCGGCGAACACCGTCAGGCGAAGGAGAACCTGTGTCGTCATGACCTGCCTCTCAAAAGACAAGCTGAAGCCGTCCGATGCCAGACCAGAAGACGCTCACACCCGGTTCGGGAGTGCGTGATGCGTCTTCGAACTCTTCACGTATGCCGTTGAGCGTGATCCGGACCCACCGATTGACAAACCAGTTCGTGCCAAAGGACCAGACCGAATCGCTGTTGCCGAGAATGTGTTCCGCTCGCGGGTTGGTGAAGGCGGGGCCCGTCTTGTCGGCGCTCTCAAACTGGAGCTTCTCGTAGCGGGCGGCCAGCTCGATGGCGCCCACGCCGCCTCGGAACAGCGCACGGCGGGGCCGCTCGAAGCCATCCTTGCGCTCTCCGGTGACGAGCCAGGTGGCGCTCGCATACCAGCCGGTGGTCAGAAGGTCGGACAGGTCCACGTCACCCAGCCCCTGCTGCTCGCGCGCTTCCGAGGCGCGCATCCATTCGGCCGTCAAGCCTACAGGGCCGGGCATGTAACTGACCTCGGTGGCCATACGGGTGCGCCTTCCTTTGACATAGACGGGCGCGAAGAACGTTTCGGTTCCATACACCGATTCGCCGCGAAAACTGTTCAACCCCTCCGGCATGTTCACAGCCCCGTAGGCGAAGCCCGCACGAAAGGTGCGCAGTGCCCGTCCCAGGGGACGCAGTGGAGTCCCGGTCACCCGCCCAGCAAAAGACGGTCCAAGGCGATCGACCTTTTCGGTTCTGACGAACTGGATCTCTTTCAACCGTCCGTTGTCCCCGTCGCCCTGAAACACCCCAAATTCGTAGGTCAGGCCCCGGCTGAGAAACCGCCCATTGACCATCACGCCCTTGTCACGGGCCGGAGGAATGGTCGAGGAGACCAGCGTCCGGAGGGCGAAATCGACGTCGGTCACCCCCGTCAACTGCTCGCGCCCGATAGGGGCCTTGAAACGGCCGGCGGTCAGCTGCACCTGGCGAAACGTGCGCCAGTTCAGAAACACGTCACGCCACCGGCCCTTCTCATGGAAATCCCGCTCGATCTGGAACTCGAAGTGGCTCCCCAGCTCTCCATTGAGGCCCCAGCGGCGTATCCGAAAGTCGACCTCGTCTTCGCCGATATCTGGATCGAAGGCCATCGAGTCGACCGCGAGCTTCAGCCGGACATCGAGGCGGACGTGTTCACCAATCTGGATGGTCGGCCGGTTCCGCCAAACGAACCCGGTGCGGGGTCGGTCCGCGCCCTGCTGCCCTTGCGCCAGCAGGACCCACGGCCAGCAGGTCCACGCCACGGCCGCCAGGACCACCGCACGCATGGGGTTGCTCATGGCCGGCAATTCTACTCGGGAAGGCACTCCAGGAAGTTGTCGGTTTCTCGATGACAAGGGCGTAGGATATAGTCAAGGGCCGCTGTGCGACTCCCCTCTGGCGCGTGCCTCGTCGTGGTCGGGCTGACCCTGATGGTCGCCTGCAGCGAGCCGACGCGCACGCCGACGACGCCGACGGCTCCGTCCCCGCCGACGGGCACCACGCCGCCGGGAGGCACCGACCCGCCCCCGGGCCCGCCGCCCACGCCGCCACCCTCGACGCTGACCGGCCGTACGGTGACGATGGTCGCGGTGGCCGACATCGGCGAATGCGGATCAGCGGGGGTCCCGCTGGCCGCGCGCATCGCGGAGCGCATTGACGGCGAGATGGTGCTCGCCGGAGATTTGGCCTACATGCAAGGCTCGATGCAGGACTACCTCCGCTGCTTCGATCCTTTCTGGGGGCAGTTCCGCCGGCGGTGGCGGCCGACGCCTGGCAACCACGAGTACGAGACGCCTGGCGCCGCGGGTTACTTCCAGTACTTCGGCGATGTCGCGGCGCCGGCCGGCCGCAGCTACTATGCGTTCCGCACGGGCGACTGGCTCGTGCTGATGCTCGACTCGAACATCTCGACGCAGATGGCCTCGGCGCAGTACGAGTTCGTGCGATCCCAAATGGCCGCCACACCGCTGCCGTGCACGATGGCGGTCTTCCATCACCCGTTGTTTTCGTCTGGTCCCAACGGCCCGAACATCTTCATGCGTGACATGTGGGGCCTGCTGTACGCGCAGAACGCCGACGTGGTCGTCGCCGGGCACGATCACTTCTACGAGCGCTTCGGCAAGCAGGACGTCGATGGCCGCTCCGACCCGCGCGGTCTACGGCAGTTCATCGCCGGGACAGGCGGGGCGGGCCTCTACAACTTCCTGCGGATGACGCCGAACTCTCAAGCACGCGTCAAGGCGCACGGCGTCTTGCGCCTCACGCTTCATTCCAACGGGTACGAATGGGCGTTCCTCGAAACCGGCGGGGCGATTGGCGACTCCGGCAGTGACGGGTGTCACTGACCTCGGCGCCACGAGGCCCTCAGGCGGCGCGGTCGCCCGGTAGCAGCGCGGTCGATCGGCCAGCGCGCCGGCTCACCCCCCGGTAGAACTTCGTCAGGGCGCCAACGAGCTTCGGCTCGTCCACCAGAATCGAGACTTCGCGCCTCAAGTCGAGGCTGAAGGTCGAGAGCGCCAGACTCCCCAGGACCGCCCGCGCTTCGTCCACGATGATCATCTTGCCGTGCGGAATCGTCGCGCGAATCGGCTGGCGGCCCACCACCAAGACGGAAATGCCCTCGCCGCGGCGTTTGCGCAACAGCTCGACAATGGCGGGGTCCGACAGCTTGTGATCGAGCACGAAAATGCTTTGGCGCGCACTCGCAATCAGGGCCCGGATGCGTGCGCGGGCGCCATCCGGACCAACGATCAGCCGCGGACTCATCCGGTGGCGGGGCAGCAAACGCGATCCCGACGCATCCAGCGCGAACAAGGTGCAGAGCGATCGCACCACGTGCCGATCCGTGGTCGTCAACACGAAGTCCCATGTCTCGCTGAAGCATTTCCGCGTAGGGTTCAGCGTCGTGACGAGCGCGACGCGCCCGTCGGCGACGATGTACTTCGCGTGATACTTGACCACGGGCGCGCCGTAGCGATGGACAACGACGCCCATGGATTCGAGCGTGGCCCACAGCTTCCTCAAGCGCTTTTTCCCGCCTTTGGCGCGCTTGGTCAGAATGGCCTCGACGCGCACGCCGCGGCCCAGGGCGCCTGCCAGGGCGTCGAGCACGCCGGCGTCCGTGCAGCGAAACAGCGACATGACCAGCCGCTCGCGAGCCCCGGCGATGACGCCGAGCACCGCGCGTCGGCGGGCGGCGGGTTCGATGAACACCTGTTCGGAAGCCACGCAGTTAGACGCGCTTGGGAGGCGACCAGGAAACGTTCTTGATGCCGGCGTTGCCGTTGGACATCAGCTGGCTGCTCAGCTCCTCCAGCGAATCATGTGGCCCCAGCGTCGTCAGGTACTCGATGGTTGCCTCGTCGCCCTGAGACACTTCGCGCGGTTCGAAGGTGACACGGTTGACGGTAAACACCTGCTGCACGTGGTCGAGAGGAAAATCACGGCCTTCAGCGACGATCTCCACGAGCATCTGTCGCGGCCGATCCGTGGCAAACGCACGGAGAATCGGAAACATCGCGCAGAGAAAGATGGTGCCAAGGCCGGCCACGCCGAAACTTCCAAGGCCAGCAGCCATGCCCAATCCCATCAGCAGGAACAGCACCGTGATGTCGCGAGCATCGTCGACCGGAGTTCGGAAGCGGATGATGCTGGCCGCGCCCGCGATGCCGAACGCCCGTGCCAGGTTGTTCGCGATGATGATCATCATCAGCGCGCCGGAGACGCAGAGCAGCACCTGCGCCTGCTCCAAGGTGGGATTCGGTGTTCGATCGGAGCGATACAACCGTTGGACCATCGTCACGAGCATGCCCACGATGGCCGCCACGGCCAGCTTGGAGATCTCGTAGAGGGGCGACTCCCAGTGCACGGCTGGCGTGGTCCCCTGCGGCCCGGTGAACGGGTTCGGGACCGCTGGCTCGAGCGGCCCGCTCGGCCACAAGAGCCCGATGGCCACGAGGCCCAGGCCTACGAGCGACACCACGCCGGCCGTGAGGATTCGCGGCCAGGGCCACACTTTTCGCCGCGCGACGGACACCGACTCGCGAATCTGAAACACCTGTTCCAGGTGCGACAAGCGCAGGACATCACGCACGCGATCGTTAGGCGCCACCAGGAAGAACTGGCGACCCAGACGCTCGGCGGACGTGTGCCCACGAACCAGTGCCCGGACGCCCGCGCTGTCGATGTGCGTCACGCCGCGCATGTCCACGAAGATCCGCTGCATGCCTTGCTTGAAGTTGGACTTGATGACCTGCTCGAGCTGCTCGGCCGGCCCGCCGGCGACGACCGGCTCCTGGGGTGAGAGCACAAGATCGCGCAACTCAGAGCGATTCGGCGTCAGGGCCGGCATTGGGACGCCCGGATGATAGCAAATTACGGCTCGCGGCATTGGCGAAGCCTCCGGCTGACGCGCGGGCGCCCCGTTCGACACGCTTGCACCCATCGACCCGTCCGAAGGACGATGGGGCTCTATGCGCCGTATCTGGCTGTGCCGATTCGTCACGTTCGTTGCGCCCCTCGTCCTGGTCTCATCGAGCTCGTGGGCCCAGGCTCCGCGAGCCGCGCCCGTCCCGGCGCCGGCTGACGTCGCGTCGCCGCCTGCTGACGCGGTCAAGACGCCGTCGGGGCTCGCCTCGACGGTCCTGCAGGCGGGGAAAGGCGACCAACACCCCGGCCCCGAAGACATGGTGACCGTTCACTACACAGGGTGGACCACCGACGGGAAGATGTTCGACAGCTCGATCTCACGGGGTGCACCGAGCACGTTTCCCCTCAATCGCGTCATCAAGGGATGGGGGGAAGGCGTGCAGCTCATGCGCACGGGCGAGAAGCGCCGGCTTTGGATCCCCGAAGAGCTCGCGTACCGCGGCCAGGACGGCCGTCCCAAGGGCATGCTCGTCTTCGACATCGAGCTGCTCGAGTTTTCGAACTCGCCTACCGTCGCTCCGGCAGACGTCGCCGCTCCGCCGACCGACGCAGAGCGCACGCCATCGGGACTGGCGTACAAAGTGCTGCGCCCAGGCAAGGGCACTACGCGTCCCGGCGCACGAAGCCGCGTCACCGTCCACTACACGGGCTGGACCACGGACGGCAAGATGTTCGACAGCTCGGTGGCGAGAGGCGCGCCCGCGTCCTTCGGGCTGGACGAAGTGATTCCAGGATGGACCGAAGGCGTGCAGCTGATGGTCGAGGGCGAACGAACGCGCTTCTGGATTCCCCAGCGACTGGCCTACGACGGCAAGGCTGGCGCGCCGCGCGGCATGCTCGTCTTCGACATCGAGTTGATCTCGCACCAGTGATGGCCTGACGACTGCGGGCGTTCGCCGATGGCCAACCTCCCGCAGGCGATGACCGGGAACCACGAACGATGACCGTTGCACGATCCGCCGGGGACCGCGCGCTGCTCGTCATGCTCGCCGGCCTCGTCGTTGTCGGCCTGGCTGCCGGGTTTCCGCGCGTCTCCGCCCGCGACGCCGTGACGCTCGATGGCTACGCGGAATGGCGTCGCGCCGGCTCGCTGATAGTGGACGGCCAGCGAGTGCAGACCGACGACAGGACGCGCTGGAAGGGCGCCGCCAGCACCTTCACCACCATCGCTCTCGGAGACGAGGTGCGCGTGCTGGGCGTGCGAGACCCGGACGGTGCCGTGCTGGCGCTCGAGGTGGACGTGAGACCGAACGGGAACGCCCTGTTCGAGGACCACGTCAGACAAGAGACCAACTCGCTCGAAGGGGAGTGGCTGAACGGTGGAGAGGCCTTCGAGCGTGATGGTCGAGGCGGACACGCAAAGCTCGGGGCCATCGAAAGCGACGGCCCTCGAGTCGAGCGTGTGCGACAGCTGGTCGGCCGCCTCACGCCTCCGTATCTCGCGTCGTCCAACCTTCGCACCTACGTCATCGCCAACAAGGAATGGAACGCGCTGGCGATGGGCAATGGTTCCTTGTGGATCTTCAGCGGTCTGCTCGACGACATGACCGACGCCGAACTCGCCATCGTCGTCGGGCACGAACTGGCGCATTACACGCACGAGCATTCCCGCCGGCAGATGCGGAAGAACGTCTGGGGCCAGGTCGGCAGGCTGGCGGCGATGCTGGCGGCCGCCGCCATCGACAGCAGCAGCATCCGCATAGCCGCGGAGGCGGGCGCGTCGCTCGGCCTCACGGCCTGGGGCAACGGCTACAGCCGCGATCTGGAGGATCAGGCCGACCGGGTGGGACTCCGCTATGCGTACGAAGCCGGGTTCGACGTGGCGCAGGCACCTCGGGTCTGGCAGCGTTTTCTGGACAGATACGGCGAGAACGACCGGCTCACGAACTTCTTCTTCGCCGATCATTCACGGGCGAGCGACCGCCGGCGCACCCTCGCCGTCGAGCTCGCCCAGAACTACGAGCGCTGACGGCAATGGCCGCGGACGTCGCGGTGCCAGTGGATCGCGGCGACGCGGGGATCCGGCTCGACCGCGTCCTGTTGCGCCACTTGCAGCACCTTCCCGGGGTCACCCGCACGCGCCTGCAGCGGCTGATCGTGACGGGAGCCGTGCAGGTGAACGGTCGTCGTGTCACGCGCGCGGCGTCCCGAGTTGCGCCCGGCGATCATGTCGTGGTGTCGCTGCCGGAGAGGAGACCGCGAACGGCTCCTGCGCCCGAACCGCTGCCGCCGGACGTCCTGTTCGAAGACGACCATCTCCTCATCGTCAACAAGCGGGCGGGCCAGGTGTCGCACCCCGCGTTCCGGCATACGTCGGGAACGGTCCTGAATGCGCTCCTGGCACGCGCCGCCGGCCGCTGGACGCCCGCGTTGCTGACCCGCCTGGACAAGGACACCTCGGGCCTCATGCTCGTCGCCAAATCGCGAGATGTGCAGGTGGCCCTCCAGGCTCTTTCGGCACATCGCGGCCTTCACAAGGAGTACCTCGCCGTCGTCGCTGGCCGTCCACCGGCAAGGGGCACCATCGACCTCGCCCTCGACCGCGATCCCTGGGATCGCCGCCGGGTGACGGTTCGAGATCGGGGAGGCGTGCCATCGGTGACACGTTTCGAACGCCTGCGCAGTGCCGCATCGGAGGTGGGAGTGCTCTCGCTGCTGCGGTGCCGCCTCATCACCGGCCGCACCCATCAGATCCGGGTGCATCTCGCCGCCAAGGGCTGGCCCATCGTCGGCGACCCGGTGTACGGGCGCCAGGTCGGTCGACTCATCGGCCGCCAGGCGCTGCACGCCTGGAGGCTTCGCTTCGACCACCCCGTGACCGGCGCGTCGGTGGAGGTGACGGCGCCAATTCCGCCGGACGTCGAGCAGCTCCTGGAGAAGCTCCGCCTCCAACCGCCTGGGAAACACGTGATGGCTCCGCTTCACAAACATTTGCTTCAGCCGTGAGACCTCGGGCCATCGAAGGCGCCTCGCGGCGCACGGGCTGGCGGCCGCACGCGATTAGCGCGCACGCGCGAGATCGATGGGCACCGTGCCGAGCGCCGAATAGTCCTGCTCGTCCCGTCCTTGCGCCAGAAGCGCTGTCAGAAGCTGCTGGACGACGGCGGTGACCGGCGCCGGCGTCCTTGCCTCGTTCAGCGAGTCGAGAACGATGCGAAGGTCCTTGCGGTAGAGCCTGGCCGGAAAGCCCGGTTTGAAGTTCTCGTTGATCAGGCGATCCCCGTGGACCTCGAGGACCCGGCTGGCGGCAAAGCCACCGAGCAGCGCCGCACGCACCTTGGCCGGATCCACACCCGACTTGAGCGCCAGCGCAAACGCCTCACCGACCGCGGCCAGCGTGCCGCCGATGACCAGTTGATTACAGGCCTTGCAGATCTGGCCCGCGCCGGACTCGCCGATGTGGACGATGCGATCGGGGTTGCCCATGGCCTGAAGGATCGGCCGGACCGCCTCGAGCGCCCCGGCGTCTCCGCCCACCATGATGGACAGCGTCCCCTCGATGGCCCCGATCTCGCCGCCACTCACGGGCGCATCGAGCATCGAGGCGTCCCCCGCGCCCACCTCGCGGGCGAGCCGTCGGGCGGTACCCGGCGCGATGGTGCTCATGTCGACGAGGATGGTGCCCGGTTGAATCGCCGACAGCACACCGTCCGTCGCGCAAAGCACCTGCGCGACATCGGGTCCATCCGGCAGCATGGTGACGATGCGCGTGGTACGCCGTGCCACGTCGGCGGGACTGTCGGCGCGCGCCGCCCCCAATCCGACGATCTCATCGACCGGTCCCGGGCTCCGACTGTGCACCACGAGCGGGAATCCCCGCTTCAGCAGGTTGCGGGCCATGGGGCGTCCCATGACGCCCAGGCCGATGAACCCGACGGTCTCTGCGGTCATGCGGAGGACCTTACCACGAGCGCGGACGCGC
This sequence comes from Acidobacteriota bacterium, assembly GCA_052389315.1. GTDB lineage: Bacteria > Acidobacteriota > Vicinamibacteria > Vicinamibacterales > UBA2999 > JACCSI01. Next base: position 45,786 of record JBQTIE010000086.1, read on the forward strand.
TGATCGTCGAGCGGCGCGCGCCATCCCCTCGGAGTGCGGAGCCAATCAGTAGAGGACGGCGGCCTCGCCCCGCGCGCGGATCACCCCAGCGGAACCCGCGACGATAAGCGCGCGCCGGTGGGCCACGCCGGCAATTTCGTCGGCGGTGAGCCACTGCGACACGGCGGACCGCAAGGTCTGCTCCGACAATGCCTGCAGCTTCGCGTAGAGGTTCCGGTCGCACTGCGTGAGGGTGTCCGGGTTGCGCAGGCTGCGATCGACGCGGAACGCGCGTGTAAAGTCGATCATGATGATGCGCCAGTCCTTCGTGTACAGGACGTTGCCCTTGTTGCGATCG
>JBQTIE010000087.1:0-21484 GCA_052389315.1 Acidobacteriota bacterium
GCAGCCGCACCTCGTCTCGACTTGCACGCCCGGGTGAGCGCGCGGCCGCCATGAGTCATCCGCACGCCGCCCGCGGTTCAACGAGTCGCGTCGCCGCCCGCATGATCGACAGGCACCCATGATCGACCTCCGCATAGAGCTTCGTGACCTGACGCCCGCCGTCTGGCGCCTGCTGCGCGTGACGCCGGATCTCCGGCTCGACGATCTGCACCAGGCCATTCAGATTGTGCTGGGCTGGCAGGACCGCCACTTGTACGTCTTTGAAGTCGGCCCGCACGAATACGGCCCGCGGCCGGACCTCGCGGACGAAGAAGACGAGGACGCCGATGAGGATGGCCCGTGGGCGGGGGAGGCACGGGACCTCACGGTCGCGGAAGCCCTTGCCCGGGCCGGCGGCGCTCTGGATTACTGCTACGACTTCGGAGACGACTGGCGAGTGGCCATCACGGCGCTTGTGGACGATTCTTCCTCTGACGCTCGCGCCTCTGCCCCGGGGGACGCGACGGCGGGCGGCCGCGCCGTCAGCGTGTCTTGCCTGGCGGGTGAGCGGGCAGGACCGCCCGAAGACATCGGGGGACCGCACGCGTACCAGGCCATCGTGGATCGGTGGGCTGCCTCCCAGCCGCCACCGCCCGGCGACGCGCGGCCGCGCCACTTCGACCCGGGTGTCCTCGACCTCGCACTCGTCAACCGGCGATTGAAGGCGGCCTTCCGCCAGAAGGCCACGCCCGAGTGCCCCGCCGGTCCCGATGCGCCGGCTGAACAGCAGCTCCTGGCCCAGCTCAGCCTCGCGGTGCTCTGGCTCGGCTCACGTCAGACCCGGCAGGACTTTCGCGAGGCGTCGAAGACCTTCAGGTTCGAGATTCTCGAAACGCTGCAGGAAGCCGGGCTGATTTACACGGACTCGAAGTGGAAGACCGTCCGGCTGACGGAGGCGGGCATGGCCCACGCGCAAGCGCTGGTCGCGCGCTTCGCGCCCTCTCCCGCCCCCCGACTCGACAGCCCTGACTGATTGGCCAGGCCCTTCGGCGCCCTGTTCTGTTATCGTGCGCGCCATGAGGATGAACCGCACGATGTGGGTGGCGACGCTGTGGGCCGTTCTCGTGGCGACCGGTGCGTCGCAGGCGCCCTCCCAGGACCGCCTGCGCGCGCTCGACGATCGGATCGGGCGCATCTTCCAATCGTCCGACTATCAGGTTCCGCGTTTCGGCCCCGCGCGCTGGCTGGCCGACGGCGCGGCGTACACGACGGTCGAACGGCCTGGTGATCGGGGCGACACCCACGACATCGTGCGGTACGACGCCGCGACGGGGGCGCGGAGCGTCCTGATTCCCGGTACGCGGCTCCTGCCGCCTGGCGCGACGACGCCGCTCGAGCTCGAGGACTATGCATGGTCGCGCGACGGCCGCCAGATGCTGCTCTTCACCAACACCGTGCGCGTCTGGCGGACCAACACCCGCGGAGACTACTGGGTGTTCGACATTGCCCGCGGGCGCCTCGCGCGGCTGGGTGCCGGCGCGCCGGCCTCCTCGCTGATGTTCGCGAAGTTCTCGCCCGACGGGTCCCACGTGGCCTACGTTCGCGCCAACGACGTGTACGTCGAGCGGCTCGCCGACCACCACGTGACGCGGCTCACCACCGACGGATCGGAGACGACCATCAACGGCACGTCGGACTGGGTGTACGAAGAGGAGCTGGGCGTGCGCGACGGCTTCCGGTGGAGTCCCGACGGCGGGCACATCGCCTTCTGGCAGTTCGATACCACTGGCGTCGGCGTCTTCTCGCTCATCAACAACACCGACACGCTGTACCCGGTGATCACCCGCATCCCGTACCCCAAGGTCGGGACGACGAACTCGGCCGTCCGCATCGGGGTGGTCAACGTGGCGAGCCGCGAGATTCGCTGGATGAAGACGCCTGATGATCCGCGCGACTCCTATCTGGCGCGACTGGAGTGGCGCGACGCCAACACCCTGGCCATCCAGCAGTTGAACCGGCTGCAGAACCGCAACGACTTCCTCCTCGCCGACGCGCCCACGGGCGACGTCAGGCGCGTGTTTCGCGACGAGTCCACGACCTGGGTCGAGGTCGTCGATGAAGTCCGCTGGATAGACGAGGGCCGCAGTTTCCTCTGGATCAGCGAACGGGACGGCTGGCAGCACGTCTTCCGGGTACCGCGGGAGGGGGGCGAGCCGACGCTCCTGACGCGCTTCGAGGCCGACGTGACCGACCTCGCCGGCCTGGACGAATCCGGAGGGTGGTTGTATGTGATTGCCTCACCCGAACATGCCGGGCAGCGTTACCTCTACCGATCGCGGCTCGACGGCAGCGGCGTCCCGGCGCGGGTCACGCCGTCGGACCGGCCGGGCACTCACGGGTACGACATCGCGCCTGGGGGTCGCCTGGCCTTTCATACCTATTCCCGCTTCGACCAGCCGCCGGCGACCGACGTCGTCGAGCTGCCGTCGCATCGGTCGCTGCGCGCGTTGACCGACACCGCGGCGCTCGGCGCCGCGCTCGCGCCGGTCGTGAAGCCGCCCGTCGAGTTCTTCCCGGTCGACATCGGAGGGGGCGTCGTTCTGGATGGGTGGATGCTGAAGCCGTCGCACTTCGACCCGTCGCGGCGCTACCCCGTGATCGTCCATGTGTACGGTGAGCCCGCCGGTCAGACGGTGCTCGATCGCTGGGGCGGCGGTCGCATGCTCTTCCATCGCGCGCTGGCCGAGACGGGCTACGTCGTGGTGAGCGTGGACAACCGCGGCACGCCGGCCCCGCGTGGGGCCGCATGGCGGAAGGTGATCTACGGCACGGTCGGTGACTTGTCGTCGAAGGAACAGGCAGCGGCCATTCGCGCGCTGGCGGGGCGCCACTCGTTCATCGACGCCGATCGCATCGGCGTCTGGGGCTGGAGCGGCGGCGGATCGAACACGCTGAACGCGATGTTCCGCTTCCCGGACGTGTATCGCGTCGGCGTCTCGGTGGCGCCCGTGCCAGACCAGCAGCTCTACGACACGATCTACCAGGAACGCTACATGGGCCTGCCGAAGGACAACGCCGAGGGTTATCGCGTCGGCTCACCGATCAACTTCGCCGAGGGGCTGCGCGGCAAGCTGCTGCTCGTGCACGGGTCGGGCGACGACAACGTGCATGCGCAGGGGACCGAGCGGCTGGTGAACCGGCTGGTCGCGCTCGGCAAGCCGTTCGACCTGATGATCTACCCCAACCGCACGCATGCGATCGCGGAAGGACCGGGGACCACGCCGCACATCTATCGGTTGATCGCGCGGTATTTCGTGGAGCACCTGCCGCCCGGGCCGCGGTAACGCCGGCGTGCGCCCCTACGGTTCCGTTCGGCGGACGAATTGGAAGTTTTTCACGCGTCCGCCGCTCCAGATCAGACCAGACACGCGGCGATCGCCGTCGCGTGTGAAGCGAATCCCATGCCGTTTCCGCCGAACGCGTCCGGGAACACCGGCTGCAGCACGGCTGGCGCCTGCTTCTTGCGGTGCAGCAGGAGCTCGCCGTCCAGGACGTCGAACCGGTAGGCCGAATCGATCTCGGCGCTGTAGTAAGAGCCGGAGAACTCGGCGAGCTGCGCTGGCGTCGGCGAGAACGGCGCTTGTCGGTCGAACCGCGTCGGCTTGCTCCCGTCGCGATGCACGACGAGCGTGCTGGGAGCGCCGGCATCCGGCGCGGTTGCGTCGAACAAGACTTCAGCCGGCTGGGAGTCGAACCGAAACCGCGCAGCGCTCACTGGCACGAGCATCCCGGTGAAGCCGGAAAACGACAGCTGCAAGTGCCCGCCCGCCAGTCTCGTGCGCGCCAGTTCCTCGGTGGCGGCGCTCCAGTAGCTCCCGACGAGGTCGGCGAGCTGCGCGGCGGTGAGCGTAACCCCACGCGTCGCGGACGTCGTCGCTGGCGCTGGTTCCGGGAACCGAGGCCCCAGGTGGAGGTCGGCGACCTGTCGCGCGAGCTGACCGGGATTGGCGCTGCCGGCGTTGCAGAGACAGGCGATGGAGAAGCGCTCGCCCGGGAAGCGCATCAGGTGCGATCGGTATCCCGCGTCGCCTCCCGCGTGCTCGACGATGGGGAGACCGCGGTACGTGCCGATCTGCTGCCCCGCGGCATAGGTGGTCGGCTCCCCATCGGTGAGCGTGGCCCGGACGTGCATCTGCTCGAGGAGCGCGCGGTCGCCGACGCGCGGGTCGTTGAAGTTCCGATCCCACTTCGCCAGATCCTCGACGGTGGTGAGCAGGCTGCTCGCGCCGACGGTGTCGTAGGTGGGCACGCTCAGCCTGAACGAGCCGTCTTGCCGCCGGGCGTACGCGTACGCCTGGTGCTTGACGATCGCGCGATGGTCGTCGCGAAAGAACGTGCGCGTCATGCCGAGCGGCCGGAAGATGTGCTCCTCGGTGAACTCGCGAAACGACAGCCCGGTCACACGCGCCACGATGACGGCTAGCAGCGTGTAGCCGGTGTTGCTGTACAGATAGCGGCTCCCCGGCGGGAAGTTGAGCGCCGTCATGCGGGAAACGAGATCGAGCACGTCCTGCTCCCGCACCACGTCCTGTGACAGCCGCCAGCCGGACATGATGAGCAGGTCCCACTGATCGCGCAGGCCGCTGACGTGATGCATCAGGTGCCTGATGGTGATCGGCGCGCTGACGCCGCGGAGCTCGGGCACGTACTTCCGCACCTCGTCATCCAGCGCCAGTTTGCCTTCCCGCTCGAGCAGCAGGACGGCCATCGCGGTGAACTGCTTGGAGACCGAGGCGACGTGAAAGACGGACGAGGGCGTGATGGGGATGTCGTGGTCGAGGTCGGCCATTCCATAGCCGCGCGCGTAGGCGATCTGCCCGTCCCGGATGACGGCGAGCGCGCAGCCCGGCGAATCCGGGTTGTCGAACGCCGCGAAGATGCGGTCCACCTGCGCGGCAGCCGCGTTCGGGGCCTGGTCCCGCGCCGCGGCCGGTCCGTTCGCCGCCGCGGCGAGCGCGACGAGCAGGACACCGGCGAAAGATCGCGCGGCGATTGTCGGTGGACTCATACGCGTGCCCCTCCGCGGCCCTGAGCGAAGTCGAACGGCCGCACCCCCCCGCACCCGAGCGTCCCCGCACCAGCGCACCCGATCACTTGGCGCACCCTAGGCGCTACCGCGAGCTTCTCGCGTGATGACGCGCGCGGTGTACTGCTGCGACGCGAGGGAGAACAGACAGTAGGACGCGAACCAGTAGAACCCCGGACCGAACTCCGCAGTGAAAGCCAGGAGCGGCGCCGCCGTCGGATCCCCCGGGGGTTGCTGCGTCGCCTGCGCCGCCAGATAGGCGATGAAGACCGCCACGACGAACACGTCGGCCATCGACCACTTGGCAATCGCCACCACGAAGGCGACCATCCGCCGGCGCTTCGCGGCGTCCCGGACGAAGACCGCCCACGCCACTGTCGCACCCTTGGCGAACGGGACGATGACGCTGAAGAGCAGGATCAGGGTCGCCGGCACGGGGCTGCCGACGTCGTAGAGGTTGCGGACGGCGCTCACGATGCTGCGCGTCTGCGTGTACACCTCCACGTTGTCCACGCCCTCCTGCAGCGACTTGATGATCTGCGGCGTCAGCCGGTCCATGATCACCTTCTTCAGGTCGCCGCCCGTGAACTGCAGCATGGCGAGCATCTGCGGGCTCATCATCGATTTCAGCGTGTTCAGGGTCTCGTCGTTGAGCCCCTTGTCCAGCATCATCGGCGCCACCTGCGCGACGCCGTCGCGCGTGAGCACGCCGCGAATGGTGAGCACCGGCGCAAACAGTCCTGGGAGCAGCAGGCCGACGGAGAGGACGAGCATGGCCAGGACGAGCAGACGGCTGGAGGCGTGAGCCATGGGTCGTGGTCGGGGCTGAGTCGGTGGCGTCGGACGCGGCGCCCGTCAGTGTCGTTGTTGTGCGGCGAAGCTGTCAACCCGGACGGCAATCTCCCGGACGGCAATCTCCCCGGGCGGCAATCTCCCCCCAACGCCATCGGTGTTCCGGCCGTCGCTTCGCACGATATGATCGAGGCGTCGCGCGTGGGCGCGCCGAGGGAGACGCGATGGGGACGCACATGGCAGAGAAAGAAAAACGGGGACAGTCCCGTCATCCAGCGGTCGTCAGCTCGGCCGCCCGCGTGAGCCGGCCCGTGGCCGGAGCTCTCGCCCTGTCAGCCCTGCTGCTGGTCGCCTCGGCATGCGGCGGCGGCGAACAGCCTGGAGGGTCCGCCGCCGGGAGTGCCGCGCCGCCCACCGACACCGCCGATGGTCCGGGCGTCATCAGCGGCATGATTTCGTTCGAAGGCACACCGCCACGGGCGCGGCCCCTCAGTATGGAGTCGGACCCGCTGTGCACGCCGGCACCAGGCACGATGTCCGAGTCTCTGCTGGTGGCTGCCGATGGCAGCCTGCAGAACGTGTTCGTCTACGTGAAGGACGGCCTCGGCAGCCGCACCTACCCCGTGGCGACGACGGCGGTGAGGCTCGACCAGCAAGGCTGCACGTACATCCCGCACGTGTTCGGCGTGCAGGTGGGCCAGACGGTGATGGTGTCGAACAGCGACAGCACGCTGCACAACGTCCACGCCATGCCGAAAGCCAATCGCGAGTTCAATTTCGGTCAGCCCGTGAAGGTGCCCGCCGCCCCGCGCGTGTTCACCACACCCGAGGTGATGGTGCCGATTCGCTGCGACGTGCACGGGTGGATGAACGCCTACGTCGGGGTGCTCCCGCACCCGTTTTTTGCCGTGACCGGCGCTAACGGGGCGTTCGAGCTCACGGGCCTGCCAGCCGGCTCCTTCACCATCGAAGCGTGGCACGAGACGCTCGGCACCCGGACACAGCAGGTCACCGTTGACGGTCAGACGCCGGCGACGGTCAACCTCACGTTCAAGATGACGGCGTAAATCGCGCAGCCTCCGCCGTTCTCTGTATAATCGCCGCCTATGTTGGAACCTACCTGGAAGGGAGTCGCAATGAGCAGACGAGTGCTGAGTGGCGTTGCGGCCGCGGCGGTCGCGGTGTCGCTGGCGGCCTGTGGGGGCGGAGAGCCGGCGGGAAGCGGGTCGTCTGCCGGCGGCGGCCGCGTATTCTTCGTGAGTCCGAAGAACGGTGCGACCATCAAACCGCTTTCGAGCATCGAGTTCGGCAGCACGGGGACCACGGTGTCGCCGGTGCCGCCGGGTGAGCTGAAGCCGGAGCAGGTCCGCGCCGGCATGATCCACTACCACCTCGGTGTGGACACGGATTGTCTACCCGACAACGGCGTCGCCATTCCCAAGGCCGACCCGTGGATTCACTTCGGTGACGGGAAAAAAGTAATCGAGATGCAGCTCGCGCCGGGGCCGCACCGCCTCGCCGTACAGGCTGGCGATGATCTCCACCGCACCCTGCCTGGGATGTGCGAGGTGATCAGCGTCACCGTGGTCGAGTAAGCGACGGCGATCGGCAAGTCGCGCACGCTGACGCTGCCGCGCTCACCGACGTCGCGGCAGTGTCAGGTGCGTCCCCAGTCGACGCACGTAAGCTGGCCGATGTTGCGCTCTGGTATCAGGCGGATGACGGGACTGGACGGCTGTTGAAGGGGGAGCAGTGGGCGACACGGACCAAGAACGGGCGTTGTGTTGAACTTCAACAGGTGCCCTAATCCGGCCTATCGTCCGTCCGGATCGGAAAGTACAGCGGATTGCGATCGAGCACCTCCTCACCCACGCGCAGGGCTATCGCGAACTCTCCGCTGTAGATGTGGAATGTCATCAAGTTGATGCTGGCGTCTGCGTCGCCGGGGTTTGTCTCGCGGGCCCGCTCGACTTCCGCTTCTTTGCGTCCCTGCATCAAGTAGATGGCGGCAAACCCGGCGTGGGCACGGGCGAGAGTCTGGTCGTCATCCAGCGCGCGTCGCAGCTCGCTTTCCGCCTTGTAGAGCAGCGTCCTGTCGTTGGAGAAGCCTCCATCCAGGAGCAACCAGTAGGTGATCCCGTACCACGCGCGCGCGCGGTCGCCGTCGGCCATCGCGTCGTGTGGCAACACCTTGATCGCGACCGACCGGTTCAGGCGGATGTCCAGCGCGCGGTAGACGACACCATGCCGCCTTCACCCAGCTTCTCGAGGATCTCGTAGTGCGAGAGGGTTTGACCGATCGCGTCTTTTTTGTCAGAACTTGACGCGCACGGCATGATGCCGGGACCGATCTGCAGCAATCCGAGACGCGTGACCGGGAGGCTCTCCAGATCTTCGCGCGCGAACTTGACAGTCGCCGCCGCCGTCACATCGACGATCGACGCCGGCGTTGTCGTGATCTCATGTGCCGCTCTTTCTCTAGCTAGGGCTCGAGATGGATGCGCCGCAGCAGGTCGGCGAATCGCGAGTCCCTGCGCACGCTGTCCCACTTCGGTTCGACTTTGAGCCACGGCAGATAACCGGACCGATCCTGGTAGGCGTGTTCGAGGCGCGCGAATGCCTCGTCAGTGTCGCCCATGGCGACGTACACCATAGCCACCAGGTAAGGGTCGACGTATCTGCTGGTCGCCTGCGCCTTCAATTCCTCGAGCAGCTTCCGCGCTTCAGCGCTCTGACCCGAGGCCGCATACGCGTGTCCGAGCTCGGCGACGATGGCTGGCGCGTTTTGAGAGAGGGCCACCCCCTTGCTCAGCGCTGCGATGGCCTCCCGATACATCCCCTTCTGTCCGTACGACCGCCCGATCCCGAAGTACGCGGGCACGTAGTCGGGATTCGTCGCGAGCAGCGATAGGAACTGCGTAATCGCCTGATCGTACTGGCGCGCGTAGTAGGACGCGCACCCCAATTCCAGCCTGGCGAGGAGCGAGAGCGGATCCTGTGCCAGGGCGCGCCCGATCTCGACGAGGGCCTCCTGATGCCGGCCCAGCGGATCCGCATAGTGGAGCGCACAGGAAAACGCCTCCACCGCCTGCAGGCCGCGGGTCAGGTTGGGCCCCAATTCCCGCTCGGCCGCCGGCCAGTCCCACTCGTAGACCAACTTGACGATGCCGAGCGCGGCGTGCGCTTCGGCCAGCGTCTCATCAAGCCTCAAGGCTTCCAGCGCGTACGCCGCGGCTTGTGGCATCGCCTCTTTCGGTGGCAGGCGGTCGGCCCCGAGTTGAATGTAGACATCGGCCAATCCGACGTAGGCCAACGCGTACTTCGGGTCCTTCTTGATCGCCTGTTGAAAGTACGCGATCGCGTTCCTGCTCCCGTCGGCGGTGAACTGGCTCTCGTAAAAGCGGCCTTTGAGATAGAGCTGATACGCGTCCGCGTCTGGGGTATAGCGCTTGGCCAGTTGCTGCTGTTCTGCGCCGCTCAGCCGCACGCGGAGTTTGTCAGTGACGTCTCGCGAGATGTCGGTCTGCGCCCGGAGGAGGTTGGTGAGCGTTTCATCGTACTGCTCGCCCCATAGCTGGCGATTGGCTCGCACGTCGAGTAGCTCCACGCGGATGGTGAGTGCATCCCCGTGGAGCACCGTGCGGCCGATCAGCACGGCCTGGACCTTCAGCTCGCGCCCCACGGCTTGCGGGTCCATCTCGCGATTCTTGTAGCGAAACACCGCGTGGCGCGGCCTGACCGTGACATGGGGCAATTCCGAGAGCTGTCGGATCAGGCTCTCGGTAATGCCGTCACTCAGCCATTCCGTGTCCGGGTTCCCGCCGACATTGGTGAAGGGCAGAATCGCCACCGACTCGATCGCCCCGCTACTCTGGGTGACATAGATCGTCGCACCGACGGACACAACCACGGCCGCCAGTGCGAGGACGGCGCCGAGCGCGTGGTGCTTGATCTGGCTCACCAGATACTCGGCGATCGACGTCGAGCGTGGCGTGTCGACCGGGCCGCTGCCGGCGGCCGTTACCGGGTCCGCGTCCAGTCGCTGCTTCAGGCTCTTCAGATCGATCAAGACGTCCTTGACGTCCTGGTAGCGCGCGTCCCGGTCGTTGCACAAGGCTCTCGCCAGAATTCGCTCGAGCTCGGCAGGGACTTCGGATACGTACCGGGCGAGCGGCGCGGGATCTGTGGTCAGAATCGCCGCGATCACATCGCTCGCCGTGGCGCCGTCGAACGGGGTCACGCCTGCCACCATCTCGTAGAGCACGATTCCCAGACTGAAGATGTCCGTCCGGTTGTCCACGGTGAGTCCGCGCGCCTGTTCCGGCGACATGTACCGGGTCGTGCCCATCACCACATGGGCCTGCGTGTGGAAGTCTGCGACTGTCGCGGCGGACGGACCGACAACGGCCGCGCTGGCTTCGATCAGCTTGGCGAGGCCGAAGTCGAGGACCTTGACGTAGCCGTCCGTCCGCAGCATGACGTTTTCGGGCTTGATGTCGCGGTGGATCACCTTGGCCACGTGGGCGGCGCTCAACGCGCTGGCCAGTTGAATCGCCACATCGAGCGCGTCACAGAGGGTCATCCGCGCGCGCGTCATCCGCGCGCGTAGCGTCTCTCCGTCGATGAGCTCGGTGGCGATGAACGGGACGTCGCCAGCCTGGCCGATCTCGAACACCGTGAGGATGTTGGGATGATTGAGCGCGGACGCGGCACGCGCCTCCCGCTCGAAGCGGCGCATGCGGTCGTCATCCCGGGTGAGCGCTGCGTGCAGGAGCTTGAGCGCCAGCTTGCGATTCAGCCGTGTGTCGAGGGCGAGATACACTTCGCCCATCCCACCTTCGCCGAGGAGGGAAATGATTTCGTAGCGATCGATTCGGGTCCCTGGAGCGATGGGCATGGCTCAGCGACCTCAGGATGCACGTGACGGCGCGATTCCTCGGATGGCGTCAATGGCCGAGCATACGCTTCGGGACGGGGCCGTGCAAGCCGCCGCCGATCATCGCGAGTCCGCGTCGACCTCGCAGACGCTGATGACGGAGCACCGAGGCAGCCCGGCCTCCTGCATGAAGAACCTGATAGTGCGAGAGGGTCTGCCCGATCACGTCTCTTCTTGTCAGAACTTGACGCGCACGGCGAGCTGCGCCGTGCGTGGAGATGCCCATCCAGTGGGTCGGCCGAACGTGGCGCCCGACCCCTCGACGACGACAAGGGCAGGAGGCACGCCGCGATTCGTGAGGTTGAACACGTCAGCGTAGATCCCCAGCGTGCGTCCGGCCACTCCGAGCGGGAGCGTCTTTTCGACGCGCACATCGAGCACGTTGCCCGCGTCGACCCGGCGCGTGCCCCGCGGCTCGATGCGCACGAGAGCGGTGCCCTGCTGCAACCCCGTAATCTGCGCAACACGGCCCCATGGGGCACCGCTCAGATATCGGTAGCTCGCGCTGAGGCCCACGCCGCCCCACGCTGGCACGAGCCAGGTGCCCTGCAGGTTCACCTGATGCGTGTAGTCGGCCGGAGTCGGACCACCGGCGTTGATGCGGCTATTGGGGTTGGAGAACAGCCCGCCCGGGCCGGTGTCGGCACTGGACGCCCGGTTGGCGCCGCCTGTGTTGGCGATCGTGCCGCGGGTGCGCGACCACGTGTAGGCGGCCTGGAACTGCCAGTTGCGGGCATAGCGCTTCTGGGCGATCACTTGAAACGCGTCATATTGTCGAAACGCGTCGTCGGGATTGGTCAGGAACATCGACGTCTGTCCGGGGTTGAGCAGGTTGAACACCGTGATGAGCTCCCCATCGTCTGCGGTGCCGAGCTGCCCATCCTGACCTGGATCGCGCCGCTGCACGGGCGCGTACTGCGCCGCGGTGTTGATGCGCACCCAGATCTTGTCGAAGTTCCGCCTCACGTACTGCACCATCACCGAGCCATCACGGAACAGCTCGCGTTCGATGCCGACCATGTACTGGTCGAGATCTGCGTGCGCAAGGCCGTCATCCACCGCGGCGTTGCTCGGCGTGACGCGATTGGTCTCCTGAAGCGTGTCGGGGCCAAGAAATCGGTAGGTGATCTGGGGGGTCTGCCCGGAGATGTTCATGAAGCTGAAGATGGCCGTGGAGAGGCCCTCGTGCAGCCGATCGTAAGCGGCCCGAGCGACAGTCCGATGATCGCCAAGGACGTCCCACGCGACGGCGAGGCGCGGCGACACGGGACTCGTCGCGAAGACGGAGCCCCTGTCTGGAACGGCGCCCCTGTTGAACGCGAGCCTGACGCCTGGGTGAATCGACACGCGGTTGATGAGACGCCACGTGTCCTGTGCGTAGAGCGTCGTGCGTTTGCCCGTGGCTTGAACCGTGTTCCCTTCCCAGACTGTCATGAACTCGGGAACGCCCGCGGCGTCCCGAAAGGAGCGTCCACCGGGGATCCCGGACACCCCACGACTGGTCGTGCGTTCGAACTCGAACCCGATCTGGAGTTCGTGGCTCTTGCCGGCGAAGCCGTCGGCAAATCGCGTCAGGCTGGCGCTCGTGACGCTCCGGGTCGCGAACGCATCCCCGAACCCTGCCGCATTGCCGGAAGAGATTCCGGTCACGCGGTCGGTGCGGGGGGGTGGGCCGGCCCGACGCTCCGAAGGGAGGTTGAGACTCTGAGAATCGAGACCAGCGCTGCGAAGCTCCACAACGGTCTTGGGGCTCACCGTCCAGGTCACGCGCGAGTTCCAACTGTGAAAGCGACCCGTGAAGTCCCCTGCCGTCTCGGGAAGCGCGTTGATGGCGAGATTCCCCTTGTTGCGGTTCCGGTCCGTCTCGATGTGCCCCCCCACCGTCACGCTGTTCGACGGTACCCAGTCGAGCTTGATGAGGAATCCTCGGCGGCGCGCGTCGAAAGGCACATCGCCGATCCTGCCTGCCTGGAACACCTCGTTCCGGAAGGAGCGGACTCCCGTGAAGAAAAAGAGGCGGTCGCGCGCGATCGGCCCGCCGGCCTGCGCCTCGCCTGTCCACTGCGACAGGATTCTCTGTGGACGGAAATCGCCGCGGAGCGCTTCCGGCAGGGTGTCGGTGTTGTCTCCCACCCACTGCGGACGCCTGGTCCCGTACTCCAGCAATCCGGACAACTGGTTGGTCCCGGAACGGAGTGCGATTCTGGCGACGGCGCCGCTGAACTCCCCGGTGTCGGCATGCGCGCCCACGCCGACAATCTGCGCCTCTTCCATCCAGTACGCGTGAACCTCGGGGGCGCCGACGCCCGCAAGGATGAGGGGGCTTCCGTCGATCAGCAGTTGGTTGGTATCCGCACCGCTGCCAAACGCCGCGGCTGGCGTGATGCCGGGACCGAGCTGCAGGAACCCGAGGCCCGAGACCGGGAGGCTCTCCAGATCTTCGCGCGAGAACTTGATCGTCGCCGCCGTCGCCATCACATCGACAACCGATGCCGCGCTCCCCCTGACATCTGTCACTGTTCCGCTGAGCGTCACGTCGAGGGTCAACGTTGTCCCGATCGGGACGTGTAATTCGGTCCGTTTCACTGGCGCAAGCCCCTGGAGTACGGCCGTCAGCTCGTAGATGCCCGGGCGCAATCCCGAAAGGCGATACTCACCGAGACTGTTCGTGACGGTTGTGAGGGGGCCACCCGGGACGCGGGTGCTGACGAGCGTCACCGTCACTCCAGAGAGCACCGCGCCCGCGTCGCCTCGGATCGTACCAATCACCGTCGACCGCGCTTGCGCCCGAGCGTCCTGCACGACGCCGACACCTATCGTGAGCAGCACGGCTGCGACCAGGCGCCTCGACGTGTGCGGAGTCATGTGTGCTCCTGGACACCACATAGGACACAACCGGCGAGAGGGGTTCCGAACAGAAAGGAGGTTAGTCTTCATCCCGGTCGTTTTCAAGCTGCGGACGCGACGCGAAACAAGCGCGAGGCGGCCCAAGTACCCTCGAGTCCGAACCCGGACGGCGTGATTCCGCACTTGCGATCAGGCAGGCGGGCGACGCGATTTCCTCGTCGGCTCATCTGCGAAGGAGAGACCCATGGGTTCGAAGCGACCGGCTCGAAGGGAATTCCTCAAAAGCGGCGCGGCGTTGGCTGGTGGTTTCACCTTGGGAGGCGCAGCAGCCGCGAGTGGCCAGACACCCGCGTCGCACCCGATGAATCCATGAGGCCAGGGATCAGATCGCCTCCGGCGAGCGCTCCCGTCACGTCACGTCGGTTCGCATCGCCCACGGTGGCCGGCCATCGCCCGATAATTGGGGGTTCACGTTTCATGTGGCGGCTCCGCTCCACGATTCGGTCGGGGTGATCACGCCATCCTCGCTCCACTACATGGGGACGAGCCAAGTTCGGCATCATTGCGTCGTTCCGGCCCACGCCCCTCGGCTGACGGTCAACGCTTCCAGCGTGTGTTTGCCTCCGACGTCGGGCCGACGATTGAAGTACTCCTGAACTGCGCGTAGACGAACATGTTGTTCAGTCGCGGTCGCCAACTCGATGAGGAACGCGCCGACCTGCTTCGGGCCGACGACCGCGGCGTTTGCAACGGCAAACGGCTCGTCTCCGTGGAGTTCGAACTCCACTGGCTGCCAGTTCGGCCGATCGGTGCATCACTGGTGTAGACTGTCTCCCCAATGATTGGCACGACTGTCTCTCATTACCGCGTCATCGGCTCGGCCGGCGCCGCGGGATGGGCGTCGTCTACGTTGCCGAGGACGATCGGCTGCACCGCAAGGTCGCGCTGAAGTTTCTGCCACCCGCCATCGCGCAGGACGCGCCCGCACGTTCCCGGCTGCTGCGAGAAGCGCAGGCCGCGAGCGCGCTCGATCATCCAAACGTTGCTGCGGTCTTCGACATCGACGAATGGAATGGGCAGCTATTTATCGCGATGCCGTATTACGAGGGCGAGACGCTGCGCGAGCGAATCGAGCGCGGATCGCTCGACGTTCACGAGGTGGCGCGCATAGCGGCGCAAATCGCCTCGGGATTGGCCGCGGCCCATCGCGTGGGCATCGTGCATCGCGACCTGAAGCCCGCCAACGTGATCCTCACGCGCGACGGGCAAGTCAAGATTCTCGACTTCGGCCTCGCGAAGGTTTCGTCGGAGACTCAAGCGACGATGGCGCGATTGACCGGTCCTGGAACTACAGTTGGCACGGTCGCGTACATGGCGCCCGAGCAGACCACGGGCTCCGAGGTCGACGCCCGTGCCGACGTGTGGGCCTTTGGCGTGACGCTCTACGAGATGTTGACCGGCCACCTGCCGTTCCACGGAGATACGGCGCCGGCGATGCTGCTCGCGGTTGCATCACAGCCTGCCCCGCGATTGGCCGATTCACGGTCTGATGTTCCGGCGCCGCTGGCGCACATCGTCGAGGCAGCGCTCGAAAAGGACGTGGCGCGCCGGACGCTATCCGCGAGCGACATTGCATCAGCGATCGGCCAGTGGCTGGCGACGCAATCAGCGCCGGCGATGGCGTCGCAACCGTCCGCGCAGGCGCGACGGCGGTGGGCGGCTGCTGCGCTGTTCGCGGCGGCCACTGCCGGTCTGACGGGCGGCTGGATGGTGTGGCAGAACAGCCGTGCGCGCTGGGCTCGAGAGCAGGCGTTGCCGCAGATCGAAGAGCTTGCCGAACGCGAGGATTACGTGACGGCGTTCACACTCGCGAACGAAACCAAACGTTACATTCCTAACGATCCGGCTTGGAAGCGAATTGACTCGATCGTTGCGCGTACCGTGACTGTGCGCACCGTGCCTGACGACGTCAGCGTGTCCTACCGGCCCGTTCGGTCCACCGGCCAATGGACCCGACTGGGCACGTCTCCGCTGGCGGATGCCGTCGTGCCCAATGCCTATCTGGAATGGCGATTCGAAAAACCGGGCTACGTCACCGCCACCGACGCATCGGCGTTCGTCTTTGCGGCGCAGACGTTCGACGTCACCATGACGCCGGCCGAAGAGACGCCGCCCGGGATGGTCCATGTGACCGCTGGCGATCAACCTCGCGTGGCGCTGATTGCCGGACTGGATCACCTGCCGCCGCAGCGTCTCCGCGATTTCTGGATCGATAAGTACGAAGTGACAAATCGCGAATTCAAGCGATTCGTTGACGCCGGCGGATATCGCGACGCGAAATTCTGGCTTGGCGATTTCACCGACGGCGCCGAACGCCTCACGTTTGACCAGGCGATGGCGCGGTTTGTCGATTCGACGGGACGGCCTGGACCGGCCACGTGGGAGTCTGGCCGTTACCTCGAAGGCGAAGACGACTTCCCGGTGCGAGGCGTGAGCTGGTATGAGGCGGCAGCGTATGCCACATTTGCAGGCAAGTCGTTGCCGACGATCTATCACTGGAGTCGCGTGGCCGATCAGCGGCTGAGCGGCGTCGTGTCGCCGCGCAGCAATTTCCACGGCAAGGGCCCGATGAAAGTCGGGGCCAGCGGCGGCATGAATCGCTACGGCGCGTTCGATCTGGCAGGCAACGTCAAGGAATGGTGCTCGACTCGCGCCGACGAATCGACGCGATACCTGCTCGGCGGCGCCTGGGACGAGCCCGAGTACACGTTCAACGACCCGGACGCGAAATCGCCATGGGACCGGCCGCCGAACGTCGGCTTCCGGACCGTCACGTACTCCGATGGCGACGTAGTCGCCACCAGCGGCGAGGTCGTGCGGTCCGCGGCACGCGATTTTCGCAAAGAGACGCCCGTCGCCGATCACGTCTTCGCGGTGTACCGAACCCTGTTCCAGTACGACCGCACCGATCTTGCGGCGCGCGTGGAGCACACCGACGACTTGAACTCGGAGTGGCGCGTCGAGCGCGTGTCGTTCAACGCGGCGTACGGCGGCGAGCGCGTCCCGGCGCTGCTGTACGTCCCGAAAAATGCGCGGCCGCCGTTTCAAACTATCGTGTTCTTCCCTGGCTCCGGCGTGCTCTCGCAGCGGTCAAGCGCGCAGATCGACGTCCGACGGTTCGACTGGATCATGAGGAGCGGCCGCGCGCTCGTCCACCCGATCTATAAGAGCACCTTCGAACGCGGCGACGATGTCACCACCGACTATCCGAACGAGACGAACACCTATCGCGAGCACGTGATTGCTTGGGCGAAGGACGTCCGGCGTACCGTCGATTATCTCGAGGCACGGACGGATATCGACCGGAGCCGGATCGCGTTTGTCGGCAATAGCTGGGGAGCCGCGATGGCGCCGGTCTATCTCGCCATGGAACCGCGAGTCAAGGTGGCGGTGCTGATCGTCGGCGGATTCTATGTGCAGCGAGCGGCGCCGGAAGTCGAGGCGATCAACTTCGCGCCGCGCGTGAGGATTCCTGTGCTCATGCTGAATGGCCGCTTCGACTTCTTTCTTCCAGAAGACACGACACAAATCCCGATGTTCCAGCTGCTCGGCGCGCCAGGCGCCGACAAGCGCCGCGTCGTCTACGACACGGGGCACAATATCCCGAGGCCGGAGTTGATTCGCGAATCGCTCGACTGGCTGGATAAATATTTCGACAAACCGAAGTGAGAGCGGTGGTCAACAACGCGTGGCTCTTTCAGCCGCTGCTCGTCTCAGCGCTGCCAAGCGTCCCGGACACGCGCAGTGAACGCGGGCCCTCGCGCAGCGTCACGCAACGACGCCAGTAACGGATCGTTCGACGCGAGAAACGGATAGGGGCATGCGCCGACGGCCAGAACACGCTCGAGCCACCAGAAGGCCTCATCGGATTTGCCGAGAAGCGCGTGCACATCGGCCATGTGCAGCGAGTACTGCGGTTCGACGCGGCACCAGTGGCGCAACTCGCGCATGAGCGTGCGCTCGAGCGACGCGGCATCACTGGCAGCCGTCTTGTACGAGATGCTCAGCGGCGCGCGTGCGTTTGCGGGCGACGATGTCACCGAGACGTTGACAGCGGTCATGCGCGACACGCCTGACTGGAGGGCGCTGCCGTCGCACACGCCGGCCGCGATGCGGACGCTCCTTCGTCGCTGCCTCGAGAAGGAGCGAGCAAGCGCCTGCCGCACATCAGTCTGGCGCGCCTCGAGATCGACGAGGCGATGGCAGGCAGCGACACATCGTCGACAGCGTGGGCGCCATTCCAGGCGTCGAGGCCGCGACGATGGTCAGCGGCCTGCCCGTGATCCACAATCCGCCGAGCGTGCCGCTCGACATCGCCGGCCGCGACTCGACAGGTGCCGGTCGGCCCACCGCCGAGCTCATCGTCACGACCCCCGAAGTCTTCCGGGTCTTCCAGGTGCCGATCGTCGCCGGCCGGGCGTTCGTGCCCGACGACGCCGCGACCGCGGCGCCGGTCACGGTGATATCAGCTGAGGCGGCGCGACGATACTGGGGCGGCGAGGCGCGCGCCCTCGGCGCCGTCGTGCAGATCGCGAACGACGATGCCGTGTCGGCCCTGGCGGCGACCGTCGTCGGCGTCGTCAACGATACGGCCAATGCCGACATCGACCAGCCTCCGCAACCGACCGTGTACGTCCTCAACGCTCACCGGCCCACGCGTCGGATGCAGGTCGTGCTACGCACCTCAGCACCAGCGCGCCTCGCCTCGTCGCTACGCGCAGCGATTCGGGACGTCGATCCCGACCTGCCACTGCGCGATCTGCGCCCGGTGAGCACGACGCTCGACGACGGTTTCGCGACCGGCCGTCTGTTGAGTGCCATGTTCGCCGCGTTCGCGATCATCGCCCTTCTACTGGCCTACTGGCAACAGCTGGACTGTATGGCGTGGTGTCATACACGGTCAGCCAGCGGATTCCGGAAATCGCCCTTCGTCTTGCGCTTGGAGCCTCGCCCGACACGATTGCCCGTGCCGTGATCGGCGACAGTTTGCGCCTCACCCTAGCCGGAGTCGCGGTCGGAGTGATCGGCGCGTTCGCGCTGGCCCGCGCCATGTCCTCGGTGTGTTCGGCGTGAGCGCCTCCGACCCGGTGACGTATCTCGGCGCCGCGGCGGTCGCGGTCGTCTCGGGCACCTCAGCACGTGAGGCACCCGAGCACCTGCTCCAGGTGCACTAGAGTCTTGAAGGCCGAGAATCCTTACGAATGAGTCAAGTTTTTCAATCGGCCTTCAAGACTCTGGCCCGGCCGGAGGCCGGGCAAAACCAATACTGCCGCTAGCGAGGCGGAGCCTCACCGCCCAACATGCTCGGCGGTCTGAGGCGAAGCCTCGCTAGCTATCCGAAGAGGGTGTACGTGAATCGTCCGTGCAGCCAGCTCTCGCCGGTGGCCTCATTGTGCTGGCTGTCGATCGACTCTTCCAGCACGTGGGCGTAGCGTCCGCCGAGCCGCTCGATTTCCTGCCGCAGGCGATCTTCCGTGCGCGTCATCAGGTCGCCATAGCACTCGTCCCAGAGCGTGTCACGGTGGGCCAACGTGCCAGGCACCCGATGGCTCGTGGCTTCGACGATGTGCTCGGCGAGGACAACGCCGTCGAGGGGCGGCAGGTCGCGATGCCAATAGACGACTTTGGGCGCGGACGGTGACCAAGCACCTGGAGCCGCGCCGTCCGCTTCGTCTGGCCCAGCGGAGAGCGGGGGCTCACGAGCGTTCAAGGTCGCCACGACCTGGACAGAGCAAGCGCGATGCCGGGTAGCAGTGAATCAATCAGGCGCCAGGATGGGCAGGTTTCGGTGCCGCCGAGAGAATGGCCGGGAAAAAACCGGGAGCGGACGCGAATTGTTCCGCGCCTGCCCCCTGGCCAGCCGCCGCACTCGAGCACTCGAGCACCCGAGCCGCTGAGCTCCGCGCCGCGCGAGACGGTCCCCGCATCCGAGGTACCCAGGCACCGAGCCCCCGCACTTACGGCATCCTGACTGTCTCGTTGAACGTGATGGTGACCGCGCCCTTCTCGCCCGGCGTGATCGGCGCCGGCGCGCCCGCCGCCTCCGCGCCATGGACGGTGACCGGCGAGCCCGACGGCGGCGGGGCCTGTCCCATGAAGCCGCCCTGCTCGTCATAGGCGACCGCCACGTAGACGTTCTTTACCGTCACGCCCTTGAACGTAATCGAGTCGCCGTTCTTCTCGAGCGACCGCTCGTCGAAGGGCATGGCACCCGGACCGATGTCCGGCGTGTCGAACAGCCAGATCCACAGGCGGTGCGTCGCATCCACGTCGCCCTTGCCGGTGTATTTCACGGTGAGGGTGATGTCGCTCGATTGCGCCGCGAGCCGCGCCGCGCTCGCTGCCGCGAAGACCATCGTGGCACCGGCGATCAGGGCCACGCCTAACAACGCGTTCGTTCGGGTCTGTTTGGTCATCTCATGCTCCAAGAAGGGAAGTTCTTGCCGCCCACGCATTGCTTAGACGAATCCCGGCTCGCGAGGTTTACCGGGCGGCGGCCAGCGGTCGGGATGGCATGGCGAGCGGCAGGGGGCGGGCGTTCCGCGGATGGAGCCGTGCGGGCCGCCTCCCCTTTTTTTTCCCGGGCCGGTTCCGGTGATACAGTCTCGGGTGGCGCTGGCCTGGCGCCTCACCTCGACTCGGGCCTCCCCCCGCGGGGCCTGCCATCGGGGCAAAGGGGTCTTCGCACCTCGGGCTGTCAACCATGGTTCTTCACGTGGTCGCGCGACCAGCAGGCGGGGGCTGGGGGTCGTGTGGCCAGAGAAGGACCTGTCATGACTCGCGCTCGCGCCTTCAAGACCGCCATCCGCGCCCGTGCCGCCAAAACCGGCGAACGCTACACCACCGCTCGACGCCATGTGCTGAACGCCCGCAAGGCCAAGGCGACGCAGCCTGCCTCGGGCCACGCTGCAGCGGCGCCGGCCGCAGCCATCCCGCGATCGTCGTCTGGGACCGAGACACCTCGCCGACCCGCCGCGCAGGCGCACCAGACATCGCGCCCGAGTCGCGCGGAGAATCCTGCCACCAGAGTGTCGGCGAGCGCGCCCGTCACCGCAAAGGGCAGCGTGTCGGACGCGAAGAGCCGTGAGAAGACGGGCCACGGCCTCGATCGCTGGTTCGACGTCCTCGATCGGTTCGGCGCGCCGGAGAAAGGGCACGCAGCCGCGGCACGACATCTCTACGAGGACCACGGCGTAGACGGATGGTACGCGCAAGGGATCACCGTCGCCTACGAACGTGCCCGGGGCATTCGCGTGCTCAACCAGCGGTGCGACGGCGAGTACGAGGTCTCGGCGTCGAAGGTGGTCGCCGCGTCGAGCAAGGCCATTGTCGGGGCGTTGACGAACCCTCGCACGAGGGCGCGCTGGGCCGACGGCGCAGAGCCCGTGCTCATCACGGCGCTCGCGCGGGCGCTCGACGCGTCGCCGTCTGCCGCCGGGGCTCGCAAGAGCGGGAAGGCGTCCAAGGCTTCCACGCCCGCCGCGTCCTCGGGCAAGACGGCGTCGACGTCACGTCCATCCGGGTTCATCGTCAAGCCCGATGGTCAGGCCCGCTTCCGCTACAAGTGGGACGAGACCACCGTCGAGCTGCGGATCACCCCCAAGCCCGGCGGCAAGGCCTCGCTGGTCGTGCAGCATATGAAGCTCGCGGCGCCTGACGTCGTCGAGCAGCGGCGAGCGCAGTGGCGCGAAGCGTTCGCTGCCCTGGCGGCGCACTTCGGCGGCTGACCTTGGTGGCGGGGGGGCCCCCCGCCGGAACACCCCCCGGTGGGGGGGCCCCCACCC
>JBQTIE010000088.1:0-12365 GCA_052389315.1 Acidobacteriota bacterium
ACCCGGGTGGTGACTCGCCCGGGGTCCGAGGACATGCCTGTGCCCTCGTCCCGACGTGAACCCGGCGGCACACGTCGAGGGCACTTTCCCACGAGCGTTGCCACGGAGCTGGGTGACCCCTTGACGCGCCGCACTTCCAGGCGCATGGTAGTTGGCGCCCGCCCCCGCCGTCGGCGCCAGGGACGCGGGGGGCGGTTTATTGCTTGAATCCCACGACGGTCGGACGAAGGAGGCGGACATGCAGCTTCGAGTGACTGATAGAGTCGCGCTGGCTGGGCTCCTCGGCATCCTGATCGCGGCGTCATCGGCCAACGCCCAGATCGGACAGGCGGAAATCCGCGGGACCGTCGTCGACGAGAGCGGCGGTGCGCTCCCGGGCGTCACCGTCACCGCGACGCACGTGGACACCGGGACGATTCGGACGACGGTGACCTCGACGACCGGAGTGTTCTTGATGCCGGCGCTGCAGGTTGGACGCTATCGGCTGCAACTCGAGCTGGCTGGATTCAACACGTTCGTACAGGAGAACCTCCCGCTCGAAGTCGGTCAGTCCCTCGTGCTGAGCTTCGCGATGCGGGTGGCCACCCTGCAGGAGACCGTGACGGTCACGGGCGAGTCGCCGCTGGTCGAAACGCAGAAGTCGGAACTGGCCGGGCGTGTGTCGGCCGCGCAAGTGGAGAACCTGCCGCTCAACGGACGCAACTGGCTGGACCTGGTCGCGCTGGTGCCAGGCGCGCGCGGAAACCCGGGAACGATCCGCGCGGGCTTTGCCGGCGGTGACATGGCGAAATACCAGGTAGACGGCGTCGATGTCAGCAACCAGTGCTGCGGCGGCTCCAACCAGGGGTACAGCCAGGAGAACATCCAGGAGTTCGAGGTGATCACCAACCGTTACGACGCGGAGTACGGCCGTGCCGCCGGGGTGGTGATCAATGCGGTGACCAAGTCTGGCACCAACCAGATCAGGGGCACGGGGTTCACCTTCGTCCGCGACAGCGACCTCGGGGACGCTCGGAACTTCATTACCAAGCAGGTGTCTCCATTCCGCGAGAAGCAGTCCGGGCTGAATGGCGGCGGCCCGATCCGGCGCGATCGCGCGTTCTTCTTCGTGAGCTACGAATACCAGACCCGCGACGTGACGGCGATCCCCCGCACCGGATTCACGGCCTTTGACGTCCCGGCCAACAACGGCATCACGCGTCACTACACCACGGTGCGGGTCGATGCGCAGGCCGGGCAGTCGCACCGCGTCTTCGCCCGTGCGTCCCAGTACAACTGGGAGCAACTCAACGTCGGCGTGGGCGGCCGGAACGCCCTGTCAAACGGATACAGCCGGCCTTCCGACAACACCGACGTGGCCATCGGCGACACGTGGGTGGTCAGCAGTCGCCTCGTGCACGAGATCCGCGCGGGCTTTTCGGCCATCGACAACCGGCTCATCTCGAACTCCACGATGCCGCTGCACACGTTTCCCTCGATCGTGATCGGCTCACCCACCAACTCGCCGCAGTGGTGGAAGGAGTTCAACGTCCAGATCAACAACTCGATCAGCTACTTCATCCCCGCGTGGCGTGGAGAGCACAACCTGCGGGCGGGGTTCCAGTTCTTCCGGCCGAGGTTCTGGGGGGCGTTCCCGAGCTCGGCCCCCCACGGGGCGCAGTTCACCTTCGCCACCGATCCCCGCGATCCCAACGACCCGAGCACCTATCCCGCGCCGACACGCTACGCCGTCGTCCTGGGCGACCCGTCCTACATCATCAACAACCCGACCTACGCGGCCTTCGTCAAGGACGACTGGGCGCTGTCTTCGAAACTCACGTTGAACCTCGGCGTGCGCTACGACGTCGAGACGGGCACGGTCAACAAGGACCTGCAGAATCCGATCGAGCCTGGCAAGAAGAAGGGGGACTACAACAACTTTGCGCCGAGGCTCGGGTTCGCGTATGACCTGCTCGGGAACGGACGAACCGTGGTGCGAGGAGGCTACGGGCGGAACTTCGACAAGGTTCTCCTCAACATCACGAGCAACGAGCGGCGGCAGCTGCTCTTCCAGTTCGCGACCCAGACGGTGTTGAACCCGTCCTACACGGATCCCCTGCGCGGCATCACCTTCGAGGACATCAAGCGCCAGAACCTGCCGCGCAACATGACCGTGATTGCCAACGATTATCGGACGCCGACGCAGGATCAGCTGTCGGTGGGCCTGGCGCAGCAGCTCGGGCAGCGCTACGCGGTCCAGCTCGACTTCATCCGCGCGGAGGGTTTCAATGAGCCGCGGTCGCGGAGCATCAACTTCTTTGAAGACCCGGTGACTCACCTGCCCATTCACCCGCGCAACGGGCGGCCGTTTCCACAGTTCAACGACATCACGCGCTACGAGACGACGGCGAGTTCGCTCTACAACGGGTGGCAGTTCGGGTTCCAGGCCCGGGAGATCGGACCGGAATGGTTGAAGACCCAGTCGTCCGGGAGCTACACGCTGTCGTGGACGCGCAGCGATCACGAAAGCAACCGGTTCGACGGGGTCACCAACCCCTTCAATCTCGCCGACGAGTGGGCGTTCTCGGCCAGCGATCAACGCCATCGCTTCATCACGAACACCGTCAGCCGGCTGCCGTGGGGATTCCAGCTCAGCAGCATCTTCTTCGCCGGCTCGAAGCGGCCGATCAACACGCGGACCAACCTCGATCCGTTCGGCACCGGCACGGGGCGCTGGCTCGACGCGACCGGCCGGACCATTGGCCGCAACAGCGCACGGACGCCGACGAACGACTACAAGCTGGACGTGCGCATCGCCAAGACGGTGGCCGTGGGGCGCGTGCGGCTGCAAGGCATCGTCGAGGCGTTCAACGTGCTGAACATCGAGAACCTGACGACCTACAACGGGGTGTTCGGCTCCAACACGTACTTGCAGCCGGCCAGCTCGACCGACATCTTCTATCAGCCGCGCCAGCTCCAATTCGGCTTCCGGGTCAACTACTGACTGCGGGCCACCAGGTCTGCTGAGCCCGGCGCCAGGTGGCGCCGGGCTCCAGACCGCGTCACTTCAGAACGCCAAGCGCAGGCCGACCTGCGCCTGCCGCGGCAGCCCGTCGTTGACCAGTTCCCGGAGTACCAGGAAGCTGCTCAAACGCCGGTCGCCCGAGGGCGGGTCGAAGTTCGATCGGTTCGTCACGTTGATGACGTCGGCGTACAGCTCGAACGACTGACCGTCGGCGAACCTGAAGCTGTAGCCGCCTCGCAGGTCGAGCTGGTAGAACGCCGGCCCCCGCGCGCCGTTCGGCCCGCCCTTGTACTCGACGGTGTACGCGTTGTCGCCGCGCCCGCTGTAGGTGCCAGGCGCCAGCCACTCGTTGGCGAACGACCCGTTCCGATCGAGATCGGCGCTGCTGTCCATCAGCGAAAACGCCAGCCCGCTCATCGCCCGGAAGACGCCGCTGAAGCGCAGCCCCCTGGTGCCTGGCACTTCCCAGGTCCAGTTGGTCACGAAGTTGTGGCGCCGGTCGTTGCCGGCGGGCCCTTCGTTCTGATCCAGCCGCAGGTCGTTGCCCAACTGCGTCGGGACCGTCTCCCGGTTGCCGAACGCCGTATTGCCTCGCGTGTGTCCGAGCGTGTACGACACCCGCCAGCGGTAGTTGTTGCTGTAGCGCTTGTCCAGTTGTACCTGAAGGCCGTCATGATCGATCGATCCGGCGCTCAGCATCTGGAGCACGTCCCGCGAAAAGTCGGGCAGCGGTCGAATCAGCCGCCCCGTCCGGCTCGTGCTCGATCGGGTCGGCTGATTGAGGTTGAACCCCAGCAGCAGGTCACGCTGCTGGATGCGGATGTAGTCGGCACTGACCGCCATGTCCCGCGCGATCTGCCGCTCGACGCCTACCGAGAACTGGTCCGCGTAGGCGCTCCGGCGATCGGGATTGTCGAGATAGACGGTACCTCGATTGCGCTGCCGCGTGCCCGGCGGGAACATCTGCGCAAGGAGCGTCCGATTGACGACGGGTCCGTTCACCAGCAGCGGATCGGTCGGAAAGCGGCCGCTCGATGGTCCGGGATCGATGCTGTTCAGCGGGAAGAGCACGTTGAACGAGTCGGTGAAGACCCCCAGGGGGATCAGCTCGTTCAGGTTCGTCAGGCGGTTCTTCTGATAGAAGCGTCCGTACCCGCCCCGCAGCACCGAACGGGCGTCGCGATCGAGGACGTGCGAGAAGCCGAGACGTGGCGCGAAGTTGTTCTTGTCGATCGGGTACTTCGCGGAGCTGTTCCAGAACGGATTCTCCGCGTTGGGCGTCGGCAGCAGCTCCAGGTCGTACCGCGCCCCGAGGCTGATGGTCAGCCGGTTGTTGAGTCGCCACTTGTCCTGGACGAACCCGCCGATGAGGTGGCCGAACTGCACGTACTCCCGGTCGCCCGGGACCTGGACGTTGAGCCGCTCCGGATAGGTGAAGGGATTGCCCGGATTGAAGTCGAGATCGGTGTTGAACGTGAACGTGCCGTTGCGGTCGTTGGCCTCGAAGTAGTCCAGGTGCATGTAGCGGTACTGGGCACCGAACTTGACGTCATGGCTCCCCATCTTGTTCGGCACGAACCACGAGAACTTGTCCTCGAGGCTGTAGGTCAGGTTCTTGCGGAAGAACGACGTGTCGATGGCGCCGGCCGTGTAGGTGAGATGGTCGAGGCGGGGCGGTCGCGTCGACTGCAGGGCGCCGCTGAACCCATCCGCGGAGGATTCCCAATGGAGGTTCTCGTAGACGGCCCCAATCGTCAGCGAATTGACCTTGTTGTTCCCGAGGACGGAGTTCAACGTGCCGACCGTCGCCCAGTCGTGATCCTGCTCGATCTCCTCGCTGCCCTGCTTCCAGGTCGGTGCCAGGTGGCTGGACGGCGAGGTCTCGTAGAGCCAGCGAACGCCCCACGTGTGGTTGGCGTTGATCTGATGGTCCCCTCGGCCGAAGAGATTCCAGGGACGCACTTCCTCCACTCCCGCGAAGTTGAACTCCGGACGCGCCGGGATGTTCACGGTGACGCCCTTGTTCTGCGCCACACGTTCAAGGCTCCAGAAGAAGTGGATCTTGTCGCGCACGAGCGGCCCACCCACGGTGAAGCCCCACTGCTGTTCCTTCGTGTCGGGCTTGTCGAGACGCTGGGTCCGGACGAAGAAATCCTCTTCGGTGATGGCCGCGTCCTTGAAGAACCCGAAGACGCTGCCGCGATACCGGTTCGTCCCCTGTTTCGACACGGCGTTCAGCACGCCGCCTGACGCCTGGCCGAACTCGGCATCGAACTGCCCGGTGAGGAGCTGGAACTCCTGCACGGCCTCCACCGGAATCCGCGCCTGGGCCCCAGCCGACCCGCCGAGGTTGTCATCGTCGTTGCTGGCGCCGTCGAAGTTGTAGGCGACGTTCACCGTGCTCTGCCCGTTGACGCTGATCGAGTCGGCCGCAAACGACGCCGTCGAGCCTCCGGAGACGACACCGGGCAGCAGGCCCAGATAGCCGGTGAAGTTGCGATTGAACGACGGCGTGTCCAGCAGTTCCTGGCTCTGGATGTAGCCGCCGACCTCCTTCGAGCTCACATCGACCAGCGGGGCCTCGGCCGTGACCGTCACCGTTTCCTCGATGCCGCCGAGCTCGAGGCGGATCTCGACCGTTGTGGTCTTGCCGACCTCCAGCCGGACGCCGCGCCGCGCGTATTTCTTGAACCCGGGCAGCTCGGCGGACACTTCGTACACCGCGGGGATCATCGCCGTGACGAAATACGATCCGTCGGCGTTGCTGACGGCCTCGCGGTAGAGGCCCGAGTCTTGATTGCGGATGACGATTGTGACCCCGGGCATCGCGGATCCTTGCTGATCGACCACTTTGCCCTGCAGCTCCGACGTGGCTTGCTGGGCCTCTGCCGGGCTGTGGATGCCAGACGTCGCAAACAGGATGAGGAACACCGCGAGGGGAAAAGCCAGAAGACTCCGATGCATGCCACACCTCCTCGAGCTTGAAGACACGGAGAAACGACACACGTGCGCGGAGGCTGACGAGACGACCGATCTGCCACGCTACGCCCTGGGAGCGGCCTTGGGTATCCGGTGAAGGCTGTAATCTGAGAGGAAAAACACACCAGGCGGACGCCGGCCGACCGCCTGCATTCGCGCCCGCGCGGCTCGCAGGGAGGGCAGGCACGCTCCCTCCTGACGAGCCGCTCGGGGCTGTGGCCCAAGAGCGGCTCGTGGCCGCTGAGTGTCAGCGCGCTCGGCGCGCGCCGGTCAGTAGCGGAAGACCATCGTCAACTGCATCGCCCGCGGGTTTTGACGGCTCCGCATCTGCAGGAAGTTCGGGCTGAAGGTCGCCCAGGCAGAGCTGTAGGTGAACTGGTGGAACCCTCCCGCGTTGAACAGGTTGAAGAGACTGCCCGACACCTCGACCTGCCGCGACCGGCCAAAGCGGAGCACCTTGCCCACCTTGAGCCCCAGCGTCTTGACCGCCGGCGCCTGAATCTGCCCCTCGCCGCGCGTGTCATAGACGAAGCGGTTGCGCGTCGAGAGGGGGTTGGACTGGCTCGTGCCGTTCGGCAGCCGGAAGGTCGTCGGCCCGAACCGGGCGATGTCCGCGTCATTGGCCGGGAGCTGTCGAATCAACGCGCCCGACCACGGGCCGGCCTGGATCGTCAGGCTGGCCGCCATGCTGATGCCCCCGGGGGCCATGTAGGTTCCGCCGAAGCGCATCGAGTACTTCTTCCACGTCGGGCCGTAGCTGTCGCCGCCCAAGGAGTTTTCTTCGTTGTTGCCGCGCGGCATCGGCAGGAGCTTGTCGCTGGCGAAGGCGCCGGGCTGGATGAAGCGGGCCGGATCGGTCGGGTTCCACGTCCCGCTGATGTTCTGCCACTGCCGATTGATCCCGACCATGGCCTGGAAGTTGTTCGCCATGCTCTTGACCATGGTCAGCTCAATCGCCCGGTAGTTCAGCCGGCTCCAAGTGTTGTTGGACTGCTGATCCACCCGGCCCCGATTCGGATCCACGCGTCCCCAGCCCCCGAACGGCTGGCCGGGGCCGGCCGGCCAGAAGCCGTTGATGTCGACCTCCGCCCAGTTGTCGTTGTAGGTCCGGTCGATGTAGGCGACATCGAGGCTCACCAGCTTGGGAAACTGCTTGCGGTAGCCGACGATGAACTCGTCCACCCAGGGCTGATGCAGGTCCGGGGCAAACTCCTGGCCCGCCAACTGCTCGGTGACGGCGGGCGTCTCGCGGAGGGTCTCGAAGACGCCGTCGAGGTTGTTGTCGTACTCATTGCGGAACGACACCTTGCTGCTCGCGCCAAAGGTCGTGACCGCGTCGCGGCCCATGACCTGCTCGGGCACGCGCGCGTAGCTGGCCCGGAGCACGTTGCGGGCGTCCCCGGTCACGAGATACGAGAGGCCGGCCCGCGGCTGCACTTCGGTGCTCTGCTGGCGCACGACGTCGAAGAGCTGGTCAACGCGCTTGACGAAGTCCACCCGCAGGCCGATGTTCGCCGTCAGCCGCTGGTTGGGCCTCCAGGAATCCTGCAGGTAGATGCCGTAGTCGCGGTCGCGGGCCTTTCGGGTCTGGATTTCGGTGGGGCTCGCATACTGGCGCCGGAACGGCCGAGTGCCCAGCGACGGATTGTTCAGATCGACGGGCACACGTTCCTCGAGGATGAACCCGTTGTTCGTATAACGGGTCAGGAGATCGTACACGTTGTTCGGCGCGACGAAGAACCCGGTCTGAACTTCATGCGACCCTCCCCATCCCTGCTTGTACCAGGTCAGGTCGCCGCGGAGGTTGATGAGCGATGCGGGCAGGATGCTCTCAGTCGAGCGATTCCCGCCCTCGAGAATCCGTCCCGTCCCCTGAATGAGGCCGCCGCTGATGCGCGTGCCGCCGTAGATGACGGTATTCGGACCGGATCCGTCGAACCCGAACGCCCCGTACGTCTCGCCGTCGGCACCGCGCTTGTTGTTGTAGCCGGCGACGAAGGTGGTCGTCACGTTCGACCCCCAGGCCGAGCTCAGCTTGGCGCCGTACAGGCTGCCGCCGTTCGAATAGGCGCCGATGGGATCGTAGTACCATTCCCAATGGTTCGTGCCGTGGAGGCGATCCTGCTGGTAGAAGACGGCCAGCTCGTGCGTGTTCCCCAGACGCGACGTGACCTTCGCGTACGGCTGGTGGTTGCGGACCTGGTTGTTGAAGAGCTGCCGATCCGGGAAGAAGCCGGTGATGTCGGCGACCTGCTTGTCGATGCGGCTGATGCCGACGGTGGTCCTCTGGAAGCGGTACGCCCCGAAGAACCAGATGCGATCCCGCTTGATCGGGCCGCCGATCGAGAAGTCCACCTGATTGACGCCGAGTCGAGGCGTCGTGCCCGCCGTGGACAGCCGCTCGCCGCCGCCCAGCTCGCCTGGCAGTGCGAACACGGTGCGCGCCGACGTATTGTCCGAAGCCCAATCCAGCGGCTGGAGCGCATAGGCCGCTGCGCCCTTGAACGTATTGCCGCCGCTCTTGGTGACGACGTTGATGGCCAGGCCCGTGCCCATCGGCGTCGAGGCGTCCACACCGCCCGTCTTCACCTGGATGTCGTCGATCATGTCGGCGCCCATCTGGACGTAGGTCGGCTGGAAGTCGTTGTAGCTGCCCGCATTCATCCCTTCCAGTTGCACGACATGCGCGAAATGCTCGGTGGCGTGGCCGAAATACACCATCCGGCCGCTCCCATCGTCGAACGGCCGGGCGTTGACGCCCGGGGTCAGCTCCAGAAAGTCCGTCCAGTTGCGTCGTGCGTGAATCGGCATCTGCCGCTGGAATTCACCGTCGATGTTCAGCACGTTGCTGGGCTTCGACACCTCGAGCATGGGTGTCTCGCCGGACACCGTGATCGTCTCCTCCAGCGCGCCGAGCTGCAGCGTGACGTCTACCGCGAAGTTGGCGCCCGCGCGGAGCAGGATGCCCTCGCGCCGGTAGGTCCGGAATCCCGACAGCTCCGCCGTCACGGTGTAGGTGCCGGGCGGGAGATTGACCAGGCGATAGTAGCCATCGCTGCCGCTGACGCCGGTCACCGGGGCAATCGCGCCCGGGCTCGTCGCGGTCACCGTGACGCCGGGAAGCACAGCGCCCTGCTGGTCACGAACGTACCCCCTGAGGCTCCCGCTCCCGACCTGCGCTGCCGCGTGGGCCGGCACCAGGATGGCGGCGGCCACGACCATCGACAGAAGGTGCATGGGCATACACAACTCCTCTGCAAGAGGGATTGACGTCAGTTGACGATATGCCGCAGGCCGCTTCGGATCTATCGGGTCAACACGGTATTCTTGGGCGGAAAAGACGGCAGAATGCCGCGGCCCCAGACACCACCCAGGCGAACGCACAGGCACCAGCTCGCGAGTTCGCCGAACACCTGGCCGCGAACCCGTGAGGCCGCATCGCTCGAACGGAGGCCCCGATGGCACGACGGCTCTCGTTGCTCAGCTGGTTGCTCATCCCCCTGGCGGCGTCGCCACAGGCGGCGCGCGCGCAGGCCCCGTCGGCGAAGGTCGTCCTCCAGGCGGTCGCGCGCAACATCGGCGCCGACGGCCTGCGCTGTGTGACCTACTCCGGACGCGGCTACGTCGGCTTCGTGGGTCAGAACTACACGCCGAGGGAAGACTGGCCGCGCGTAGAGCTGGCGAGCTACACCAGGACCGTGAATTTCGACGAGAAGGCCGCGCGGGAAACGCAGGTGCGGCGGCAAGGCAACAACCCGCCGCGCGGCGGCGGCGTCCCGATCGACGGCGAGGTTCGACAGGTCATGCTCGTCAGCGGCGGCTACGCCTGGGCCGAGGGCGCGAGCCCCATTCCGCAGCCGGCGGCGGCCTGGCAGCGGCAGCTCGACCTCTGGCTGACGCCCCCCGGGTTTGTCAAAGCCGCCCTGAGCGCGACCAACCCGGTCGTCCTCGTCCGGAACGAGGGCGGAGAAGGGGCAGGCGCGGCGAAGCGCCGACTCACCATCATCTCCGTCACGATGCTCGACAAGTACCGCGTCAACGCCACGATCAACGCGGACAACGTCATCGAGCGGGTGCAGACCTGGGTCCCCAACGTGGTGATCGGCGACATGTATTACGAAACGGTGTACAGCAACTACAAGGACTTCGGAACGGTGAAGTTCCCGACGCGCATCCACCACCACGACGATCTGGACAACGACGCCAGCGGCAATCCCATCGTCCGGGGCGGCCATCACGGATTCGATCTGACGGTCAGCGACGTGCAGGCCAACGCGTGCGGTGAACCGATCACCGTGCCCGAGGCCGTGCGGAGGGCCGCGATTCCGCCCGTACGGGTCGAATCACAGAAGCTGGCAGACGGGGTGTATCTCCTGGGCGGCGGGTCCCATCACAGTGTGGCCGTCGAGTTCAGCGACTTCGTGGCGGTCGTCGAGGCGCCGCTCAACGAGGAGCGTTCGCTGGCGGTCATCGCGGAGGTCAGGAAGCTCTTTGCGAACAAGCCGATCAACTTCGTCGTCAACACCCACCACCACTTCGATCATTCCGGCGGGCTTCGCGCCTACGTGCACGAGGAGGGCTCCGCGATCATCACGTATCGGGGCAACCGTGAGTTCTACGGCCAGGAGCTGCTCTCGCAGACCGCGCAGCGGACGCTGCAGCCCGATCGGCTGTCACTCTATCCACCCGAGGAGACGGCTGAAGGGTACCGCTTCGAGATCGTCGAGGCCAGGCACACGCTGAGCGACGGCACGCGAACGATGGAGGTGCACCGCATGCAAGGGCTCAATCACGTCGATGGCATGCTGATCGCCTACCTCCCGAAGGAGAAGATCCTCGTCCAGGCGGACATGTTCAGCCCGCCGCCTGCGGGCACGCCGGCGCGACCGACCGCGGCCGCCAAGGCGCTCCTCAACAACGTGCAGCGGTTGAAGCTGGACGTGGTGACCATGGCGCCGATCCACGGCCCGGTGATGGCGTGGAGCGAGTTTCTGAAGGTGATGGGGGCACCGTAGCGGGCGCCGACGACACGCGCCGCAGGCGCGTTACCGCACCAGCACGGTGTCGGGAAAGCGCGCGTGCCACGCGGCCCACGCCGCCCACACGGCCGGCACCCGCGGCGCGCGGGACGCCTGATCGGACACGAGCACCAGCGCGTCCTCCTCGATGCGCCACGGCCGTCCGGCCTGGTCCTGCAACTGCCCATCGCGCTCGAGGCGGCCGAACTCGACCTCACCGGCGTCGTAGACGCGCGCGAGGCCCTGGCGCCCGGTGACGATCACCAGTCGCGCGGCGTCCGTGGCCATGGCGCGCACGGCGCCGGGCCCGAGCGATCGCGCCGGCACCGCCATCGGCCGGCCCCGGCCCGCCGACACGAGCGGGGGGACGCCGAGGATCTCGGCATCCCCGTCCAGCTCCGGCACCACCGGCGGAACCGGGAAGGCCACGCCGACACGACGCAGGCGCGCCCGTGTGATGGCGCCCTCGACGTAGGTGAACCGGTGTCCCGTGTCGGGAGAGAGCACGGTCGTGCCGGGATGCTCGCGCCTCCAGGCGCCCCAGCTGGTCACGACGATCGGGAGCCGGCGCAGGGGCGTCGCGGGCCCGCCCACGAGCCGCTCTCCCGTCATCGGGCTCCACAGGCTGCGCGTCTGGCGATCGAAGAGCAGGCCCTGCGAGCGATACACCAGCCCGCTGGCTCCGAACGTCAGCGGCTGCCCGGCATCCGCCGGATGATAGGCGGTGATCACGCCGGACAGCGGGCAGTGCACCACGAGCACGTCGTGGCCGCCCAGTCGATCGTGCGCCACCTGATGCGAGGCGAGGATACGCGCGGGGTACGCGCGCGCCTCCCCATTGCGGACCAGTCCGAACACCCGGTGACCATCACGCATGTGACGGGCCTCGCCAGCGCCGACGTGCGGCGGGGCATGGAGGGGCGGCACCTCGTTCGGTCCAAGCCGGGTCCACTCGATCTCGTCGAGGCGAATGGCCAGCTCGGCGGGCGACGCGAAGAAGGCCGCCGTCGCGGGCTCGATGCGCCCGTACAGCTCTTCCTTGAACGCCAGATACTCAGGGTGCGGATCGGCGGCGAGGCTCCACGTCCAGGCGCGCCAGCGATCGAGGTCGTCGCCAAAGCGCTGCCCCGTCTGGTGCCGAAGGAACCGCAACAGGCGCTCGCGGACTCTTGTGGTCGGGTGATCGCGCCGGCTGCCGATCGTCGCAAACAGCGCGCCCGGGTGCCGGGGCACCGAGATGACGTCGTCGGGTCCTCCCCGCGGTGCCAGGTGGCTGATATCGGACGCGTGCTGCTCCTGGCGCGCGACCGTCAGTCGCGCGAGATCCACGAGCATGGACGCGTACGCGTCCCGCCACTGGCTGG
>JBQTIE010000089.1:0-7768 GCA_052389315.1 Acidobacteriota bacterium
GGCTCTGCTGAGACCGCACCCGCATCCGCACCGCCAGGGGCCCATTCCTTCTTACTCAGCGATCGTCGACGCGCAGCACAGGACCAAATGGCTATCACAGCGGTTACTCAGACGGGCTCCTAGCTAGTACCGGTAGTGATCCGGCTTGTAGGGGCCCTCCATCGGGACGCCGATGTAGTCGGCCTGCGCCTTCGACAGCGTCGTGAGCTTGACCCCGAGGTGATCGAGGTGCAAACGGGCCACCTCCTCGTCCAGCTTCTTGGGCAGCATCAGCACCTGCAGTCCAATGGCCTCCGCATTGGCATGCAGCTCGAGCTGCGCCAGCACCTGGTTGGTGAACGACGCCGACATCACGAAGCTGGGATGGCCCGTGGCGCAGCCGAGGTTCAGGAGCCGCCCTTCGGCGAGCACCAGGACGGAGTGGCCGTCCGGGAACACCCACTCGTCGTACTGCGGCTTGATGTTGATCTTCTTGATGCCGGGCTGCTTCTTCAGCCCCGCCATGTCAATCTCGTTGTCGAAATGCCCGATGTTGCCGACAATCGCGTTGTGCTTCATCCGCTTCATGTGATCGACGGTGATGATGTTGAAGTTCCCCGTCGCGGTGATGAAGATATCCGCCTTGTCCACGACGTCGTCGATGGTCACGACCTGGAACCCTTCCATCGCGGCCTGCAGCGCGCAGATCGGGTCGATTTCAGTGATCACGACGCGGCAGCCCTGCCCCTTGAGTGACTGCGCGCAGCCCTTCCCCACTTCGCCATAGCCGAAGACAACGGCGAGCTTGCCGCCGAGCATGACGTCGGTGGCGCGAGCCAGGCCGTCCGGCAGCGAGTGCCGGCAGCCGTAGATGTTGTCGAACTTGCTCTTGGTCACCGAGTCGTTGACGTTGATCGCGGGGAACAGCAGCGTGCCGCTCTTCATCATCTCGTAGAGCCGGTGCACGCCGGTCGTCGTTTCCTCGGAGACACCGCGGATGCCTTTGGCGATCGTGGTCCACTGGCCCGGTCGCGCCTTCAGCTCTTCACGCAGCGTGTCGAGGATGACGCCCCACTCCTCGGGTTCCCGGTCGGGATTGAACGCCGGCACCGAGCCGGCCTTCTCGAACTCGTACGCCTTGTGCACGAAGAGCGTCGCATCCCCGCCGTCATCGACGATCAGCGTCGGCCCGGCCTCGTCTGGCCATCGCAACGCCTCGACCGTGCACCACCAGTATTCAGCCAGCGTCTCGCCCTTCCATGCGAACACCGGAATGCCGCGCGGGTTGTCGGGCGTGCCGCCGGTCTCCGGCCGGCCGACGGCCACGGCGGCGGCGGCGTGGTCCTGCGTCGAGAAGATGTTGCACGAGACCCAGCGCACGTCGGCGCCGAGCTCCGCGAGGGTTTCGATGAGCACCGCGGTCTGCACCGTCATGTGCAGGCTACCCATGATGCGGGCATTGGCCAGCGGGCGGCTGCCCTGGTAGCGTGCGCGCACCGCCATCAGGCCGGGCATCTCGTGCTCGGCCAGGCGGATTTCCTTCCGGCCCCATTCGGCCAGCGACAAGTCGGCGACCTTGAACGGCTGACGGCCGCTTTGCCGGGCGGCATCGAACGCGTGCAGTTCTTTCACGGCTGTGGACATCGCGTCTCCTTGACGTGTGGTTCAACGTTCAGACTCTACGGTCTTTCGACGGCTTCCGTTTCGGCTTCCTTCAGTGTCTCGTGGCGATCGCCGCAAACAGCGCGGGCCCTTTGGCCGCGGGCTCCACGGGCAACGCCCATACGCGCGTGGCGGCAAAGCCCGCTGCCGCCAGCAGCTTGCCGATCTGGCCTTCCGGGAATCCCAGCCACACGTGCCCCATCTGCTGCTGATACTCGGAGCGATCGTGCGGCAACATGTCGATGAGGAGCGCGCGCCCGCCGCGCCTCAGCACACGCGCGCATTCGCCCAGCGCGCGGGCAGGATCCGGCACATGATGCAGCACCAGCGCCATCACCGCCAGATCGAGCTGCCCGTCGTCGACCGGCAGGGCTTCGAGGCTGCCGAGCCGGACCTCCACGTTGCCCGCTCCGCCGAGCCGGCCGCGGGCGGCCTGCAGCATCTCTGGCGATCCGTCCACGGCGACTACCTGCGCCACGTGCGGCGCGAGCAGCGCCGCGAGTTGTCCAGTCCCGCAACCGAGGTCGCCGGCCACCGACGCGGGATCGAGCAGGCCGAGCAGGGCATGGACGTGGAACGACTCGCCAAAGAGCTCCGCGCGCAGACGATCCCACTGGCCCGCGGCTGAGGAAAAAAATGCCTCGGACTTCGAGCGGCGACGCGCCAGCACCTCCGCCAGCCGGCGCTCGTCGTGCTCCGCCGTGCTCGTGCCGCCGAGCTGTTCGCGGATGAGCGGCCAGAGCCGCTGTGCCGACCCATCGAGCTCCTCGACCGACAGACAGTAGTAACGGCTCGTGCCATCGCGGCGCGATACCACCCAGCCGGCGTCCGCCAACGTCTTGAGGTGACGGCTGACCGTCGACTGCGGCAGCTGCAGGACGACGCACAGCTCCGAGACCGTGAGTTCGTGCGGTTCGAGGAGCCGGAGCATGCGGCAGCGCAACGCGTCCGCGAGCACGACCATGTGGTCGAGGACTGAGGGGGCCGCGTCACGCTCGATCGGAATGACCTTCGCGCTATCCATCCGTGTATCCGGATGATAGGTTAGATGTGGGGGAGGTGTCAAGAGAGAAGGACGATACAACCATTGGCCGGCCCTGCCCGTCTATACGCTTTGAGCATATATACTCAAGGCACCTATGGATCGACTCCGCCCCGGCCACTTTCTCCCGCTTACCCCGGTCGCGTTCGAGATTCTCCTCGCGCTCGCCGACGGCGAACAGCATGGCTACAGCATCATGCGCGAAGTGGATCGTCGCTCGGCCGGCGCCATCAGACTGCACCCCGGCACGCTGTATCGGGCCCTGGCGCGCCTGCTCGAGTCGCAGCTCATCGACGAACTGGACGAGCGCCCCAACCCGGCCGATGACGACGAGCGGCGACGGTACTATCGATTGTCTGAGCGCGGCGTCGCCGTGGCACGTGCCGAGGCCGAGCGTCTCGAGGGCCTGGTCGCCGCAGCACGGGCACGGCGGCTCCTCGGACCGGTG
Source organism: Acidobacteriota bacterium (assembly GCA_052389315.1). GTDB lineage: Bacteria > Acidobacteriota > Vicinamibacteria > Vicinamibacterales > UBA2999 > JACCSI01. Next base: position 3,132 of record JBQTIE010000089.1, read on the forward strand.
CGGGTTCGTGCCGCGGCGCGCGGAGGCGCATGAGGCTGCCGCGCGCCCGGTCGCTCGCGTTCGGTCTCGCGCTGCTCGCCTACCCGCGCGCGTTCCGGCGGCACTTCGGGGCCGAAATGCGCGCGGACTTCGCGCGTCAGCAGTCTGATCTGGGTCCGGCCGCCACACTCGTGCAGCTCGGGACCGTGGTCGCGACGGGTCTGGCCGAGCGCTGGTCCGCGCTGACACGCCTGCTGCTCTGGCCGAATCACAGCCCTCACCTGTACGCACCGACGGGGAGACACGCCATGTTCTGGGACACGCTGCGCTCCGACCTCCAGCACGCGCTACGCCTCGCCGTCAAGACGCTCTTGGCCACCTCCCTGACGATCCTCGCGCTGGCGCTGGGCATCGGCGCGACGACGGCGATCTTCGCGGTGGTCCACGCGGTGCTCATCACGCCGCCACCAGACTTCACCTTCCCCTACGGGACGATGCTCGGTCCCTCCGGCTTCACGCGCGTGACGACCATCGATCTCTGGGCGCCGATGCGGTTCGAAGGTCCCGTCGCGGCAGCCAGCCGGATGCTCACGCCGGACGGACAGCTCGTGCGCGGCGTGCACTGGCTGGGGGCCATCGGGCGGATGAAGCCCGGCGTCTCGGTCGCGGACGTGCAGGCGGACCTCTCGACGGTGGCACGGCAGCTCGAACAGAGCCATGCCGAGACCAACCTGGGATGGGGCGCGACGGTCGTGCCGATCCTCGATCAGACGGTGGGCCACATCCGCACGCCGCTCGTCCTGCTCCTCACCGGCGTGGTGTTCGTCCTGCTCATCGCCGCCGTCAACGTCGCCAACCTCGCCCTCGCACGGGCAATCGCACGCCAGAAGGAGCTGGCCACCCGCGTGGCGCTCGGCGCCGCTCGCGGCCGGCTGGTGCAACAGGCCGTCACCGAAGGCGTGCTGCTCGCCGCGGTTGGAGGGCTCGCGGGCCTGCTGCTGGGATCCTGGAGCCTTTCCGCCCTCATCGCCCTGGCGCCACCCGATCTGCCGCGGCTGAACGAGGTGGCCCTCGATCGGACCGTGCTGTTCCTGGCGGCGGGCGTCACGCTCGCCACGGGCCTCTTCGTAGGGTTGCTCCCGGCCATCGCGGCTTCGCGGATGGCGCCGCACGCGGCGCTGCAAGAGAACAGTCGAGGCAGCGTCGGCGGCGGCTTTCGCCGGCGCGCACGCGCGGGGCTGGTCGTGGCCGAAGTGGCGCTGGCCGTCACGCTCACCGTCGGCGCGGGCCTCCTGCTCCGAAGCTTCGCCTCCCTGCTCGCGGTCGATCCGGGATTCCGCCCCGACAACCTGCTCACCTGGCAGATGAACCTGCCCGACCGGCTGCAGACGCCGGACCAACGCAGTACGTTCTACACGGAGTTCCTGGACCGCATGCGCGCGCTGCCCGGCGTCGTCAGCGTCGGAGGCACGACGCGACTGCCGCTGGGCAGCACGGGGCTGACCACGATGATCGACCTGCAGGAACGGCCGCGGCCGCCTGCCGAATGGCCTGAAGTGCAATTCCGCCGCGCCATCGGCGACTACTTTCAGGCGATGGGCATTCCCATCCTCCGCGGACGGACGTTTCTCCCCAGCGAGGCACCTCCGACCGGGCCGTCTGTGTGCCTGATCAACCAGGTGCTGGCTTCGCGGGTGTTTCCGGGACTGGACCCGGTCGGCCAACACATCCGCACGGGACAGAACGCGCCTTGGATGACCGTTGTCGGCGTGATCGGCGACGTCAAGCACGGTGCGCTGGACGAAGAGCTGGCCCCCGAACTGTACATTCCACACCGAGGCGGCGTACAGTCGCCGTACATCGTCCTGCGAACGGCCGGGAGCGCCGATCAGATGATCGAACTGGTCCGTGCCGAGGCCCGAGCGATCGACACGGACCTGCCACTCTACCGCATCCAGACCATGGCCTCGGTGCGGTCCGAGTCGGTCGCGCAGCGGCGCTTCGTGCTCACGCTGGTGTCCCTGTTCGGGCTGCTGGCGCTGGTGCTGGCGGGCATTGGCGTCTACAGCGTGATGTCGCTGCTCGTGAGCGAGCGCACGCAAGAGGTGGGCGTGCGGCTCGCGCTCGGTGCGCGGCCCGCGGGCGTGCTTGGCATGATGGTGAGGCAGGCCGCAGGTCTCGCGCTGGCCGGCATCGGTGCTGGCGGCGTGCTCGCGCTCACCCTGATGCCCATGCTGGGAAGCGAGCTATACGGCGTGCAGCCACGGGATCCCGTCACGCTGCTTGTCGTCTCCGCGGTGCTGCTGCTCGTGGCGCTGCTGGCCGCGCTGGTCCCAGCGCGTCGTGCGATGCGCGTCGACCCCGTGCAGGCGCTGCGGTACCAATAGGCGTGCTGGCGCGGTCGCGGTCTGGCCGGCACGGCCGTGTCAAACGCCCAGCTCGACCTCCAAGCGGGTGACCAGGGCATCGAGTTGCGAGGCGACGGCGCGAACGGTCTCGGGCTCGCTCAAGTCGACGCCCGCCTGACGCAGCAGGGTCATCGGATGGTCGCTGCCGCCGGCGCGGAGCAATGTCAGGTAGCGGCCCACGGCACCGCGGCGCACGGCCGGGTCCCGGCCGTGGATGTCCTGCATCAACCTCGCGGTTGAGGCGTAGCAGGTCGCGTACTGGTACACGTAGAAGGGCGACTGAAAGAAGTGTGGAATGCGCGCCCACGTGAAGGGGGCGCGATCGTCGGCGGTGAGCGCGTCGCCCCAGTATTCGTTCAGCAGCCGGCCGTACACCTGGCTGAGCACGTCGCTGGTGATCGGCTGATCCTGTTCGACGAGCGCGTGAGCCTGCAGCTCGAAATCGGCGAAGAGCACCTGGTTGTAGAACGTGCCGGCAATCTCGTCGATGGCGTGCTGCAGCAGCACCACGCGTTCTTCCCTCGTCGTCGCACGGGCGAGCATGAAGTCCAGCAGCAGCGCCTCGCTCAGCGTGGACGGCACCTCGGCCACGAAGATGGTGTAGCCCGCATAGACGAACGGCTGGGACTCGTGAGAGAGCAGCGTGTGAATGGAGTGGCCCATCTCGTGGGCCAGCGTGAAGACGTCATCCAGCGTGTCGTTGTAGTTCAGCAGCATGTACGGGTGGGCCCCATACACGGGCGCCGAGTAGGCACCGTTGCGCTTGCCCTGGTTCTCGTAGACGTCGATCCAGCGCCCGGTGAAGGCATCGCGCACGCGCCGCTGGTAGTCCTCCCCCAACGGCGCCACGGACTCCGCAATCCAGTCGAGCACGTCGTCGTAGCGGTACCTGACGTCGTAGTCCACGAGCGGGATGAAGCCGTCGAAGGTGAAGTACTCGGTCAGGCCCAGGATGCGCCGACGCAGCCGATGATAGCGGCGGAACGACTCGACGCCCGCCTTGGTTTCCCGGATCAGGTTGTGGACCACCGCCGGCGGGATGTTGTTGCCGAACAGCGCCGCGTCGAGGGAGCTCGTGTAGGCGCGTGCGCGCGCCTCGAACCATTCCCGCTGCAACACGCCGTTGTACAGCGCCGCGTACGTGTTGAGCGATGCCTTGTAGCCGTCATACAGCGCCAGGTAGGCCGCTCGACGGTCCGACTGTTCGCGACAAGTGGCCAGCAGCCTCCGATACTGACCGTAGGTCACCTCGACACGATCGCCGCTCGCCAGCGAGATCGTCGGATAGCGCGCGTCGGCCGTGGACAGCGCGGCGTAGGCATCCGTGGGAACGGCACCCAGCCGGCTCGACAACGACAACAGGCGTTCGCCGGCCTCGTCAAGAACGTGTTCCTGCTGCCGGAACAGGTCTTCGATGAAAAAGCGATACAGCTCGAGGTCGGGCGTTTGAACCAGCCACTCACGCACCGTCGCCAGCGACAGGCGCAACAGCTCTGGATTGAACCACGAGGTGGCCTGGCGCCAACGAGCCAGCAGGAGCTGGACGCGCTGCCGGCGCGCGTTCACCTCGTTGTCCCGTTGATCCTGGTCGTAGAGAAGCGACGCATAGTACCAGACCTTGTAGGCCAGCTGGCCGAGGGCATCCTGCTCGCGGAGGGCGAGGAGCAGCCGCTGGGGGCTCTGGGCCAGCGTGCCCTCGTACTCCCGAAAGGCTTCCACGCCACGATCGAGAGCCGAGTAGGCCTCGTCCCACGACACCCAGTCGGGGAAGATGGAAGACAGGTCCCAGGTAAAGCGGACCTCAATCGCTTCGCGAGCGGGAACCATCGACGGCGCGTCCGTTGGGGCAGATGACATCCCTCAGATCATAAAGGACGCGGTCACGTCGTTCACAAGGCCTCTCGCCCAACGTGCGCCGTGACCCCTCACCCTCTCGCCTTCTCGCCCTGCGCTCGTGGCGGCCCCGCCGCTCGCCCAGGGCCGCTGGCGAACGCAGCAAGCTGGACGTCTTGAAAGACCCAAACTCCTGCGAGAGTCATGTTTTGTGAACGCCCTTGCAAGGCGGCCGGCTGGCGACGCCGCCGAGACCACGGCGGGAAGACGTGGACGCCTGGCGAAGTGCTACGCTTAGGCCGTGCGTCGCGTGAAGTCGAGACGACACGCGTGGTTGCTCGGCGCCGCGGCGCTCGCCTCGATCGCCTCGATCGCCGCGACGTCTCAGCCGTCGCCACCGCCGCCAGACGTTGCCCC
>JBQTIE010000090.1:0-2614 GCA_052389315.1 Acidobacteriota bacterium
TGGGCCTCGATCTTCAGCCGCCACCCGTCCCGCTCCCGTGGCCAGCCGATCTCCTGCATGATCACGACTGGCCGCCGCGGTTCGCGCCGACGCCCGCGCCGGCTCCGGCCCCGGCTCCGGCTCCGGCACCGGCCCCGCGCGTGCCCCGGCCCCCGATGGGATCCTGAACGCCGCGCGGATCTATGATCCGCGCATGGCCATCGGCGAGTCGCTGCTGCCGGAGTTCGATCGTGAAATGGGCCTGACGAGGCGTATCCTCGAGCGCGTGCCGGATGCGCAGTTCGCCTGGCGGCCCCATGAGAAGAGCATGACGCTCGGGCGGCTGGCCGAGCATCTGGCTGAGCTTCCTTCCTGGGCGACGATGACCATCCGCGAGAGCGGTGTCGACATGGGTTCGGCGCGCCGGCCAGAGGGGTACCAACCCCCAACCACGAGCGCCCAGGCGTTGGCCATGTTCGATCGGCACGTCAAGGAGGCACGAGCGCTGCTGGCGAGCCGGTCCGATGCCGAACTGATGGCGCCCTGGACGCTGACGGCCAACGGCAAAGAGCTGTTCACCATGCCGAAGGCGGCCGTTCTCCGCAGCTTCGTCCTGAATCACCTGGTGCATCACCGTGGTCAGATGAGCGTGTACCTCCGTTTGCAGAACGTGCCGGTCCCATCCATGTATGGGCCGTCGGCCGACGAGCCGATGTAACAGCCCGGCCTGTTGCCTCGATCCCAGCGGGAAAACGACGCCGTAGAATCCCCACTCGAGCCTCGTTATCCCGCCCGGCCGGAGGCCGGACGAACCAACATTGTGGCTCGCGGGGCGGAGCCGCAGGTTCATGCTTGCGGGTCTCAGGCGGAGCCTCGCTAGCCTGTATACTGACTCCAACCTGGAGGTCGGCCATGGCACCACGTGAGGCGGGGTCGGTTTCGCGTCGCGACTTTGCGCGGCTGTTCGCGCTGGGTGGCTCGGCCGCGCTGTTCGCCCATCCGGCCTGGGCCCAGCGTGCGGCCCCGCCGGCCGCCCTTCCTCCTGGCGGACCCGCGTCCGGTGAAGCGTTCTGGACGGCGGTGCGTGCGCAGTTCGTGATGCCGCCCGACCTGGCGGTGATGAACGCGGCCAACTTGTGTCCCGCCTCGCGGCCGGTGGTCGAGGCGCTCCTGCGCGAGACCGAGAGCGTCGATCGCGATCCCTCGCCGCACAATCGCGCACGGTTGCCTGGTGCGAAGGAAGCCACGCGCACCGCGCTTGCGGCGTTCCTTCGAGTGACGCCGGAAGAAGTCGTCATCACCCGGAACACGAGCGAGTCGAACAACCTCGTGTCCAGCGGAATCGACCTCAAGGCCGGAGACGAGGTGCTGCTCTTCAGCGACAACCATCCGAGCAACAACCTGGCGTGGCAGGAGAAGGCGAAGCGCTTCGGCTTCACCGTTGTGTTCGTCGAGCAGAAGAACCCCCACCCGGGGTTCGACTACTACGTCGATGCCTTCACGCGGGCGATCACGCCACGTACGAAGGTCGTCGCCTTCACCCACCTGACCAGCACGGTCGGGGACCTGTTCCCCGCCAAAGAGATCTGCGCGATGGCTCGCGCTCGAGGGGTGCTGTCGCTGGTGGACGGGGCGCAGTCGTTCGGGCTGATGGACGTGAATCTGCGTGACATGGACCCTGATTTCTATTCGGGCAGCGCCCACAAGTGGCCGTGCGGCGCCCGCGAATGCGGCGTGTTGTTCATCAACGCCCGCGCGCAGGACCGGATCTGGCCCTCGACCTACAGCGCGTACCCGGGAGCCGTCGGCGCCTCGCGGCGGATGGAGGCCTTCGGGCAGCGCGATGAAGCCACGATGATCGCGTTCGGAGAGGCCCTGGCGTTTCAAACGAAGATCGGACGCTCCGCCATCGACGCGCGCTCGAAGGAGCTGGCCAGCCAGCTCATCGCGGGACTCACCAAGGTTTCCGGCTTCACCATCTTCACCTCACCCACGCCGGAGCGGCGGTCGGCCGTGGTGACCTTCGCGCCCGGAACACTGGATGCGCGCAAGCTGATGGCTACTCTCTACGAGCGCGACAAGATCGCGATCACCACGGGCGGCGGGGCTGGTCGCAGCGGCATCCGCGTGTCGCCGCACTTCTACAACACGCCCCAGGAAATCGATCGGCTCGTGCGCGCGTTGACCGGATACGCGCGCACGGGGGTCTGAGCCTGGCCCTGTGAGGCGGCAAACGGCCACAGGCTAGGCGAACGGGAGGCGGTCCGGCCATCGTACGGAGGGGTCGTGATTCGACGAGCAGTCTCCATCGGCCTCGGGCTCCTATTCATCATTGTGGCGGCGCTCGTCTTCGTCGCCCAGGTGGCCGTCCCGGCGGCGCAAACCAAGATCGACTTCGCGAAGGACGTCCAACCGATCCTTGAAGAGGCGTGCCTGCCGTGCCATGGCAGCCGGCTGAGGCTGTCGCGCCTGGACTTGCGCACGCGCGAGACCGCCATGGCCGGCGGAGCCAACGGCCCGGCGCTCGTCCCTGGCGACGCGTCGGCCAGCCGCCTCTACCGGCGCATCGCCGGCCTCGAGGCACCGGCCATGCCGATGGAGCGTGACCCCCTGAGCGCCGCCGCGATCGCCACGC
>JBQTIE010000091.1:0-2340 GCA_052389315.1 Acidobacteriota bacterium
TCGATCCTGCGACCGTGCGGCTCGTGCCGTCCGGAGCGATCGCCACGATGCGCCCGCGATCATCGGCGACGTAGATCTCGCCACCGACTGGGCCGATGGCGAGGGCGACAGGGCGAACGAGCGGCGCGTCCAGGCCGACCGCGCGGGTCGACACCATGCCGATCGGCGAGATTTCACGCAGCAGCCCGTTGCCGGTGTCCGCGACCAACACCACGCCCGACCCGTCCACCGCGACGCCACAGGGCGTGTCGAATCGAGCGTCGATGCCCAGGCCGTCCACGAAGCCGGGTTGCGCGCCCCCGGCTACCGTCGTCACCGTCCCATCGGGCGCGATCGCGCGGATCCGATCGTTGTACGTGTCGGCGACGACGACGCGGCCAGTGCGATCGACGGCGACGCCAATCGGGCCGTGGAACCGCGCCTGCGCGGCCGGACCATCGCGATGGCCCGCGATTCCGTCGCCGGCGAGCGTGGTCACGATGCCGTCGGGGGTGATTCGACGAATCGCGTGGTTGCCGGTGTCGGCGACGTAGAGCGTGCCCGCGGCATCGATGGCGATACCCGAGGGTGTATCGAACCGGGCAGCAGCCCCGACGCCGTCCGACATTCCACGGGTGCTGCCGGCGAGCGTCGAGACCCTGCCGTCTGGCGCGATGCGGCGGATCCGATGCGCCTCTCCCGCGTCGGCGAGGTAGACGATGCCATCGGCGCTCACCGCGACACCGAACGGATCGGAAAAGCGTGCCTGGTGTGCGTAGCCGTCGCGCACACCAGCCACACCGTCGCCGGCAACGACGCGCACCGTGGCGGGCCAGCGGGGTTCCAGTATCGGTTCGCTCGGCGCTCTCGTCGTCCACCAGATCGCACCGAAGGCCAACGCTGTGGCGAGGACGCCGGATAGTGCGAGGGCAGCGCGATGTGGGCGCGGTCCTGGTGGTCGCGAGGCGGGCCGTCTGAGGAATCCGGCCAACCGCTATTCGTTCCTCAGGGCGGCCATCGGGTCGCGGCGCAACACGCGCGTGACGGGTGTCACGATCGCCGCGACGACCACCAGGCAAATCGCGACGGGCGTGGCGCCGAAGGCGAGCGGATCGGTTGGCCGGAGCCCGGTCACGATGTCACGCGCGAAGACGGCAAAGGCCACGCCGCCAGCCATGCCCACGGCCACGCCCAGGCCAGGCGCCAGCGCCCCCTCGCGAAGGACGGACCAGACCACGCGGTTGGCCGTCGCGCCGAGGCCAAGTCGAATGCCGAATTCCCGCGTGCGCCCCGACACCATGAACGAGGTCAACCCGTACACGCCGATGCTGGCCAGCAGCAGAGCAAAAACGCCCATCACGCCCGCGACCCACGCGGCGATGCGCTGCGGCAGGAAGAACCACGCCATCGCGTCCGAGAGCGGCTGCGGCGCGGCAAGCGGCAGATACGGATCCGTGTTGCGAATCGTCTGCCGGACGGCGCCCGCCACACGAGACTGCGCGTCCGTGTCACTCAGCACGTGCAGGACCATCTGCGCGTTGTAGCGCTGCACGGCCGGAACGTAATAAAAGCTGCGCGAACCGCGTTCGGCAGCGGACCCCATGGGTCAACTCGGATGGTGAAGGCGCCGGCCGCGTGGCCCGGGATGTGCTCTCGGGCATACTGATCGGCCGCCGCAGACAACGCCTTGCCGGCGACCGTCGTCGAGACTCCAGGCTGCAGGAGCCCGATCGCTTCGATCACGCTGCTTTCTGGGTCCGAGAGGGTCCCGGCATTCGGCGCCCCTGGGACCGTAACGCCAACTGGAAAGAACACGTCGCTGAGCAGGCCGGCCTGGTGCCCCGCGAACCCGTGCGGAAGCACGCCGACCACCATGAGAGGAAATCCGTTGACGCGAATCGTTCGGCCGACCAGCGCCTCATCACCGCGAAACTCACGCTGCCAGAGGTCATGCGTGACTAGCGCGACGGGCGCTGCTCGAGGATAGGTGGCTTCCTCCGCCAGGAAGAGGCGCCCGCGCCCTGGCTTGGTGCCCAGAACGTGGAAATAGCTGGCCGTGACGGCAAGCGCACCTCGCACTGTAGGCTCCCCGTCGCCGACCACCGACGCCGGGGCAATGGCGAACACGCCGACGTCGGCAAGAATCGCCGACTGCGTTCGCAGGTGCTGTGCGACCGGAAACGGAAGGTCGTACCATTCACCATCGACGTCACGGGTAATCTGAACCAATCGGTCAGAAACCCGAACGCCCGGCACGTCCTTGAACAGCAGCGTGTTGACGACGCTGAAGACGGCGGTGTTGGCGGCGATGCCCAGCGCCAGACTCGCCGCGGCGGCCAGCATGAACCCGCGGCGCCGGAT
>JBQTIE010000092.1:0-9888 GCA_052389315.1 Acidobacteriota bacterium
ACGTCTACCCGTCCGAGGTCGAAGGCGTGCTGTATGCGCACGCCGGCGTGCGCGTCGCGGCCGTCATCGGCCTGCCGCACGCGTACCACGGCGAGGTCGTCAAAGCGTGCGTGGTCACGCGGGACGCCAGCGTGACCGTTGACGAGCTCCACGCGCACTGCGTCGCGAACCTGGCTCCTTACAAGGTGCCGGCCACGATCGAGCTGCGTGACAGCCTGCCGCAGAGTGCGGTGGGCAAGATCCTCTATCGCGTGCTGCGCGACGAAGCGCACGTGAAGGCGTAGCGCCCTGCTTCGGCGTCCCGGTTGCACGCTCGCCCGGTTCCAGTGAGAATCTGACATGCAGGACCTCCGCCACGCGATCCGCGCTCTTCGGGCCAGCCCGGGCTTTGCGGCCCTCGCCGTGCTCACGTTGGCCGCCGGCATTGTCGGCAACACCGTCATCTTCAGCGTGGTGTCGGCGGTGCTGCTGCGGCCGCTGCCGTATGGGTCACCGGAGCAGCTGGTCATGTTCTGGGAAACCAACGCGGAGCTCCAACGGGCCCACGACGCATCCTCGCCGGCTAACTTCCTGGATCTCCTGCGCGAGGACACCGGTCTCGAAACCATGGCGGCGTGGTTCTCGACGGCCAGGACAATCCAGGGGCAAGACGACGCCGAGCAGGTCAACTCGGCGCAGGTGACCTCGGCGTTTTTCGACGTGCTGCAGGTGGCGCCCGCCCACGGGCGGCTCTTCTCCGCTGGCGACACCGCCGGTGCGGCGCTCGACGGCACCGGCCAGTACCACAGCGGCGATCGCGTCGTCGTCATCAGCGACGGCCTGTGGCGCCGCCGCTTTGGTGGCAGGACCGACGTCGGCGGCGAGATCGTGACCATCAATCGGGCGCCCTGGCGCATCATCGGCGTCCTGCCGCCCGGGTTCGCGATGCCGTCCGGAGACATGGACCTCTGGATGCCCTGGGATCCGGCCCCGAGCCTGGCGCGCGGCAACACGCGCGACTCACGGTTCGTGCGCGTCGTCGGACGGCTGGCGCCGGCGACGAGCCTCACCCAGGCGCAGGAACGGATCAGGTCCATCTACGCCCGCCTTGCCGACGCGTATCCCAAGGCCAATCGGGGCTGGAGTGCCACCCTCACGCCGCTGCACGAGGAGGTGGTGGGCGACGCGCGGCAGGGGCTCGTCGCGATGTCATCGTCAGCGAGAGCTTCGCGCGCCGGGTGTGGGGCACCGAGGACGCGGCGCTCGGCCAGCGCTTGATGCTCGACTACAACCGCGGCAAGTACGGGTATCAGGTCGTCGGCGTGACCCGCGACGTGAGGTACTACGGTCCGCGAACCGAGCCGCGGCCCGAGGTCTACATCCCGCACGCGCAGAACGCGTACCTGCCCATGAACGTCGTGGTGCGCACGACCGGCGATCCGGCGCGGCTCGCAACATCCGTGACCGAGGTGGTGCGCGGCATGGACCCGACACAGCCGGCACATCACCTGCGCACGATGGACGAACTGCTCGCGGGGACGATGGCGACCGAGCGGTTCGTGACCTGGCTGTTTCTCGGCCTGGCGGGGCTTGCGCTCACGCTGGCGGCCACGGGAGTCTACGGCCTCATGTCATATGTCGTCGCGCAGCGGACTCACGAAACCGGCATTCGCATGGCGCTTGGCGCGCAGGCGGCCGACGTCCTCTGGCTGCTGGTGAGCCGGTCTCTCGTGCTCACGCTGGCGGGCGTCGTCGCCGGTGGCCTCGTGGCGGCCGCGACGACGCAGGTGCTGTCCGGCTTGCTGTTCGAGGTGAGCCCGACGGACCCCCTGACCTTTGCCGCCTCGGCGGCCCTGCTCGTGGCGACGGGCGCGGTGGCCGCCTGGCTGCCGGCTCGCCGGGCAGTGCGCATCGATCCGACGGACGCTCTACGATGGGAATGAGGATGAGAGTCGCATGCCGCCCTGCCTTCGTGTGCCTCTTCACGGGGTTCCGCTCCACGGAGCGGGGCGAGACGACCACTCGGCGAGGGCAAGGTAGCCACTCCGTCTCCGTTTGGAGTTCGGCGGAGCCTCGCTAGTCGTGCATCGTCTTTGCCTTGCCCACCCGAAGCGACTATCCGTCGCCGCGTCGCTTGTCGCCGCCGCGGTCACGCTGACGAACTCGACGGCCACCGCCCAGAACCTGCCCTCGCCCATTGTCGGCGCCGGTGAGCCCGCCGCGGCCGCCAAGGTTGGGAAGATCCTTCGCGCGTTTCGCATCGACGGCGCACCGCCGCGCATCGACGGTCAACTCGACGACGAGGTCTGGCGTCACGCCGAGTCGGCGGAGGGCCTGGTGCAGGGGGAGCCGGACAACATGGCGCCGCTCAGCGAGCGGACCGCGATGCAGGTCGCCTACGACGACCGCTACCTGTATGCCGCCGTCCGCTGCTACGACCGTGAGCCGGCCGCGGTCCAGGGCCCGTTGACCCGCCGCGACGAGATCAGAGGCGCTCCCTCCGACGTGATCGCGGTCGGATTCGATCCGCGCCACGACCACCTGACCGGGTACGCCTTCATGACGAACCCCTCCGGTGTCCAGAATGACTTCTTTTTCTTCAACGACGAGGCCGTCGATCGCGACTACGACGCGGTGTGGGAGGTGCGCACCTCACGCACGAGCGATGGCTGGGTCGCCGAGTTCCGCATCCCGTTCTCGCAGATGCGCTTCGAGCGCGCACCGGGCGCGGAGACGGTCTGGGGATTTGGCGTGCGCCGCGAGATCTATCGCAAGAGCGAGTTCGGCACGTGGGTCGGCAAGCCTCGCGGCGAGCGCGGCGAGGTCTCCCGCTGGGGACACCTGGTGTTTGCCGATGCGCTGACGCCCCCGCGCCGGGTCGAGGTCCTGCCCTACGTCGTCGCGCGCCATGACGGATCGGTCGCCGACGCCGAGGGCGGCGCGGCCGGCACGGGCGTCGATCTCCGTCTCGGGCTCGGCACATCGACCACGCTGTCGGCGACCATCAATCCGGACTTCGGGCAGGTGGAGCTCGATCCGGCCGTCCTGAACCTCACCGTGTTCGAGACGTTCTTCCCGGAGAAGCGGCCGTTCTTTCTCGAGGACAGCCGGACGTTCGTGCCGGCGTTCGAGATCTTTCAGCTGTTTCACTCTCGACGCATCGGCCGCCAGCCCAGCCGATTTGCCACTGGCGTCGGCGGACGGATCGTCGAGCGACCCGATCAGACCTCGGTCCTCGCCGCCGCAAAGTTGACGGGCAAGACGTCGGGTTGGACGTTCGGTGCGCTGTCGGCGGTGACGGCTCGCGAATACGCCGCGATTGACGTCACGGATGCCGCCACTGGATTCGTGTCGCGGCGTGACGCCCTGCTCGAACCACTCACCTCCTACAACGTGGCGCGCGTCCAGCGCGACATATTGAACGGCTCCTCCAGCATCGGCGGCATCGTGACGGCGGTGGTGCGCGAGCGGGACGCGGATGCGTTCTCCGGCGGCATCGACTACAACCTGCGGTGGCACCGCAATCGCGATCAGCTCAGCGGTCATTGGGGTGTGACCAGAGCCCCGGGCACCGGCGGCACGCGGACGGGCATCGGGGGGTTGACCAACTTCAACGTCTCGCGCAAGCACTGGGGTGTGTTCAGCCACCTCAGCCACTTCGGACGCGACTTTCGCGTGACGGACATGGGGTTCCACCGGGGCAGGGTGGACAGCACGCAGACGAATGCAGGCGCCAGCCTGTCGCAGCCGGACCCGGGGAAAGTGTTTCGTCGAATCTCCGTGGGTGCCAATGTGGGTCAGTCCTGGAACGGCGACAGGCTGGTCTTCGCGCGCTTCGCAGGCGGCGGCGCCAACCTGCAGCTGCTGAACTTCTGGACCATCGACGTGTTCGGCGGCCGGGGGTTCCGCGTGCTGGACGACCTGGACACCCGGGGAGGGCCGCCGATTGTGCGGCCGGCGGATCTCAACGTGAACCTGTTCGTCAACACCGACTCGCGCAAATCGTGGCGGATCACGCTCGGCGGCGGCGCCGGCCGGGACGAGGAGGGCGGGTGGAGCGTGCGGGTCGGGCCGAGTCTCCGGTTGCAGCCGTCCCCACGGCTCCAGACGTCGATCGGCAGCAACTACAACCGGGGCCGCGACGTGGCGCAGTGGATCGCCAACGCGGACACCGACGCGGATGGCGTCGCCGAACACGTCTACGGAACACTGCGTCGTGATGTGGTGGACGTGACCGTGCGGGCGACCTACGCGTTGCACCGCGATCTGTCGCTGCAGGTCTACCTGCAGCCGTTCGTGGCCGTGGGCGACTACACCGATATCCGCCGGCTCGCCCGCCCGCGATCGTTCGACTTCTCGCCCGTCAGTTTGGCGTCGAACCCCGACTTCAACCGCAAGTCTTTGCGCAGCAACGTCGTGCTGCGCTGGGAATACCTCCGCGGCAGCACGCTCTTTGTCGTGTGGAACGTCTCGACCTTCGACGGCTCACGGCCGGGGACCTTTTCACCATGGCGCGATCTGGGCGACGCCTTTGGCGGAGAAGGGCCGCAGGTGTTCATGGTCAAGTTGAACTACTGGATCGGGCGCTGACGCGCGTTCCGCGTCGCTCGGCTGCGGGGGCAGAATGTGTCAAGCGTCCGACGCCAGCGTCGTTCTTTGCTGACTTCCTGGAGGAGGCCGTCTCTCAGGCAGTCGCGTGGACGGATCGAAGGCGTGGGAAACCATTCTCCCATGACAAGGGATGTTGGCGCGCGAGAACTGTACAGCTACTCCTCGAACATCTCCTGGAGCGTGGCCAATACGTCCGTGGTCGTCGCCGATGACAGGCGGCCCAGCCGTTTGACTAGGCGCTCACCGTCTACCGTCCGCAACTGATCGAGCGCCACGAAGCCCGCGCGACTCTGAAACCGGCACGGGATGCGCCAAGGGTAGGCGTGGCCTCCGGTGGTCATGGGCGCCACCATGACGGTTCGGAGATAGGCATTGAGTTCGTCCGGCGAGACCACCAGGCACGGCCGGGTCTTGCGGACCTCACTCCCAATCGTCGGATCCAGCCTGACCAGGTGCACCTCGCCCCGCTCGACGGGTCCGCGCCTTACCGCCACTGCCAATCCTTCTCGTCGAATTCGCTCGAAGTGGGCGCATCCAGGAGCCGGTCCTCACCACGGGCGTGCATGGATTTCGCTGCCTCGGCCCACCCCGCGCGCGTCCCCCGAGCCGCCCGGACGATCAATCGACCGTTTTCCGCCTCGAGCTCGACCTCGTCCGGCAGTTGCGCGTGCTCCAGCAACATCTTGGGCACACGGAAGCCCTTCGAGTTTCCGATCTGGACAATCCGGGTACGGGTAACCATGTGGCTACAGTGTAATCACATAAGGCGCTTGCGGCAAGGACCGCGTCATGCGGTATTTCAAATCCGAAGCCGGCGCCGTATTGACGCCTTGAGGCCAACCGCGCCGCGTCATTCGGCGCGGAGAGGTGCGTGAGGCGGCCCGGAGGGGGCCTTCTTCAATTCGATTCTCGCAATCGCCTCGAGGTGCACTTCGTCGGGGCCATCGGCCAGGCGCAGCGTCCGTGCGTGCGCCCACGCCTGGGCCAACGGGAAATCGTCGCAGACGCCGGCGCCGCCGTGTGCCTGAATCGCGCGGTCGAGCACGCCGAGCGCCATGCGCGGTGCGACGACCTTGATCTGGGCGATCTCGGAGCGGGCGGCCTTGTTGCCGACGGTGTCCATCAGGTGGGCGGCCCGCAGGGTGAGCAGCCGGGCCTGATCGATCTCGAGCCGCGATTCCGCGATGCCGGCCCGCAGGGTACCCTGCTCGGCCAGGGGCTTGCCGAAAGCGACGCGTGTCTTCACCCGCGCGCACATCGCCTCCAGCGCGCGCTCGGCGACGCCGATGAGCCGCATGCAGTGGTGGATTCGGCCCGGGCCCAGCCGCCCTTGGGCGATCTCGAACCCCCGCCCCTCGCCGAGCAGCAGGTTGGAAGCCGGCACGCGAACGCGATCGAACACGATCTCCGCGTGGCCATGAGGGGCGTCGTCGAAGCCGAAGACCGGCAGCATCCGCAGCACCCGCACACCGGGCGTGTCCATGGGGACCAGGATCATCGACTGCTGCTGGTGGGTAGCCGCGTCGGGATTGCTCCTGCCCATGAAGATCGCAATGCGACATCGCGGGTCACCCGCGCCGGACACCCACCACTTCCGGCCGATCAGCACGAAGTCATCGCCGTCCCGCGTGATGCTCGAGCGGATATTGGTGGCGTCGGAGGAGGCCACGTCGGGCTCGGTCATCGCGAAGCAGGAGCGGATCGTCCCGGCCAGGAGCGGGTCGAGCCATTGCCGCTTCTGGTCGGGCGTGCCGTAGCGCACCAGGACTTCCATGTTCCCGGTGTCAGGGGCCGAGCAGTTGAACACCTCGGGCGCAAAGCGGGCCGAGCGCCCCATGATCTCGCAGAGCGGGGCGTATTCCAGGTTCGTCAGACCCGCGCCGTGCGAGGACTCGGGAAGAAACAGATTCCACAACCCGGCCGCGCGCGCCCTCTCCTTGAGCGTCTCGACGATGGCGGTTGGCTGCCAGCGGTCGCCGTCGGCGATTTCGTCATGGAAGCGGCGCTCGTTCGGATAGATGTGCTCGTCCATGAACGCGGCCAGGCGCGTCTGCAGGTCCGACACTTTCGGCGAGTGATCGAAGTCCACGAGTGCTCCGGACCTGCATGATACTGTAGCCGCCATGTCCGAGCTGGTTCGATACGCCGTGCGTGATCGCGTCGCGGTCATCACCGTCGATAATCCTCCCGTCAACGCGCTCGGTCCCGGCGTTCCCGAAGGCATCGCGGACGCCGTGGCGCGCGCAGGCGCCGATGCCGACGCCGATGCCATCGTCCTGATCGGGGCGGGCACGACGTTCATCGCGGGCGCGGACATCAACATCTTCAAGACCATCCGCACACGCGAGCAGTCGCTGGCGCGTTCCGAAGCCGTGCACGCGAGATTGAACCAGATGGAAGGAGTCGGCAAGCCGCTCGTTGCGGCCATCCACGGCCACGCCCTGGGCGGTGGGCTGGAATTCGCGATGGCCTGCCACTACCGCGTGGCGGTCGCCAGCGCAAAGGTCGGACAGCCGGAAGTGACGCTCGGCATCATCCCGGGGGCTGGTGGCACGCAGCGCCTCCCGCGTCTGTGTGGCGCCGACACGGCGTTGGAGCTCTGCACCGAAGGCAAGTTCATCGCCGCCGCCCGCGCGGTGAAAGAGGGGATCGTCGACGAGATCGTGGACGGAGACCTGCTCGAGGGCGCCGTGCGATTCGCGCAGCAACGGGCCCGCGTCGGGGAGCCGCGCAGGACGCGCGAGCTCACCAACCGGCTCGGCGACACGGTCGAGGGTCTGCTCTCGTGCCAGAGGGCACGAGCGGCACTGGCCACCTCCGCCCGGGGGCGACGCGCGCCACTTGCCGCCGTGGACGCCATCGAGGCGGCGTTCAAGATGGACTTCGACGCCGGCTCGGCCCGCGAACGAGACCTGTTCGCCGACTGCGTACTTTCGACCGAATCCCGGGCGCTCGTGCACATGTTCTTCGCCGAGCGCGACGTGGTCCGGGTGCCCGACGTGCCCAAGGACACACCCGTCCTCGACATCCAGCGCGCGGCCGTCGTCGGCGCCGGGACGATGGGCGGCGGCATTGCGATGGCGTATGCGAACGCGGGCATCCCGGTGCTGCTGAAGGAGGTCGATCAGGCGGCGCTCGACCGGGGGATGGCCACGATCCGCAAGAACTACGAGTCCACGGTCGCCAAGGGCAAGCTCACCGCCGACGCGATGGCGAAGACCCTCGCTCTCATCACGCCGACCACCAGCTACGACGGCTTCGAGTCGGTGGACATCGTCGTCGAGGCCGTGTTCGAGGACGTGGCGCTGAAGAAGTCGGCCTTCGCCGATCTGGGCCGGGTGACGAAGGCCGGCTGCATCCTGGCGTCCAACACGTCCACGCTCGACATCGACGAGTTCGCGCAGGCGAGCGGCCGGCCGGCCCAGGTGATCGGGCATCATTTCTTCAGCCCGGCGCACATCATGAAGCTGCTCGAGATCGTACGCGGGCGCGAGACGAGCAAGGCGCTGATCGCGACCTCGCTCAAGCTGGCGCGACGGCTCAACAAGGTCGGGGTCGTCGTGGGCAACTGCTTCGGCTTCGTGGCCAATCGCATGCTCGCCTACTACATGCGCGAGGCGTATCTGCTGCTGGAAGAAGGTGCGAGCGTCCCGCAGATCGATCAGGCGCTCACGGACTTCGGGATGCCCGTCGGACCCTTTGGCATGCAGGACATCGCCGGCATCGACGTCGGCGCGCGGATCCGCCAGTATTTGAAATCGATCGGCAAGACGCGCGCCGAAGGGCCGCAGTCGGCCGTGCCCGACCGCCTGTACGAGATGGGGCGGTACGGACAGAAGACGCACGCCGGGTGGTATCGGTACGAGCCCGGCAGCCGGACGCGGATTCCCGATCCGATCGTCGAGGCGATTGCCGCAGAGGAAGCCGCCAGGCGCGGGGTGACGCGGCGCGCGATCGCCGACGAAGAGATCATCGCGCGGATCACGACGGCCCTCGCGAACGAGGGCGCGCGGGTGCTCGAAGACGGCTTTGCCATCCGCGCGAGCGACATCGACGTGATCTATTGCCACGGCTTCGGCTTCCCGCGTCACCGCGGCGGGCCCATGTTCTATGCCGACACGGTGGGTCTGCCGGCCGTGCTGGCCCGCGTCAAGGAGTACCGCGAACAGCTCGGCGATCACTGGGCGCCGGCGCCGCGGCTGGAGCAGCTCGCCGCTGCGGGTCGCGGGTTTCACCACGAGGGCGCATGATCACGATCCCGGAGCCGGCCGCGCTGCACGCTTACGTCGGCCAGGACGTGGCGGTGAGCGACTGGCTCGTCGTCACCCAGGAACGGATCGACGCCTTCGCCGATGCCACGGGCGACCATCAGTGGATTCACGTCGATGCCGAGCGGGCGGCCGCCGAGACGCCGTTCAACGGCACCATCGCGCACGGGTTCCTGACTCTCTCGCTCATCAGCGCCCTGCTGCGAAACGCCCTGTCGGTCGAAGGCCTCAAGATGGCCATCAACTACGGGCTCAACCGCGTGCGGTTCGTCTCACCGGTGCCGGCCGGCGCGCGAATCCGGGCGCGGATCGCGCTGACCGGTGTGACCGACGTCGCGGGCGGGGTGCAAGCCGCCTGGCAGGTGACCGTCGAGCGCGAGGGCGGCGAGAAGCCGTGCCTCGTCGCGGAGTGGCTGGTTCGATACTTCTGACCGACGGGGGCGTCACGTGCAGCGCGTCGGACGAGGCGACGGGTCCGGCTGGGGTGACGGGAGCGGCGCACCACGGTCAGCTGATGACCGACGCGTGGATTCGATGACCGGAGACCAGGTGCCCGCCGACACCAGCGCCGTGCGCGAGTCCGAACAGCTCGACTGGAGCCGCCTCGACCGGTGGCTGCGATCGCGGCTCCCGGCGTGCGGCATCAAGGAGCTCGACGTCGCACACCCGATGCGTGTCGAGCAGTTTCCGGGCGGACACTCCAACCTGACCTATCTCGTCCGCTTCGGCCCTGCTGAACTCGTCGTCCGCCGTCCGCCGTTCGGCCCCGTCGCGCCGACGGCGCACGACATGGCGCGAGAGTTCCGGTGGCTCTCGGCGCTGCATCCCGTCTATCCGCTCGCGCCCCGCGCCTACCTGCTCTGCGAGGATGCAGACGTGATCGGCAGCGTGTTCTATGTCATGGAGCGGCGGCACGGACAAGTCATCCGCAGAGACGAGCCGTCCGCGCTGGCTGACCACCCGAGGCTGCGCGCGACCATCAGCGCGGCCTTCATCGATGCCCTCGCCGATTTGCACGCCATCGACCTCG
>JBQTIE010000093.1:0-20353 GCA_052389315.1 Acidobacteriota bacterium
TTTCTTTTTTCCTTTTTTGTGTTTCACCTCCTCTCCCGGGGCGGGGGGGGGGGGGGGGGGGGCGCCCGCCCCCCCCCCCCCCCCCGCCGCCCCCGTCCCGCCAAACTCCAGCCAGAGCCCGACCAGCTCCTTGAGGAACTTGGCCGCCACTCGCGCGGTGAGGTCCCTGACGTCGTTCTCAGGGTTGTACTCGACGAGGTCGGCGCCGACCAGCCGCGCGCGAATGGCTGCGATGAGATCCAGCACGTCGCGCACGCTCAACCCTCCCGGCTCTGGATGCGAGACGCCTGGCGCCAGCATGGGTTCGACCACGTCGATGTCCAGAGACACATAGACCGGTCCGCTCAGTGAGGCCAGCAGCGGGAGCGCCTCTCGCCAGCGGTCGGCCCCGAACTGCTCGACGCCGAATCTCGCGGCCTGCTGCCGTTGATGCGCATTGAGGGTCCGCAGGCCGATCTGAATGAGGCGCGTGGCCAGGCCCTCCTCCATGATTCTGGTGAACGGACACGCGTGGGAATATGGGTCGGGCCGCTCTCCGCCCGGGCCGTCGGTCAGCGGAAAACACTCGTACAGGTCCGCGTGGGCGTCGAAGTGGAGCACCGTTGGAGGCTCCCCGCCGCCGGCCACGGCGCGGAGGACCGGATAGCTCACCGAGTGATCGCCGCCGAGGATGAAAGGCGTGCGTCCCTGGCCGAGCAGGCGGCTGACGGCTTGCTCGATGGCCTCTCGGGCGGCCGCGGGATCATCGGGCAGCGGCAGGTCGCCGGCGTCTTCGAGTACGCCCGGCGCCGCGAGATCGTAGCCTCGTTCGCTCCAGGCGTTGCTCGACGAGGCCCACAGCGCCCGCCGGATGTGCGGCGGCGCCTGAGCCGGCCCACGTTGCGACGAGGATGAGGCGTCCCAGGGGAGGCCAAGGAGGGCAATCAACGAGGGGCCCGAGCCGTACAGAAGGCGGGGCCGCCTGCGACAGCGGCCCCGCGAAGTCCCGATGGTGGTGTCCGGAGCGCGTTTACTGCGTGCCCGGGGCCGTTGCAGCGCCGTCCTCGCGGCGCATCCCCTCGGTCACGATTCCCACCTTCTCGACGCCAGCCCCTTTCGCGGCGTCGATGACTTCGATGATGTCGCCGTAGCGGAGGTTGGGCGCCCCGGAGATGAACATGGTCTTGTCCTTGCGCTGTTCGAAGATCGTGCGGAGGCGCTCTTCGAGGTCGCGCATGGTGACGTCGGTCTTGTTGACCGAGATGCGTCGGTCAGCCGAGTACTCGAGCACGATCTGGGAGACATCGGGCTGCGGCTGGTCTGGCGTCTTCGTTTCGGCCGGCTGGTTGACGTCGAGACCGCGCTGCGACAGGGGCAGGGCGGCCATGAAGATCACCAGGAGCACGAGCAGCACGTCGATCATCGGCGTGATGTTCATGTCCGAGCTGACTTCGAGCTTCTTGGCTTCGACGACCTTGTCGGCCCCGAAGTGCTTGTGGGCGTGGGCCATGTCAGTTCCCTCCCGCCTGGCCCGGCCGTACGCGGCGCTCGGTGATCAGGCCCATGTCTTCGATTCCGGCGGCCCGGAGCTCATCCATGGCTTCCATCACCCTGCCGTACGAGGCGTCCTCATCGGCCTTGATGAGCACGATCTTCTCGGTCTTGGTTTCGATGATGTCCGTCACACGGCGCAGAAGGTCCGTGGCCGGCACCGGGACCCCGTTGACATAGTAGTCGCCGTTGGCGGCCACGGCGACGACGGTCTGGTCCTGGGTTTCCGGTTTGTCGACGCTGTTGGTGGCGGTCGGCAAGCGGACCGGCGCGCCTTTCTGCAACAGCGGCGCGACGATCATCATGATGATCAGGAGGACGAGCATGACGTCGACGAGCGGCGTCACGTTGATGTCCGACTTTATGCCACCTTTGGCACCGCCGACATCCATTGCCATGATTGCTTCTCCAGTCCTTCGTTCGTGTGCCCCGGGGTGATGGCCCCCTCAGATCCGGCGAACCGGTCCGGTGAGGGGGTACCACGCGCGGCAACTACGCGGTCTTCTTGATGAAGTAGTCGACCATCTCGGAGGACGAGTTGTCCATCTCGACGTTGAAGTATTCGAGCCGGCCCGAGAGGTAGTTGTAGAACCACACCGCGGGGATGGCGACGAAGAGGCCGAGCGCCGTTTCGACCAGGGCCTCGGCAATGCCGGCCGACACGGCGCCGATACCACCCGAGCCCGTGGCCGCGATACCGACGAACGCGTTGATGACGCCGACGACCGTGCCGAGCAGTCCGACGAATGGCGCCGTGGCGCCGATGGTCGCCAGACCGGACACGCCCTTCTTGAGGTCGTTCGACGTGAGGGCGGTGGCACGCTGAATCGACCGGCGAACCGTGTCGAGCAGGTCTTCGCGGGACAGGTTGGAGCCGGTCTCCTGCTGGAACTGATATTCCTGCAGGCCCGCCAGCACGACCTTGGCCAGATGGCTGTAGCGGTATTCCTTGGCGGAGGAGAGCGCAATGGCTTCCTTCAGCCGGCCTTCCTTCAGATGCTTGGCCACGATCGGCGCATACAGCTTGGACTGCTTCTTCGCCTGCGCGAACGTGTAGAAGCGTTCGATCGCGACGCCGACCGACCAGAAGGACATGATGAACAGCACCGCGGCGATTGCCATCGCCGTCGGACCCATCTGTTCGAACATTTGGACAAGATCGAGACCACCACCCTCCATCGGTACCCCCTCACGAAAGAACGACGTTGCCGGACACGGTGACGCCCCGGGAAATTCGGGCCCTTGACGTCGAGCACGACAGGGCGGCGGGGCCGCCCCTCTCCTGAGCTACTGCAAGGTGAACTGAACGGTGACGGTCATGATGACAGGTACCGGCACGCCGTTGAGCAGCGTCGGCGTGAACTGCCACTGCTTGACCGCGTCGAGCGCGGACTGATCGAGCAGCGGAATCGATCGCAGCACCCGTGCGTTCTGGACGCTGCCGTCTGCGCCGATCGTGGCCTCGATGATCACGACGCCCTGCACTCGAGCCGACTGCGCGATCGGTGGGTAGACGGGCTTGACGTCGCGGACTTTGGTCGGGGTCTTGATGTTGCCGCCGACGCGGACCGGCTGGGCCGGTGGCGGAGGGGGCGGGGGCGGCGGCGCGGGAATCCCACCGACGATGCCGCCGACGACACCACCGGGGATGCCCCCTTCGATCCCGCCGACGCTGCTCTCGAATCCGGCCTCGATCCCCGTCTCCGGCTTGATCTCCGACGGCGCCTCGACCGGCGCGGCCGTGGGGCTCACCTCAACCTTGGGCTTGGGCGCCTCGGCCGGCGGGGGCGGGGGGGGCGGGGGGGGCGGCGGGGGCGGAGCGGCCGCCACGAACGCCATCATCGACGGCGGCGTCGGGAGCACATCGGCCGCCATCAACGGCACGATGACCAACGCCGCGACCACGACCGCCTCGAGCAGCATGGTCAGCGGCACGGTATACCAGGCCTTGCTGCCCATCTTGATCGAGGGATCGACGACATCGCCGAACATGTCGCGTGGCACTAGCACTCCTCCTCACCCGCCTTCGCACCACTTCGAGAGGCGGCGCAAGCCGATAATTATACTGACCGCCTAAAATGGGTGTCAACGAATGAAGCACCCGCACGATATGCCAGAGGCCCTTCGCGGACCTTTCGGGCAACCGTGTTTACCCCCTTAGACACCATCGGGGCCAAAGTGCTCCCGGTCAAAGCTCGGGCATTCTATCGACCGCCCCTGCCCACGTCAACGCTTGCCGCCATCGGGAGCGAATATTCTTCCGCGGCCACGACGGCTGGCCGTCCCGCGCCCGTCCTCCAGGCGCGCAGGCCCTCGCCGCGCCTGGCCATCCCGTCCATCTACCATCTTCCCGCCGGCCCGCGCCTGATGCGTTCCGGCCGGGCCGTCCGACGCGCGGCTCAGTCCTCAATTCGCATGCGATAGAACGACCGCCACACGAACACCATCCCCGTCACGAAGAATACGGCCGCCAGCAGGCCGGTCAGGGCGCCGCCCACGCGCGCCGCCAGATAGACCCCCAGCTCAACCGCCAGCACCCCGAACAGCGTCGTGAACTTGATGACGGGGTTCATCGCCACAGATGAGGTGTCCTTGAAGGGATCACCGACCGTGTCGCCGACGACCGAGGCGGCATGGAGGTCCGTCCCCTTCATCTTCAGCTCGGTCTCGACAATCTTCTTGGCGTTGTCCCAGGCGCCACCGGCGTTGGCCATGAAGATCGCCTGGAACAGGCCGAACAGCGCGATCGAAATCAGGTAGCCGATGAAGAAGAACGGCTCGATGAACGCAAACGCCAGGGTCGAAAAGAACACGCCCAGGAAGATGTTGAACATCCCCTTCTGCGCGTATTGCGTGCAAATCTCCACCACGCGGCGGCTGTCCTCGACCGACGCCTTGGTCACCCCTTCGAGCCGGATGTTCGCCTTGATGAACTCCACCGCCCGATAGGCTCCCGTCGTGACGGCCTGTGTCGAGGCGCCGGTGAACCAATAGATCACCGACCCGCCCGTGATCAAACCGAGCAGGAAGGGCGGGTGCAGGATGGACAGCTTCTCGATGCCGGTCGAGAGCCCCTGCGTCAGCCCCATGATGATGGCGAAAATCATGGTGGTGGCCCCGACCACGGCCGTGCCGATCAAGACCGGCTTGGCCGTCGCCTTGAACGTGTTGCCGGCGCCGTCGTTTTCCTCGAGCAGGTCCTTGGCCGCGCCGAAGTCCACGCGGAAGCCAAACTCGTTCTGGAGTTCCTGCTCGATCCCTGGCACCGCCTCGATCTGGGAGAGCTCATACACCGACTGGGCGTTGTCGGTCACCGGCCCATAGGAATCCACCGCGATCGTCACCGGGCCCATGCCCAGGAACCCGAACGCCACCAGGCCGAACGCGAAAATCGCAGGCGCCTGCATGACGCTGCCGAGCCCCATCTCCGAGACCAGGTAGGCAATCGCCATCAGCCCCATGATGGCGAGGCCCAGCCAGTAGGCGCTGAAATTGCCGGCGACGAAGCCCGACAGGATGTTCAGTGACGCGCCGCCCTCGCGCGACGAGGTCACCACTTCACGCACGTGGCGCGAATGAGTGGACGTGAACACCTTGACGAACTCGGGAATGATCGCGCCGGCCAGCGTGCCACACGTGATTACCGTCGAGAGCTGCCACCATAGATTGGTGTTGCCCCCGAGTTCGGGAATGAGCAGGTACGACAGCACGTAGGTGAGCACCACCGACACGATCGAGGTGAGCCACACCAGCGAGGTCAGGGGCAGCTCGAAGTTCATCTTGGTCGCGTGGCCGAACCGTCCACGCGAAACCTGATGGTTCACCAGATACGACCCGGCTGAAGCGAGGACCATCATGACGCGCATCATGAACATCCAGACCAGCAGCTGCACCTGTATCTGCACGTCGCTGACCGCCAGCATGATGAAGGAGATCAGGGCCACGCCGGTCACGCCGTAGGTCTCGAAGCCGTCGGCGGTCGGCCCGACCGAGTCGCCGGCGTTGTCGCCCGTGCAATCCGCAATCACCCCGGGATTCCTGGCGTCGTCTTCCTTGATCTTGAAGACAACCTTCATGAGGTCCGAGCCGATGTCGGCAATCTTGGTGAAGATGCCTCCGGCGATGCGCAGCGCCGAGGCGCCGAGCGATTCGCCGATGGCGAATCCCAGAAAACACACTCCCGCGTACTCCCCGGGAATGAACAGGAGGATGGCCAGCATGAACAGGAGCTCGACCGAGATGAGCATCATGCCGACGCTCATGCCGGCCTGGAGCGGAATCTCGCAGACCGGCAGGGCCTTGCCGCGCAGCGCGGCAAAAGCCGTCCGCGAGTTCGCCAGCGTGTTGATACGGATGCCGTACCATGCCACCCCATAACTGCCGCCGATGCCGATCAGGCTGAACAGCAGGATGATGGCGATGCGGTAGGCGGGGAAGCCGATCATCGCGAAATAGGCGACGATGACCGTGCCGATGAACAGTTCGAGGATCAACAGCAACTTGCCCTGCTGGATCAGGTAGGCCTTGCACGTTTCGTAGATGAGCTCCGAGATCTCGGCCATGGCCCGGTGAACGGGGAGCGCTTTCACCCCGGCGTAGCTCCAGGCCCCGAACAGCAGTCCGAGCAGGCAGACCAATAGTCCTGAGAGCAGAATCTGGTGCCCGGTGAGCCCCAGGAAGTCTCCCTGGTTCAAGTCGGGCAGGTGAATGTTGACCTCGCCGCCAGGCGTGTGCTGCGTGGTCTGCTCGCCGGACTGGGCCCACACCGGGGCGGGGCCGGCCACCACGAGGAGCAGGGTCAGGACCGCTCCTGCCAGATATCCGCGTGTGCATCGTGAAGTCGGAGTCGTCATAGGGTTCGATTCTCGGATGATGGGCTCGAAGGGGCTACGGGCGCGGATCCCGGCGCAGCCGGTCGGGCAGCGCCATCCCGCCGGTGAGAAAGATTCGAATTCCTTCCTCGACGGTGATCTCGGGGTACGACACCTGATCGCGTGGATACAGGAATACATCCCCGAGATACAGATGGTTCGTCGGGACGTAGACGGCAATCACGGCTTCCTCGCCATGCCCCCGGTCCAGGGTGAACTCCTTGGTGAGGAACCCGAGCAACATGCCACGCCGCGGATCCTCGACGATGACGACCTTCTTGAAGCCAGATTCGTTGTCTGGCGAGAAGGCGGCCACGATCTGGCGGACCGGCGCGTAGACGGTCTTGAACACCGGGACACGCAGCAGATAATGTTCGGCGCGCTGCAGCACCCGTTTGCCGATGACGTTGCTGGCGACTGCGCCGATCACCAGGATGATGGCCGCCGTGATCAGCACACCCAGGCCCGGCACGGCGCGTCCCAGCAGCCGGACCGACACTGGTTGGGTCACGCCGTCGACGAGCTGGAACACCCAGACGAGCGCCGCCACGCTGATGAACAGCGGCACGGTGACGAACAACCCGGTGATGAAGCTGCGTCTGATCCACGCCATCGATTACCGTGCCCAGAGCCAAGCGGCCGTCACCCCCGCGAGCGCGAACCGATAGTACGCAAACACGGCGAGCGACTGGCTTGCGAGGTAGCGCAGGAAAAATTTGATCGTGACATAGCCCACCACCGCTGACACCAGAAACCCCGTTGCAAACAACCCCGCCGGCAGCCGACCCGCGTCGGCCGCACCGAGCGCGATGGCTTCACGCACCGCCGCGGCCGCCACGGCGGGCAGGCTCAGCAGGAACACGAACCTCGCGGCATTCGCCCTCGCCAGCCCGAGCCACATCGCCACCGTGATCGTGGCACCCGACCGCGAGACGCCGGGAATCAGTGCCGCCGCCTGCGCCACGCCGATGGCCACGGCGCCCCCGTACCCGACGCCCTCCATACCGCGCGTCTTCGCACCCCATCGCTCGGCCGCCAGCAGCCCGCCGGCGCCGAGCGCCAGCGTGACCGCGACGACACCGGGCGACCGCGCGCCTTCGACCGCCTCTCCCGCCACCAACGCCACCGCCACGATCGGCACCGTGCCCACCACGACCAGACGCACCAGCCGCCCCGCGTCTCCGCCCCTGCCTCTCAGCGCATCCGGTGTGGCCGCGATCATGCCCGCCACCTCCCGCCGGAAGTACGCGGCCACCGCCACGAGCGTGCCGACGTGGCACGCGACGTCGAAGGCCAGCCCGAATCGGCCGGCCTCCCAGCCGAAGAACGCCCTCGCCAAGATCAAGTGGCCGGAGCTCGACACCGGCAGGAACTCGGTCAGTCCCTGCACGACGCCCAGCAATGCGGCTCCCAGCAGATCCACGAGCGAGCCTGGCTACGACGCTTTGCGTCCGCCCGCGCTCGCCTTGGCCGCAGTGGACGCACGTGCGCGCGCCTGCTTGCCGCTCAGGAGGATGGCGATGGCCGCCGCGATGAACACGGTCGAATAGGTCCCGCTGGCGATGCCCACGAGCATCGTGAAGGCAAACCCTTCGAGCACCTCTCCCCCGAACAGGTACAGCGCCATCACCGCCAGGAACGTCGTCCCGGCTGTGATGATGGTCCGGCTGAGCGTCTGATTCACGCTCCGGTTGACCACGTACTCGAGCGGCTCGCGACGCATGCCGCGGAGGTTCTCGCGCACGCGATCGAAAATCACGATCGTGTCGTTGACCGAATACCCCGTGATCGTCAGCAGCGCCGCGACGATGTTCAGCGAGAGGTCGTAGCCGAAGAAGACCAGAAACGCCAGCGTGATGAAGATGTCGTGGAAGGTGGCGGCAATGGCGCCAATCGCAAAGGCAAACCTGAACCGGACCCCGATGTAGACGGTGATACCCAGAATCGAGGCGAGCGTTGCGTAGATGCCCTTGCGTTGCAGATCCGCCCCAATCACGGGGCCGACAATCTCCTGGGACAGCACCTCCACGGTCCCCAGGTTCGCGCTCTGAAGGCCGTCGAGGATCTGTCGCGCTCCCAACTCCAGGCTCGCGCCCTCCTCCGAACCCGACTGCGGCAGTCGAATGAGCCACTCGTGGGCCGCAGAATCGCCGTACGGCTGGATCACCTTGTCGCCGGTAATGGCCTCGAGAGCGGAGCGGACGGCGTTTTCGTCGACCGACTGCTGGAACTTGACGACCACGAGTGTCCCACCGGAGAAATCAATGCCGAGGGGCAGGCCGCGTGCACCAATCACGCCGATGCCGCCCAGAATCACGAGGACCGACAGCGCGATCGCGTGCCAGCGCCAGCGAATGAAGTTGAAGTCTGGATTCTTGAGAATGTCCATACTCGAACGCCGCTAAATGCTGAGTTTCGCGATCGACCGCTTGTGCAGCGCCACCTCGAACATGGTCCGCGAGACGAAGACGGCGGTGAAGACATTGGACAACAGCCCGATGGTCAGCGTCGTGGCAAACCCGCGAATCGCGCCGGTCCCGAACTGAAACAGGAACGCCGCGGCAATGAGCGAGGCTACATGGGTGTCCAGGATGGTCAGGAACACGCGGTCAAACCCCGCGGCCACGGCGCTCTTGACGCTCTTGGCGGTCTGTAACTCTTCCTTGATGCGCTCGAAGATCAGCACGTTCGAGTCCACGCCCATGCCGATCGTCAGAATGAAGCCCGCGATACCGGGCAGTGTCATCACCGCTTCGAGGTAGGCCATCAGACCCAGCAGAATCAGCAGGTTCGTCACAATCGACACGACGGCGTTGATGCCGGCCAGCCGGTAATAGGCCAGCATGAAGAGAATGACAAACGCCAGCCCGCCCATCGCCGCGGTCACACCCGACCGGATGGACGCTGCGCCGAGCGACGGCCCCACCGTGCGCTCCTCGAGGTAGGTGAGATTGGCCGGCAAGGCGCCGGACCGCAGCACGAGGGAGAGATCGGCCACCTCCTGCTGGGTGAACGTGCCCTGGATGATCCCTTCGTTGTCGATGCGGCTGTTGATGTTCGGTGCCGAATACACCCGGCTGTCGAGGACGATGGCCAGCTGGCGGTTGATGTTCGCCTGGGTGAAGGCGCCGAACTTGGACGCGCCTTCGTTGTTCAGCGAAAAGCTCACCGCGGGGCGACCGTTCTCGTCGAGCGATGGCCTTGCGTTCCGCAGGTCGCGTCCCGTCACCGCCGGCACGCGGCGGACGACGTAGAACACCGTTGTCGGACGCTCACCCGGCTGGAACCCCGACACGGTCCCCGGAAGAATCTCGAGATCGGGCGGGAGGTTGCCGGCGTACGCCTGGCGCGCCTGTGCTTCGTCGGGGAACGTCCCCTGCTCCACGAGCTTCAACTCGAGCCGCGCGGTGCTGCGGATGATCTGCTTGGCCCGGTCCACATCGCTCACGCCTGGCAGCTGGACGAGAATCTGGTCGTTGGCGCTGTGGCGCGCGATGATCGGCTCGGCAACCCCGAGGTCGTTGACCCGGCGTTCGATCGTCTGCAGGGCCTGGCTCACCGCCTCCTCGCGGAGCTGCACGGCGATGTTCGGGCGCATCGTGAAGGTGTAGCTGCCGGCGCCGGCCGAGCGATTGAAGGTCGGGTCCTCCACCAGCCCTTGCCGGAAGGCCGCATCCTGATCGGGCGTAATCCCTTCGACGCGGAACTCGGTCGGGCTGACGCTGACCACCGTGGCCCCTGGGATGTTGAGCGTCTTCAACTGCTCGCGTACCCGGTCGGCCGTCGTATCCGTCTCCAGCCGCACCGCGTCGTCTACCTGGACGCGCAGCACGAGATGAACGCCTCCCTTCAGGTCGAGCCCGAGGCGGACTTTCTCGCCGGGCGGATAGAAGGCGGCCACTGCGAGCCCGATGACGGCGACGATGGTCAGGATTTTCCAGCGGAGGTTCTTCACCATGTTCGTTGCAGGCGCGTCGCGCCCGTCCAGCTTACGCCGAAGGCCCCTCGACCACCGGCGCCTGTCCTTGATACCCGACGATCGCGCTCTTGGCCACTTCGCATCGGACGTTCGGCGCCACCTGGAGCTGGACCGACTGCTCGTTCAGCTTGGTAACCGACCCGTACAGCCCGCCGGAGGTGATGATCTTGTCGCCCACCTTGAGTGCTGCCAGGAACTCCTGCACCTTCTTTTGCCGCCGCTTCATCGGCAGGAGGATGACGACGTAGAAAATCGCCAGCACCAGGGCGAACGGAATCAGCTGGACCAGCGGACTCCCGCCTCCGCTGGCCGACGCGGACAGAGCCAGCACAACCCCGGTTTCTCCCAATACACCCGACATCATGGAATCAGCGAGCGGCGGGAAAAGCTCCGATGTAGTTCTTGTCGGAACTCTTCGAACGTGCCAAACACTATAGCGTCCCTAATCGCTTTCATGGTGTCAAGGTAAAAGTACAGATTATGCAACGTGTTAAGGGTGCACGACAGGATTTCCCCCGACAGGAAGAGATGGCGCAGATAGGCGCGTGAAAAATGCCGGCAGGTATAGCAGCCGCACGTGGGGTCAGGGGGGGTGTCGTCCTCGGCAAACCGCGCATTCTTGATGTTGATGGGACCTTGGGCCGTGTAGAGCTGACCGTTACGCGCGTTCCGCGTGGGCATCACGCAGTCGAACATGTCGATTCCGCGCGCCACGCACTCGACGAGATCGATCGGGGTGCCAACCCCCATGAGATACCGCGGCTGCGCGGCCGGCAGCTGTGCGGCGGTCGCCTCGATGGTGTCGTACATGGCGCTCGGGGCTTCGCCGACGCTCAGCCCGCCCAGCGCATACCCCTCGAAGCCGACGCCGACGGTCAGTTCAACGCTCGCTCGTCGCAGGTCGGCCGAGGTGCCGCCCTGGACGATGCCGAACTGGGCCTGGCCCGATTCGACCACCGGGGTGTCGGCCGCCGGTGATTCGCGACAGGCCGTAAAACGCGCTCGGGCGCGCGCAGCCCACCGGGCCGTCAGCTCCAGGGAGGCCCGCAGCGACTCCTCAGAGGCTGGGAGGGCGGGACACTCATCGAGCACCATCGCGATGTCGGATCCCAGGCGAGCCTGAATGTCAACGGCGCGCTCCGGAGTCAATTCATACGCCGACCCGTCGAGATGCGATCGAAACCACACGCCTTCCTCTTCAACGACCCGGCGCGACGCCAGGCTGAACACCTGGTAGCCTCCGCTGTCGGTCAGGATGGGGCGCCGCCATCCCATGAAGCGATGCAAGCCCCCGCGGCGCGCGATCAACTCGTCACCAGGCCTGAGAGACAAGTGATAGGTGTTCCCCAGCACGATGCTGGCCCCGATGTCCTCCAGGTCGCGCACCGTCATCGCCTTGACGGTCCCTTGTGTGCCGACGGGCATGAACACCGGCGTGTCGAAGGCGCCGTGCGGGGTAGTGAGCACGCCTCGTCGAGCAAGGCCGCTGCGGTGGGTCACGGTAAAGGTCACGGCAAGGGAGGCGGCGAAGGCCTTTGAGTATTATCCCCATGTGAAGAAACTCCGGGTCGGCGTGATCTTTGGCGGTCGATCAGGCGAGCATGAGGTCTCCATCGCCTCGGCGGCGTCAATCCTGCGCCATCTCGACCGCCGCCGGTATGAGCCCGTGGCCATCCGGATCGAGAAGGACGGCCGCTGGAGCATTCCCAACCGCCTCCCGACCGCGAGCTCTGCCGCCGCGGTCATCGAGCAGGCGCGCACCCGCGCAGCCCCGCCTGCGCGGACCGGCCGGCAGACCGTGCTCGTGCCGCATCCCGGAGAGGACACGCTGCTGACGATCGACCGATCCTCAGGGCCGCCCACAGGCCCGCCCGATGGAGAGCCGGCGCTCGTGACGAGCCTGGGACTGGACGTCGTGTTTCCCGTGTTGCACGGCCCGTTTGGTGAAGACGGCACCGTGCAGGGGCTGCTCGAGCTGGCGCAGGTCCCGTATGTGGGTGCGGGCGTCCTGGCCTCGGCGGTGGGCATGGACAAAGCCGTCATGAAAGTCCTCTTCCAGGCTCACGGCCTGCCGGTCGCCTCCTGGCTTCCCGTGCGGGTCTCGGAGTGGGCCGGTGGGCGAGACGCCACGATGGCTCAGGCCCTCTCGCTGGGCCTCCCGCTGTTCGTCAAGCCCGCCAACCTGGGGTCGAGCGTCGGCATCTCGAAGGTCAAGGAGCCTGCCGCGTTGGCCGGAGCCATCGACCACGCCTTTGAATTCGATCGCAAGGTGGTCGTCGAGGCGGCGGTTCCGCGAGCGCGTGAAATCGAATGCGCCGTGCTCGGCAACGACGATCCGGCGGCGTCGGTCGCGGGTGAGGTCATCCCGTCGCGCGAGTTCTACGACTACGAGGCCAAGTATCTGGACGAAGGATCGGAAACGATCATTCCAGCCGATCTTGCGCAGGCCGAGCTCGCTGAGATCCAGCGGCTCTCGGTGGCGGCGTTCAAGGCGATCGACGCCGCCGGGATGGCGCGAGTGGATTTTCTCGTCGAGCGCGACGCGGGAACCATCTACGTGAATGAAATCAACACGATTCCCGGGTTCACCACGATCAGCATGTTTGCAAGGCTGTGGGAGGCAAGCGGCATACCGTATTCGGCCTTGGTGGATCGACTGATTCAGCTCGCACTCGAGCGCCACGCCGGTAAACAGCGGCTGCGGACGACCGTGATGTGAAGATCGCAACGGCGAGTCTGATCGGGCTGCTCCTCGCTTGGCAGGGAGGAGACGCCGGGCCGCCGGTCACGGGGCTGACGGCGGCTTCGGCCGTGGCCCACGCCTATGACGCCGTTCTGGACGCCGACTTTGCGGCCGTGCCCGATCGCCTCGCCGCGGCGTGCGGTCCGGCGCGCCCGGAGGTGTGTCGCACGGTCGAGCTGATGGCCCAATGGTGGGAGATCGCACTCGAACCCGAGCGCCTCACGCGCGATGCGCCCTTCGCCCAGCAGGTGGAGCGGACAATCGCCGCCAACGCGGCGTGGGTCGTCCGCGAGCCGGCGCGTGCGGAAGCGTGGTTCTATCTGGGGGTCGCCTATGGCGCGCGGGTGCAGTTCCGCGCGCTGCGTAACGAGCGACTCGGCGCGGCACGCGACGGCAAGCAGGTCAGAATGGCGCTCGAGCGCGCCCTGGCCCTGGATCCGACGCTGGAGGACGCCTATTTCGGCATCGGGATGTACCGCTACTACGCGGCCGTGGCACCGGCGCTCCTGCGGATGTTCCGGTGGCTGCTGCTGCTCCCGGGCGGCGACCGTGCGGACGGCCTGCGCCAGATCCAGCGTGCGCGTGATCGGGGCGCGGTGGTCGCCAGCGAGGCAGACTACCAGCTGCATCTCATCTACCTGTGGTACGAGCACACGCCGCGCGAGGCCCTCGCAATCGTGCAGCGGCTGCAGGGGCGCTACCCACGCAATCCTCTCTTCCATCACGCCGAGTCCGACATTCAGGACGTGTACTTCCACGACGCGCGAGCGAGCCTCAGGGTGTCCACCCGCCTGCTGCGGATGGCCGAGCGCGGCGAGGTCCACGAATCCGCGCTCGCCTCGGTGCGCGCGCGCCTCAACATCGCCACCCAGCTCGCCCGGCTCGGCGAGGTCCGGGAGGCACGCACATGGCTGGAGGCGCTCATCGCCGAACGTCCGGCTCGTCCCGCTGGCGCTGATCGCCGGGCGCGCGCGCTGCTCGATTCACTGCGCGATCGATGACCGCGGACGACCGCGGTCCTCGGCGACTACAGATTCCACGCGCCGCATCCGACACCAGAAAACTTGACTCTGCAGATTTCCAACCACTTGAGTCAAGTTTTCTCGCCCGGCCGGCGGGCCGGGCAAAGCCAACACTGCCACGAGCGAGGCGGAGCCGCGCTCGAATATGCTCGTCGGTCTGCGGGAGCCTTGCTGGTCGTGGGCGTCACGCGCCATGGTGGAGTGCTGTCCCCTCGGATGAGAAACGACGCCGAATCTCAGCGCGACGTTGACGCGAACGCCTGGTTTGACGTTACGGCGCGGGGCGTCAGACACCAAGCGTTTTGACAACCGGCGTCGATTTGTGCTTGACATCACAGTTTTCTCACCCATAATCTACATCTGGTATGAGGGTGGAAGGCTCAGACAACGGATTGTGAATCCCTGAGACGGTGAAGTTGCACTTGGGACGACACAACCGATGTCGCCATTAGGCACGAGCTGGACCCCTTCAGGAGGAACAATGGCGAAGAAAGCAAAGAAGGCGGCCAAGAAGGCCAAGAAGAAGAAGTAAGACTGGCCGCTCTGCAATGGGGCGGTCTCTTCACGCGACTGCCCCACCTTTTCTTCTGCCCTGTAGCTGCCAGAGGGCATAACTTGCACGCCGCAGAACGGCGTGCGGCGGAGCGTGAAGGGGCCGGCACGTGCGGGCCGAGTGCCAGGCGGCAGAGGCCCACGCAGTGGCGCGGCATCCACCTTCCGCAATTAACCCAACCTGAAGGGGGGGATTCGACCAATGGCGAAGAAGGCAAAGAAAGCGGCCAAGAAAAAGGCGAAGAAGCGGTAAGACGTTTCGCCTGTTTCGGTATCAAGGGGCGACTTCGGTCGCCCCTTTTTTCTTGGACTCCTCCGCACGCCGCCGGCCTCGCCCCAGTCAAGGCGCCGCGACCTCATGGCATCGTGGTCGGGCCGCCGATCCAGCTCACGCCGTCCCACACGCGAACCGATCGAATCTGATCCCACTGGGTCAGCCGATCCACGACCTCGATGCCGGCGATCACGCGGCCGAAGACGGTGTATCGGCCATCGAGGTGGGGCTGCGGCGAGTGGGTGATGAAGAACTGGCTCCCGCCGGTGTCCGCCCAGTCGAGCGCCATCCCCACCGTGCCACGCAGGAATGGGCGCTGGTTGATCTCATCGCGCACGGTGTAGCCGGGCCCTCCCTCGCCATCGCCCCGCGGATCGCCGTCCTGGACGACGAAGTTGGACACGATGCGATGGAACGGTGTGGCCCCGAGAAAATTGCGCCTCGCCAGCGAGATGAAGTTCGCGACCGTCCTCGGCGCATCGAGCACGGCCAGCTCGACCTGAATGACCCCGCGGTCGGTGTCGATATATGCAATCGGCGAGACCTGGGGATTGATGAGCGCGGGCATGTCGTTCAGCTCGGCGAGCGGCACTGGCGGCGCCGGGCGCATCGCGGACAAGTCAACGGCGGGGTCCATCGTCGACAAGAGCGCCGCAGCCCTGACCCTGATCGCCCAGTCCCGGTCGGCAAGCGCCTTGGCGAGCACGGGGCTGGCCGCGGCGCGGTCGATGTCGGTAAGAGCGGCGAGGATCGCCGCGCGGGCGACGTAGGTCGGATCGCGCTCGGCACGCGCATACGCCGACACCAGCGCCGGGACCGCCTGGCTCGACTTCAGGCGTGCCAGGCCGCTGGCAGCTGCCATGCGCACGACCGGATCGTCTCCGGACAGGTGTTCGATGAGCACGCTGGACGCCTCGGGTGCCGACAGGGCCACCAGCGTCTCGAGAACGGCCGGTATGACCCGCTGATCCGCATCGTTCGACAGTTGGGTGAGTCGGGGCATGGCTCGCTTGAGGTCCAGGTGCCCGAGC
Organism: Acidobacteriota bacterium; assembly: GCA_052389315.1. GTDB lineage: Bacteria > Acidobacteriota > Vicinamibacteria > Vicinamibacterales > UBA2999 > JACCSI01. Next base: position 16,003 of record JBQTIE010000093.1, read on the forward strand.
GCTCTCGCCAGCGCTGCACGCACGCTCCAATGCGGATCCGGATCGAGCCCCGAGATCGCCGACAGGAACAGGTCGGGGTCGGTCCGGGCAAGGCCGGTGAGCGCAGCTGCTCGTATGGACGGCCACCGGTCCGTCAACAGATCGATGAACACTTCTGTCGCCGCGGGGGCATTGATCTGCCCAAGGGCGTTGACCGCTTCGAGGCGAAGGTTGGCATCGAGGGCGGGCGTGCTGACAATCTTGATGAGCGCGGGGGCCGCCTGCTGGACGCCGAGTTCGGCCAGCGCGCGGGCCGCCTCGATTCGCACCGCGATCGGCTCGGCGTCGGCGGCAACGATGCCGAGAAGCGGGGTGGCGGCCCGCATCTCCTTGATCACGCCCAGCCCCCGCACCGCGAATGCCCGGCTGATCGCGCCGCTTCCCTGGAGCAGCCCCTGCAGCACCGCCGCAGCCTCGGTCCGGGCGATCCGGCGGAAGGCATAACCGATCGGCCACCAGTGGCTGACGGGTCGGCCGCTGCCATCGGTGAGCGCGGCGGCCAGCGCCTCGTACGAGCCGAGGCGCACCAGCGCGTAGATGCCCAGCCGTACGGCTTCGACCGGAGGCGCTTTCGGGTGCTCGAGATCGTCCGGGGCGATCGAGGTCAGCGTTCCGCTCTTGATGTGACCGTCGATCATCGCCGCGATCGGCGTCGCGGCTGCCTTGTGACCCAACAGGCCCAGCGCCTCCGCCGCCCGGCCGTGAACCACCGGATCGGGGTCCTTGAGGGCTTCGAGCAAGGCGGGGGCCGCTGTCGAGTCGCCGATGAGGCCCATCGCGAAGGCCGCCATCTGCCGGACCTCAGCGTCCGCGTCGTTGGCCAGCACATGCTGGAGCGCCGTGACACCGGCCGGCATTCGTGTGCGCCCGACGGCCAGCGCCGCTCGACGCCGGACGCGCGCCTCGTCGTCGGAGAGCAGCGACAGCAGGCTGGGACGCGGGGCAGCCGGCGGCCGCGCCGTGACGCGCGTGCCGCCGACGGCCATCGCGGGCGGGAGCGCGGCCACCGGCGCCGGCGCTTCGAGCACGCGATCCTGCTCGAGTTGCAGGATCCACGCCATCTTCTGCTCGAAGGTCACCGTGGGGGCACGCTCTTCGACCGCCGGCGGCGCCGACGCACACGCCGGAACCAGGACTGTGAGCAGCACGAGAGCGCGCGGCGCGCGGACACGCGGGGGGCTCATGCGACAGCGTTGGAAGACGCGTCGAGGGCCACCTGGCGCAGCGTGGCCTGGTCGACGCGGGCTGCCACAATCGTGACACCGAGACCGGGGCCGTCGGGCACGGCGATGGTGCCGTCTGGCGCCACCTCGATTGGCGGATCGATCAGGTCCGGCTCGTAATAGCGCTTGCTGGCGGCGATGTCGCCAGGCAGCGAGAAGTTCGGCAGGCTGGCGAGATGAATATTGTGCGCGCGACCGATCCCCGTTTCCAGCATGCCGCCGTGCCACACGGGCACATGGTGATCTGCGCAGAGGTCATGGAGGCGAAGCGACTCTCGGTGCCCGCCGACACGGCCGGGCTTGATGTTGATGATGCGACACGCCCCGGCCGAAATGGCGTCGCGGGCGATTCCCACGGTGTGGATGGACTCGTCGAGGCACACAGCCGTCTGCAGTCGCCGCTGCAGATCGGCGTGATCGCTCACATCGTCGTAGTCGAGCGGCTGTTCGATCATCATCAGGCCGAAGGCGTCGAGGCGCGCGAGGCGATCGGCATCCTGCAACGTGTAGGCGGCATTCGCATCCACCATCAGGGGCACGTCGCTGAACTTCGCGCGCACCGCTTCCACGGCCTCGAGATCCCAGCCCGGTTTGATCTTGATCTTGATCCGCTGATAGCCGGCTGAGAGCTCGCGCGCGACGGTGTCGGTCAATTGGGCCAGCGAATCCTGGATGCCGATCGAGACGCCGGAGGCGATGCGGGCCCGCGTGCCCCCCAGCACCTGTGACAACGGCTCGCGGCACACCCGAGCGTACAGGTCCCAGGCGGCCATTTCCACGGCGGCCTTGGCCATGTGGTGTCCCCGCACCTGCCGCATGGCGGGAAACACGTCACGGGGATGATCGAACTCCCGCCCGAGGACCCTTGGGGCGAGAAACCTCGTGATGATGTGCCACGCGGTTTCCGTGGTTTCGCTGCTGTAGAAGGGGTTGGCCTCCGCCACGGCTTCTCCCCACCCCTCGGCGCCGCTGCCTTCGAGGCGCACGAGCAGGAACGTCCGATCGTAGCTGCGACCGAAGCTGGTTTCGAAGAAACGCACGAGCGGAAGGCGGCAGAGCCGCAGCTCAAGACGATCGATGCGCACGAGTGACTCCGCGTTCGGCGTACGATACCACGTGGCTTGCGCGGCTTCGCCGCCGGTCTATATACTCCGGCGCGCGTGCCGTTTCGCTATCTCGCCATCGAGGGGCCCATCGGCGTCGGCAAGACGCGGCTGGCCGAGCGGCTCGCCGGTCGCCTCGAGGGCACGGCTGTGCTCGAGGATCCCGAGAACCCCTTTCTCGCCGACTTCTATGCCGACCGGCCGGGCGCCGCGCTCCAAGCCCAGCTGTTCTACCTGCTGAATCGCCATCGACAGCTGGCGGCCCTGCGTCAGGCCGACCTCTTCCAGGACACCATCGTCTGCGACCACGTGTTCGATCGGGACAAGATCTTCGCGTACCTCAACCTGGACGACAACGAGCTGTTCATCTATCAGCGTCTCTACGATCTGCTGGCACGCGAGATTCCCCAGCCCGACCTCGTCGTGTACCTTCAGGCGCCGACGCACGTGTTGCTGCGCCGGCTCAAGGCCCGGGCGGCCGATCCCGATCGATCGCTTCCGATGCCTGGCGACGACTACGTGCGAGAAGTCAACGAAGCCTATCAGCATTACTTCTTCCACTACACCGCCACTCCCCTGCTGGTCGTGGAAACGTCCGAGTACGAGCCGGACGCGAGCGATGACGCGCTCGACGACCTGTTGCGGCAGATCCAGTCCATGAGCCGTGGCACGCAGTACTACGTTCCCCGCACCGGCCACCGGGAGGGCAGCACGCGAGCCTAGCTAGGCGCGGCAAACGGCGCTCCGAGTTCTGTTAAGCTCAAATCGATGGCGTGGTTCAAGAAGGCCCGCAAGCCGATCGCGGCGCCCGACAAGGCCAGTCGGGTGCCTGAAGGCCTCTGGGTCAAGTGTCCCGCCTGCGACGCGATCCTCTATACGAAGGACCTCGTCAAGAGCCTGAGCGTCTGCACCAAGTGCGGGCATCACTTCCGCCTCGGGGCGCGTGAGCGTCTCGACTCGCTCTTTGACGATGGCTCGTGGGTCGAGCAGGACCCCAAGCTGCGTTCGACGGACCCGCTCGCCTTCACCGACACCAAGTCGTATCGCGAGCGGTTGTCCGCGAGTCACCAGGCGACGGGCCTGCCCGACGCCCTCCTCGTGGGGGTCGGGCGCCTCGACGGGATCGACACGATCGCCGCGGCCATGGAGTACAGCTTCATCGGCGGCAGCATGGGCGTGGTGATGGGCGAGAAGATCGTGCGGGCGATCGAGACGGCCCTGGCCCGGCGCCTCCCTCTCGTCATCGTCTCGTGCTCGGGCGGTGCGCGCATGATGGAAGGCGCCCTCTCCCTGATGCAGATGGCGAAGATTTCGGCCGCACTGGCGCGCATGGACCGCGCCAGCCTGCCGTACGTGTCCGTGCTCACCGACCCCACGACCGGCGGCGTGACCGCCAGCTTCGCGATGCTGGGCGACGTGAACATCGCCGAACCGAAGGCTCTCATCGGATTCGCCGGACCTCGCGTGATCGAACAGACGATCCGGCAGACGCTGCCCGACGGGTTCCAGCGCAGCGAGTTCCTCATCGAGCGCGGCATGCTGGACCTCATCGTCGATCGACGCGAGCTCAAGCCGACGCTCGCGCGAGTGCTGCGCTTCATGCGGTCGGCCCATGACGCCTCGTGAGCGCCTCTTCACGCTCGAACTGTTCGGCATCAAGCTCGGCCTCGACAACATCAGAACCCTCGTCGACGCGCTGGACCGACCGGACCGCGCCTGGGCGGCCGTGCATGTCGCCGGAACCAACGGCAAGGGGTCGGTCACGGCGATGGTGGAGCGCGGGCTCCGCGCGGCCGGACACCGGACCGGCCGCTACACCTCGCCCCATCTGGCGTCCATCGAGGAGCGCGTCGCGCTCGACGGCCGATCGGTGGACGCGGTCACCTTCGACCAGGCCGCGGCCGACGTGCTGGCAGTAGTGGACCGCCTGCGCGCGTCCGGGAAGCTCCAGGCGCCGCCCACCTTCTTCGAAACGACGACCGCGAT
>JBQTIE010000094.1:0-48029 GCA_052389315.1 Acidobacteriota bacterium
ACCAAGCGCGGCTATTTCGGTCCCACGTCACGCTAGCCGCGCGTCCCGAGCGCCGTTCCAATCCCACCTGGGGCCTGTCACCGGAAACCTAGCGAGGCTTCGCCTCAGACCGCCGAGCATGTTGGGCGGTGAGGCTCCGCCTCGCTAGTGGCAGTATTGGTTTTGCCCGGCCTCCGGCCGGGCGAGAGTCTTGAAGGCCGATTGAAAAACTTGACTCATTCGCAAGGATTCTCGGCCTTCAAGACTCTAGCGAAGCTCCGCCTCAAACCCGCGAGAAGAGACGCGTCGGCTTCGCTTCGCTGGTGTCCCAGTGTGTCGTCTTGCCCCGCCTCCGGCGGGGCAGTCGCCTTGGCGGAGAAACGTAACTCATCTGGTCAACATTCGGGACCGTCAAGGCTCCTGGTCCAACCCGAGTACAATTCACGGCGTGCTGCGACGGATCGTCTATCTCGTGGGGGCGGGTCCTGGCGCTCCGGACCTGATCAGCGCCCGGGGCCTGCAGTGCCTGCAGGCCGCCGACGTGGTGATCTACGACCACCTCGTGCATGCCCGGTTGCTTCAGGCGGCGCCGGCCGGCGCGGAGCGGATCGACGTCGGAAGTGCGGCCCCGGAGCGGCTCGATCAGGATGCGATTTGCTACTTGATCGGAGAGAAGGCTCGTGAGAACAAGCTGATCGTTCGGCTGAAGTGGGGTGACCCGTTCGTGTTCGACCAGGGCGCGGTGGAAGCGTTGTTTCTTCACGAGCAGGGAATTCCTTTCGAGGTCGTTCCAGGCGTGCCGGCGGCGGTCGGCGTGCCGGCGTATGCGGGTGTCCCGGTCACGTATCCGGGTGGTGGCGACACTTTCACGCTCGTTCGCGGCTACGAAGACGAGGGGCGCGGGCACATCGAGGTGGACTGGGAGGCTCTGGCGAGGCTCGGAGGGACCATCGCCTGCTACGCGGGCCCCGGGCAGCTCACGGCCATGATCGACGCCCTCATTGCCAACGGCCGGCCGGCGGCGGAACCGGCTGCGGTTGTCACGGACGGCACGCTGCTCAAACAGCGAACGCGGTACGGCACGCTCGAGGAACTGGCGCGGGACTTTCGACAACAGGGTCCGGCGGCGCCGGCGTTGCTCGTCGTCGGCAAGGTCGTCGGCCTCCGGGACCATCTGCGCTGGTTCGACGGCCGGCCGCTCTTCGGCAGGCGGGTGCTCGTCACGCGATCGCGCGAGCAGGCCGCGGAGATCGTGGACCTGCTCGAAGCCTGCGGAGCGGAAGTCATCGAGGGGCCTGTGGTCGGCATCGCTCCGCCAGACGACCACGCTCCACTCGACCAGGCCTGCGCTGACGCCGGCCGTTTCGACTGGATTGTGTTCACCTCTGCCAATGCCGCTGCGGCGTTCATGAATTGCCTCCTGAGCGGCACGCGCGATGTGCGGGCGCTGGCCGGCGCTCGTCTGTGCGCGGTCGGCCCGGATACGGCATCACGCCTCACCCGCTTTGGGTTGAACGTGGACCTGGTGCCCACCGATCACCGGTCGGCGGCGGTGCTTCGCTCGCTGGACGCGGTTCGGCCTCTCAAGGGTGCCCGAGTGTTGTTCGTGGCTGGCGATGCCGCCCGCGACACGCTGGCGGAGGAACTGAGCGCTGCAGGCGCGAACGTGACCGACGTGATCGCCTACCGGATCGTTACCGTCGAGGGCGACGCGCATCTGGGCATCTATCGGCAACTGCTCGATCGGCGGATCGACGCCGTGACGTTCTCGAGCGCGACGGCCGTTCGGGCGTTCATGACCATCTACGGTGACGATCAGGCGGTCGACCTGCTTTCCCATACCGTGGTGGCCGCCCTTGGACCCGCGACGATCGACGCAGCCCGGCGCTATGGCATCACGCCGCAGGTGGCGCCCGAGGAAGCGACTATTCCGGCGCTGGTCGACGCGCTCGTCGCCTATTTTCAAGCCGCGGTGCCGAGCTAATCGACCGTCCGCCGGAATCCTGTCGGGTTCGCTCAGCGTCGCAGGGTCAACGCCTGATCGAGACGCATCCTCAACACGGTGCCTGGTGTGAGCTCGACGTTCTGACCCTCGGTGGCCGCAACGACGCCGCCGCCGCCGATGAGGATGCCTGCGAGGGCGCCTTTCAGCCCTCCGAGGATCCCGCCGATGATGCCGCCGACCGCCGCGCCGGTGCCGATCTTTTCCGCGTCTTCGCGGTAGCCGCCGCTCTCGAGGGCCTGCGTCACCGTTCCGCGAATCGGATACGTGCGTCCGTTCACGGTGATCTGATCGAAGCTCAGGGCGAGGCTGCCCTTGCGCTCGATTCGTCCAGCCTCCCGCACCGAGGTCACGACGCCCCGCACGCGGGAGCCGGCGGGAATCACGATCTGCCCTTCCTGACGCAGGTCCACGATGGTCGTCGCTTCGAAGCGCTCTTCCACCTGGCTGCTGCGCGAGCTGAGGGCCGTCTGCAGCCGCAGATCGAGCTCGGTGCCCGTCGGCACGGTCCCCGGCGTTTCGGCGGCCGGCCGTGCGGGCTTGGAAGAATCGCTGGTGCCCGCCCCGTACGCGCCGGTCGAGGTGTCACGGCCCGTGGCGCGGTCGCGCAGGTTTTCCAGACGGTCTCGCACGTCCATGTAATCGGCGCGGGACACGTAACGCTCGCGCCGCAGCTTGACCTTCAGGTACGTCACCTCGTCTTCGAGCTCGAGCAACTCATTTTGGAGTGCGCGTGCGGCCGCCCGGTCGCGTGCGCGCAGCTTGACCAGGTCCTGGTTGACATCGTCGACCATCTGCTGGAGTCGCGTGACGTCGGCGCTGGTCATGTCCTGCGCGATGACCGGAACGGCGAGCAAGGTGACTGCCGTAACGGTCAGGAGGAGTTGTCGAATGTTGCCAAGCATGAGTTCCTCTCCTAGTTCCTCCACGGCATCAACCGCTCGATCCAGTTGATCCGGGTGAGATCGTTGTAGATCACCGTCGCCATCAGCAACATCAGCACCACGAAGCCTGCAAAGAGCATCTTCTCCTTGACCTGAATGCTGAAGTCTTTTCGAGCGACCGCCTCGAGGCCCAAGATCAAGATGTGGCCGCCGTCGAGGATCGGGATGGGCAAGAGGTTCAAGAGTCCGAGATTGAGGCTGATGGAGGCCATGAGCGTGAAGAGCGCGATCCAGCCCGCTTGAGCCGATTCCCCGGAAAGCTGGGCGATGCCCACCGGGCCCAGCAGCTGGCGCGGCGAGGTCTGACCGCTGATCAGGCCCCAGAGCGTTTCGAGGATCAGTCCCGAGAACTCGATGTTCCGCTCGACGCTCAGGCCGACGGCCTCGAGCGGGCCAGGCGTGAACGTCTTGGTCTGATTGGCGATCCCGATGCCGATGCGCCCGACCTGGCCATCAAGTCTCGGCGTCACGCTCAGGGCCAGCGGCTGACCCTCGCGCCTGACCTGCATCTCGACGGCCTGTTCGGGTCGTCCCGAGATCAGGTCCACCACATCGCGGGAGAAGATCACCCGCCGCCCGGCGATGGCGAGAATGACGTCGCCCGTTTTGAGCCCGGCGCGATCCGCCGGGCCGTCGGCCACGACCGACGATACCAGCGGGTACACGTCGGGTAGCACGCCGATCTCGCCCACTTCATAGCGGCCACGGGCGTCGGGTCTGACCGTGACCCGTTGCTCTCGCCCATCCCTGACAAGGGTCAGCTGAACGTCGCGATTGGCCTTGGTGCCGATGGCGAGCAGGAACCGGTCCCACGTCGGGACCTCGTCTCCGGAGACGCGCAAGATCAGGTCGCCGGGCAGAATCCCCGCGCGTTCGGCCACCGACTCTGGCTCGACGGCGCCCACCACGACGGGTTCATCCTCATAGGCCGGCACCTCCGCACCCTGCATCAGCACCACGGCCATCACGACGACGGCCAACAGGATGTTCATGACGGGTCCCATGATGAGAATCTGGAACCGCTGCCATTTGGTCTTGGACAGGAACTCGTCGCCGCTGCCCGTCCGCTGCTCCTCCGCGTTCTCCCCAGCCATCTTCACGTAGCCGCCAAGGGGGATGGCGCTGACGGCATACTCCGTGTCACCCCGACGGACCTTCAGGAGTTTCGGGCCGAACCCTAGCGAGAAGGTGAGCACGCGCACGCCGTGCCAACGAGCCATCATGAAGTGTCCGAGCTCGTGCACGAACACCAACACGCCGAGCACAAAGGCAAACGCGATGAGCGTCGTCACTGCACCAACCCTTCCCTCATCTCGCCCGCGCGACACGCGGGTACGGAGAAATTGCCGAACGCGCGGCGCAGGCCGACGGAGCGCCTCAATAGATTTTACCGTGGGCGCCGGTTTCCTGCGCCTCCCGCACTCTCGAGGCCGCGTAGTCACGCGCCCACGCGTCCACCCGGCGGACCGCGATCAGAGTCTCGACGGGCTCGGCCACGTGTGCGTCCATGGTGTCGGCGATGAGCCGAGCGATGGCCGTAAACCCAAGGCGCCCTTCGAGAAAGGACGCCACCGCCACCTCGTTGGCCGCATTCAGGACGATGGGGAGGCTGCGTTCGGCGTCGAGTGCTCGGTACGCCAGACGGAGGCAGGGGAAGTCATCCCAGGCTGGTTCGTGGAACTCCAGCGGACCCGCGCGCAGGAGATTCAGGAGTGGGACGGGTGCGTCCCAGCGGTCGGGGTACGAGATCGCGTATTGAATGGGCAGCCGCATGTCGGTCGTGCCCATCTGCGCGATCATCGACCCGTCGGTAAGCTCCACGATCGAATGGACGATCGACTGAGGATGCACGACGACGTCGATCGCCGACGCCGGCGCGCCAAACAGCCAGTGCGCTTCGATCACTTCGAGGCCCTTGTTCATCAACGTGGCCGAATCGATCGTGATCTTCGGACCCATCTGCCAGGTCGGGTGCCGCAGCGCATCATCCGCCGTGACGTTGACGAGGCTGGCGGCCGCTCGCCCGCGGAACGGACCCCCCGAGGCCGTCAGGATCAGCCGACGGACCTCGCGCGGTGCGCGTCCGTGCAGGCACTGATGCAGCGCGTTGTGCTCGCTGTCGACGGGAATGATCGATACGCCACGGCGCCGTGCCGCGTCGGTCACGAGGCCGCCGGCCATGACCATCACTTCCTTGTTGGCGAGTCCGATGGTCTTACCGGCCTCGATCGCCGCCAGCGTGGCCTCCAGCCCGGCCGTGCCCGATGAGGCGCAGAGCACAACGTCCACGTCCGGATGCGTGGCGACGGCAATCAGGCCATCGCTGCCGGATCCGTGGCGCGATGGGAGCGGACGCCCCAGCCGCGCTTGGAGGTCGGCCAGCGACTGATCGGTCGCCATCGCGACCGCCTCCGGGGCGTACTTCTCGATTTGCGCGGCAAAGGCCGCCGAGTTGTTCCCGGCAGCCAGCCCGACAACCGCGATGCGATCCGGGTGGGCATCGACCACCGACAGCGCGCTCGTGCCGATGGACCCGGTCGAGCCGAGAATCGCGACGCGCTTCTTCCCAGTCATCATGCCGCGGTCAACCACCGCGTATAGAGGTAGAACACAGGCGCCGCGAACAGCAAGGCGTCGATGCGATCCAGCACGCCGCCGTGTCCTGGAATGAGATGTGAGCTGTCCTTCTGATCCGCGGCACGCTTCAGCGTCGATTCGAACAGGTCTCCCGCGATCCCCGCCATGACCAGCAGGAGGCCGACGACGACGGTGGCCCAGGCCGGTGCCCTCACCATGAAGACCGGTTGCACGATGTACAGCAGCAAGGGTGCCGCAATGAGCCCGCCAACGGCCCCCTCGACGGTCTTCTTCGGGCTCAATCGCGGAGCCAGCGGCCGTCGGCCGATCAACCTGCCGGCATAGAACTGCGCCGTGTCGCTGACCGACACCGTCGCCAGCAGCACCAGCACGGCCCCGCGCCCGCTGTCTGCGTGAAGAGCCACCAGGGTCCCGAGTGGAACACCAAGATACAAGACACCAGCCGCCGAGGCGGTGGCTGCGACCACGGCCTGCGCGGGAGCGGTGCGCCCACCCGGCGGTTCGTTTGACGCGTCGAGGAAAGCCAGCCGGAACATCACGATGCCGGCCATGCCGATGAGGCCGAGCACGAGGACCAGCGCCGCACCCGTCGAGGGGAATGCGGTGAGCACCAGCGCGGCCAGCGTGGCCACCAGCGTCAACGCGTAGGGTACGGCGGCCCCCAGACGCTGCATGAGCTGCGAGTATTCGACGAGGGCCAGCGCCGCGATGGCGCCCGCCACCGCCAGCAGCAGTAAGGTGCTGCCGAACCAGATCAGGGTAAGGGCAGCGGCGGCCAGCGAGACGCCGCTCAAGACACGGACCATTGGCGGTCTGAGCGGCCCTTATTTCGCCGTCGCGGCCACCGCCGCGGAGGCCAGGCCGCCGTAGCGCCGGTCCCGCTTCTGGTACGCCAGGATGGCTTCGAGCAGATGGCGGCACCGGAAATCGGGCCAGAGGGTCTCGGTGACCCAGATTTCCGCATACGCGATCTGCCAGAGCAGGAAGTTGCTCACGCGCATTTCGCCGCTGGTCCGAATCAACAGATCGGGATCGGGCTGCCCCTTGGTATAGAGAAGATCCGCAAACGTCCGCTCGTCCAGGGCCCCTGGCGCGAGGCCGCTTTCAATGGCCTTGCGCGCGGCGTCCACGATTTCGGCGCGCCCGCCGTAGTTGAGGGCCACATTGAAACGCATGCCCGCGTTGCGGCAACTCTTGGCTTCGGCCGCCCTGAGTTCCTCGAGCACGTCCGGCGCCAGCTCGTCGGCGCGGCCGATGACCTGAAACCGGATGTTGTGCTTCAGCAGGAGTGACAGCTCCGATCGCAGGTACCGTTTGAGGAGCCCCATCAACGTGCCCACTTCCGACGCGGGACGCTTCCAGTTCTCGACGGAAAACGCATAGAGGGTGAGGACGTCGAGGCCGAGGCGGGCCGAGGTCTCGACCACGTCCCGAACCGCGTCAATGCCGGCCCGATGGCCCTCGACGCGGGGCAAACGCCGGACGCCCGCCCAGCGGCCGTTGCCATCCATGATGATGGCGACATGCCGAGGCAACCGCTCCGGGTGGATCTGCCGCGCCAGCTCCTGCTCGATGCCGCCGACGGGCAGCCACGTGATCAGCTGATCCAGGCCCATGGAGTCAGACGAATCCGCAACGTCTGATGTTACTAGACATCCTCCCCGGCCTGAGCGGTGAAAGTTGAGGCCAACGTGAAGCGTACCGTGGGCGTGTGGGCCGAGCGCAGGTTGAGCCAGCGCCCGAAAAAGCGCGAGGGCTGGCGGAACCCGCCAGCCCTCGGATTGTGCCGCGCCGCCCGCTTCGGGCGCGCAATTCCTTCATCGCCTATTGGGTGCTCCTCGGCCACGGCACGCCGCGCTGTGCCGGCCCCATGCCCTTGAACACGAACTTCTGGAGGCGCTTGCCCGTGTAGGTCTCGGTCGTGTAGATGTTGCCCTTCGAATCGACCGCGATGCTGTGCACGCCGCGGAACTGTCCGGGCTGGCGTCCGCCAGTGCCGAACTGCGACACGATCTCGAGCGACTGGCGATCGACGATGTAGACGTGCTCGTTGGCACCATCCGCGACGTAGAGCCAGCGTTGCTGGGGATCGCGCGAGAAGGCCACATCCCACACGGAGCCATCCGACAGCGTCTCCGGGAAGATCTGCTTCTCCTTGACGAACTTGCCCTCCTTGGTGAACACCTGGATGCGGTCGTTCGGCCGGTCGCAGACATACACCATGCCGTCATTGGAGACTTCGGCGCAGTGCACCGGCGTCCGGAACTGGCGTGAGGGGCCCACCTTCGGATCGTAACGGCCGGGATCGGCGTTGTCCGGCTTCTCGCCGTAGCCGCCCCAGTAGCGCTTCACCTTGCCTGAGTCCATGTCGATGACCGCGACCCGCTTGTTGAAGTAACCATCGGCGACGTAGGCCTCGTTGGCGGGGCCATCGATGAAGACCTTCGCGACCCGTCCGAAACCTTCGAGATCGTCGGCATTGCGAACGGGCTTGCCGTCCACCATCCGAGCGCCCTTCTTGCCGAACATCGCCACGAACTTCCCTTCGCGCGTGAACTTCAGGATGTGCGCATCGGGTCCTCCGTTGCCGCCGATCCACACCATGCCTTTGTTGTCGACGACGATGCCGTGGTTGGAATCCGGCCAGTCAGGGTGAAGGGACGGTCCGCCCCAACTGTGGACGACGTTGCCAGCCTGATCGAACGCCACCACCGGCGGGGCCGGGTCGCAGCATTCGGCCACGCGGTTGCCAGGCTTGTAGTAGCCGCCCTTGGCGGCTCCTGGGCCCGCCCCTCCCGGGGCCTGACCTGCAGGTGGATGGGCGTACTCCGTGCCGTCCAGGTTGCCTGGATCGTTGCCTCGATGAATGATCCAGACCTGATCTCGCTCATCGACTCCCAGGCCGATGGTCTGCCCGAACACCCAGTTGTTGGGCATGGTCTTCGGCCAGAAGGGATCGACCTCGAAAATCGGCACCTGCATACTGCTCTTGGCCTGGGCGGCCGCGGTCTGTTCCAGGGCGCGCTCGGCCACGCCGAGCACCACTAAGGCTGCGACGAACGTCGCGCCAATCAGGAGATTGCGCTTCACAGGCTCCGTCCTTTCGTCCGCCCCGCAGCGTAGACCCCGGGGCTGGCAATGGCGGGCGCCAGTATACATCTGCCGTGCGCGTGTAAAGGCACGAATTCGGCTGGGCGCCAACGGGCCCGAGGCCGAGCTGGCGGCCCCGTTCCGGATGGCTCCCCCAAGCAGGGGCCCCGCCGTGGAGAGCGGGTAGAATGCCCTGCCAGTCGCCGACGATGCTGCGCACCCGTCTTGCCCTCGTGGCCTGCCTCGCGGTCGGGATCTCCATGGCGGCCCGCGCCCATGAGATCCCGAACGAAGTCACCATTCAGACCTTCGTCAAGCCGGCTGGCTCGCGGCTCGTGTTCCTGGTGCGTGCCCCACTCAAGGCGATGCGGGAAATGGACGTGCCGCGCCGCGGTGCCGGATTCGTCGATCTGGCGCGGGTAGACCGCGTCCTGCACGACTCGGCGACCCTCTGGATCGCCGACTTCGTCAAGCTGTACGAGAACGGGCGGCAGCTCCCGTATCCGACCGTGGCGGCGACGCGCATCTCGTTGCCATCGGACCGATCGTTCGAGACGTTCGAGCGTGCGCAAGAACATCTGGCCAGCCCGCCCCTTCCAGAGAGCACCGATCTGATGTGGGAAGAGGGCCTGCTCGACGTCGCCTTCGAGTTCCCCATCGCGTCGGACCAATCGAAGTTCGCGATCAGTCCCGGCCTGACGCGGCTGGGACAACGAGTCAACGTCGTGCTGCGCTTCCTGCCGCCCGGCGGGGCCGAGCGTGCCTTCGACATGCACGGCGACCCCGGGATCGTCCAGCTCGACCCACGCTGGCATCAGGCCGCCCTCCGTTTCGTCGAAGACGGCTTTTTTCACATCCTCGACGGCATCGACCACCTGCTGTTCCTGCTGGCGCTCGTCATCCCGTTTCGCCGCGTTGGATCGCTCGTCGCAGTCGTCACCTCGTTCACCATCGCGCACTCTGTCACGCTCATCGCGTCGGCGTACGACATGGCGCCGGACGCGTTGTGGTTCCCACCTCTCGTCGAGACGCTGATCGCCGTCTCCATCGTGTACATGGCGTTCGAGAACATCGTCTGGGCTGCACGGGCCGAGCGCGCGCCGGGCCCGATCGATCGGTTGACGCTCGAGCGGCGCTGGGCGGTGGCTTTCGCCTTCGGCCTCGTCCACGGCTTCGGCTTCTCGTTCGCGCTCCGTGAATCGCTGCAGTTTGCCGGCTCGCACCTGCTCACCTCGTTGCTCTCATTCAACGTCGGCGTCGAGCTTGGCCAGCTGCTGGTCCTGGTCGTCCTCGTGCCCTCTCTGGCGCTCCTCTTCCGTGTGGTCGTCGCCGAGCGCATCGGCGCGATCATCCTCTCAGGCCTCATCGCGCACACGGGGTGGCATTGGGCCACGGAACGGTGGACCGATCTCATGCGGTTCCCATGGCCGACCTTTGATCTGGCGTCGCTCCTCACAGGCGTCCGATTGCTGCTGCTCACGGTGGCCGCGGCGGGGCTCGTGTGGTTGTTGTTCGGGGTGTTGCTCAGGCGACATCCCCAGCCCGTGCGGGAGGATTGACGCGCCGGGAGGCCGTCGCGTGCGGATTAGTACCCGACTGACCAGAGCACCAACCCGTGCGGCGGGGCCGTCGCCGCCGCATGCGCCCGGTTGCGCGAGGCCAGGATCTCGCTCATTGCTGTCGAGCGCCGGCGGCCTCGCCCGATCTCCACGAGCGTCCCGACGATGTTGCGCACCATGTGGCGGAGGAAGCCGGTGCCGGTGACCTCGTAGCAGAGGAGTCGGCCCGTGTTCGCATGCTCTATCCCGAGGGCCGCAGAGGGCGTCCAGGCGGGACACCCCTGCCGGTACTCGGCGATCGTCGACGCCATGAGCTCGCGGACCGTCGTCGAAACGTCGCTGCCTGCTGCCTGAAAGGAGGCGAAGTCGTGCGGTCCCACCAGGGCGGCGGCGGCTTCTCGCATGGCCACGAGGTCGAGCACTTGCGGCACGTGCCACGCCGTTCGTCGCAGGGCGGGAGGCAGGACGTCACCGGACCAGATCCAATAGCGATAGGTTTTGGCACGGGCGTCGAAGCGCGCGTTGAAACCCGCCGGCACCTCCTCGATCGCCATGATCCGAACGTCCGGCGGGAGGGTGGCGTTGAGCGCACGGTGCAATTCTCGAGTGGGCCGCGCCGTCCGCACCGTGGCGCTCGCCACCTGGCCGGCCGCGTGAACGCCGGCGTCCGTCCGGCCCGCCGCGGTCAGCACCGCGCGTTCGCCCTCGAGCGGCTCCAACGCATCTTCGATGACGGCCTGCACGGTGCGATCGGCGGCCTGCCGCTGCCACCCCGAAAACTCGGTGCCGTCGTACGCGATCGTCAGCTTGAGCGTGCGCGCCATGTCACGGGCGTGACACCCGGGAACCTGGCTTGACCAGGGGCACGTCGGCCGCGCAGAGCGGACACTCCCCTTCCGGGTAGGTCGGCACGTCGAGCGAAAGGAGGCCCGAAAAGGGCACCTCGAGCGTCGCTCGTCCACCGCTGCGATCCACGATCGCGCACGCCGCGACGACGTGGGCTCCGGCGCCGATGGCGACGGCGATTGTCTCGCGGGTGGATCCTGCCGTGGTGACGACGTCTTCGACCACGAGCACCCGGTCCGATTCACCCAGCGAGAACCCGCGTCGCATCACGAGGACGCCGTCGTGGCGCTCGGCAAAGAGCGCGCGGACCCCGAGCGCGCGGGCCACCTCCTGACCGATCACGATGCCGCCGAGGGCGGGGGAAAGCACGCAGGTGGCCCCAAACGGCCGCACCTGCACTGCCAGGGCCGCCCCCAGGGCTTCAGCATCACGAGGGTGCTGCAAGACGAGCGCACATTGCAGGTATCGAGGACTGTGAAGGCCTGACGACAGGCGGAAATGGCCGTCGAGCAGGGCTCCGGACCGTCGGAACATGGCCAGCAGGTCGGAATGGCGCACCGAGCGGTAGTATAGCGGTGGGGCCGGTCGAACCGCGGCGGGTCGGTGGACGTCTATTACACGAGATCCTCTCCAGTTCGGCATCCTTCTTGCTGCTGTGCTGGTCGTTCGTGCGTTCACCTTTGACATTTCGGGAGCAAGCTCATGGGTGTTGTCAGCAGACTTCGCGGGAAACATCGGGTTGTGGCCAGTGCCACGGCCCTGTCGCTGTTCGGTTTCGCGGCACCGACTGTCCGCGCGCAGACGGCGCCGCTCATCGCGGCCGCCGCCCGGACCGAGCCGGCTGAGCAGGTGCAGAGCGGCGTGCGCCGGTTGTCCATCGACGAAGCGGTCGCGCTCGCGCTCGAGCAGAATATCGACCTGCAGGTGAGCCGCATCAATCCGCAGGTGCAGGATTACAGCATCTCGGTGGCGCAGAGCGGCTGGACGCCCAACTTCTTCTCGAACGTGCAGACCCGCAACCAGACCAACCCGCCGCAGGACATCTTCGGCGGCGCGACCGATGCCATCACGGACGAGCGCCTCACCTCTCAGATCGGGGTGCAACAGCTGCTGCCGATTGGCGGAGCCAGCTACACGGCGAGTTGGAACAGCGGGCGGGTGACGACCAACAACATCTTCAGCAGCTTCAACCCGCAGCTCAACTCGGCGGTCTCGCTCAACTACACCCAGCCGCTGATGAGGAACTTCAAGATCGACTCCACGCGCCAGCAGGTGATGGTGAGCCGGAAGAACCGCGAGATCTCCGATGTGCAGCTCCAGCAGACCATCGCGGTCACCACACGCAACGTCAAGAATGCCTACTGGGACCTGGTGTTCGCCATCGACAACCTCGCCGTACAGCGCCAGTCGCTGCAGCTCGCCCAACGGTCTCTCAAGGACAATCGCGCCCGTGTGGAGATCGGCACGATGGCGCCCATCGACATCGTGCAGGCCGAGGCCGAAGTCGCTCAGCGTGAAGAGGGCGTGATTCTCGCGGAGGCGGCCATCTCGAGGGCCGAGGACACGCTCCGGGCGCTCATCGCGAACCCGGTGGACCAGCCCGACTTCTGGACCATGCGGCTCGAGCCCTCGGATCCGGCAGTCTTCCAGGCGATCGCGGTGGACTTGGACGGCGCGGTCCGCAGTGCCTTGGCGAACCGCACGGACCTGGCCGCCACCCGCAAGCAGATCGAATCCAACGACATCTCGATCCGGTTCTTCCGCAACCAGACGATGCCCGACGTCAATGCCGTGGTGAACTACAGCGCGATCGGCCTGGCCGGCACGCAGCTCAGGTTTGGATCGGGCTTCCCGCCGCCGGTGCTCGGACGCACCCAGCGTGGGTTCTTCGGGGCGCTCGGCGATGTCTTCGCCTCGGACTTCCCGACCTGGTCGCTTCAGCTGCAGGTCAACTATCCGATCGGGAGCTCGAGCTCTGAGGTGAACCTCGCACGTGCCCGGCTGCAGAACACGCAGACGCAGAAACAGCTGCAGAGTTCAGAACTTCAGGTGACCACCCAGCTGCGAAACTTCGCCCGCAACGTCCAGACCAACGGCAAACGGGTCGAGGCCACCAGAGCCTCGCGGGCGCTTGCCGAGAAGCGGCTCGAAGCCGAGGAGAAGAAGTTTCAGGCGGGCATGACGAGCAGCTTTCTGGTCTTTCAGGCCCAGCGTGACCTCAACCAGGCCCGCAACAACGAGCTGCAGGCCATCATCGACCACTTGAAGTCGGTCGTGGATTTCGAGACCGCCCAGCAGGCTCCAATCGGCGGCGGCGGGGGCGGCGTAGCCATCCCGCAGTAGACACCCGATCCGATACGCCGGGGCGGGTGCCAACCTGCCTCGGCTCCTCGTTGCCCGTCGGCACCTGCCGTACCCCTCGCACCTGACGCGCCCGCTCTCGATATACTGCTGCCCGTGCGAACGCTGAGCGCTACGGTCATCACGCGCAACGAGTCGCGCAACCTCGGCGCGGCGCTGGAGTCGCTTCAGTGGGCGGACGAGATCGTCGTCGTTGACTCCGAGAGCACAGACGACACCGTGGCGATCGCTCGCCGATACACCGACAAGGTCTTCGTGCGGCCCTGGCCCGGCTACGCGGCGCAGAAGAACTTCGCGGCCGATCAGGCCTCGGCCGACTGGATCCTCTCGGTTGACGCGGACGAGCGGATCACGGCCGGGTTGAGAGACGAGATCCAGGCGTTGCGGCAGGGAACGCCGGCGGCGGTCGGGTACAGGATTCCGCGAGTCGCCTTCCACCTGGGACGCTGGATTCGGTCCACCGATTGGTATCCCGATCGACAGCTGCGGCTGTACGATCGCCGGCGTGCACGCTGGGCGGGGCGCCTGGTGCACGAGTCGGTTCGAGCTGACGGACCCGTCGCTCACTTGCGCGGCGAGATTCAGCATTATCCGTACCGGGACCTCGCCCACCACGTCGAAACCATGGATCGCTACACCACCCTGGCGGCGCGTCAGATGTTCGAGGACGGCCGCCGCGCGGGCTGGTGGCAACTGCTCGCGCTGCCGCGCCTGGTCTTTTTTCGCAACTACATCCTGCGCGGCGGTTTTCGCGACGGAACGGCCGGCCTCATCATTTCGTCGATGAATGCCGAGTACGTGGGGCTGAAATACGCCAAACTCTGGGAGCTGTGTTCGCCCTCCACCTCGACACCGCCCGCACCTGGCGCGGCGGCCAGAACCAGGTCCTCCTGACGGTTCTCGGGCTGCGTGCTGGCGACCACAAAGCGGTCCTCGTGGCGCATCCCGAGGGTGAGCTGTACCGCCGCGCGTTGGAAGGCGCGGACCTCGTGCCCCTCGCTCCGCGCAGCGAAGTTGACCTGTCGGCGGGATGGAAGCTGTCGCGCGTCATCCGCCAGTGGAAGCCACGCATCGTTCACGTCCACGATCCACATGCGGTCGCGATGGCCGCGCTGGCCCTGTCCTTCAATGTGCCAGAGCCACGGCCGCGCATCGTGGCGTCGCGGCGCGTGGACTTTCACCTGCAGGGCCACTCGTTCTCCCGATGGAAGTACCGCCAGGTCGACCTCTTCATCGCCGCGTCCCGAGCCATCGCCGCCATCCTCGAGCACGACGGCATCGACCCGCATCGCATCGTCGTCGTCCACGACGGCATCGATGTCGAGCGCATCGCACGCCTGCCAGCGCTGGATCTTCACGCGGAGTTCTGGTTGCCGCACGGCGTGCCGGTGCTCGTCAACGTCGGCGCGCTCGTGGCACACAAGGGGCAGAAGCACCTGATTGACGCCATGCCTCTCGTCTTGCGCGAGGTGCCGGACGCGCACCTGATCATCCTGGGCGAGGGTGATCTCCGCGGCCCGCTCGAGCGCCAGGTGAAAGACCTTGGACTCGAGCGTCGCGTGCTCCTGCCGGGGTTCCGCGAAGACGTCCTGCAGCTGACCAAGACGGCGGATCTCTTCGTGATGAGTTCGGTCACCGAGGGCCTGGGATCGACGGTCCTCGATGCCATGGCCATGCGGCTGGCTGTGGTCGGCACCCGAGCCGGAGGGATCCCAGAGGCCGTGGTGGATGGTCAGACCGGACTGCTCGTGCCGCCCGGAGACCCACCAGCCCTCGCCGCAGCGGTGATTGAGCTGCTCAAGAACCCGTCGCAACGGGCGACGTTTGGAGAAGCCGGCTTCAGGCGCGTCGCTGACACCTTCGGCGTCGAGCGGCTCGTCTCGGGAACCTTGGCGGCCTATCGGCGGGCGGCAGAAACTTCGACCGGCCAGCAGCTCAACACCTGAGCTCAGCGCCCCGGTTTTTTGGCGCCCGGCCGAGGTGTCGCCTCGCCGGAGATGAACGCGACCGCCGCAGCGTTCAACTCGTCGGCCCACCCCAGCGGCAGCGCGTGATCGGCGCCGCTCACGACGCGCAGCGTGGCCCCCGGGATGCGGGCGACCAGCAGTTCAGAGGCCTGGCGGATGCCCGGCGTGTCGCGCTCGCCCACCACCACGAGGGTTCGCGCCGTGATCTCGGCCAGGCGGCCGACGGCCGGGGGCGTCAACGGCACGTAGGGCGCGAAAGTCATCTTGAACGGCGCGAGATTGCGACGCGTGATCGCATCGAGCTCCTTCATCAGCTCCGGCCGCGACTGCGCGGCTCGCCACATCGGGTGCGCGAGCCAGGCGGACACGATGGCATCGTCGCCATCCTTGATCGCCGCAAACACGGCGCCGGCCGCTTTCCGTTCTTCCTCCGGACTCACGAACCCCGTCGGAGCCGATGCGACGAGCAGGAGGCTCGCGACACGGTCGGGGTGGACCAAGGCAAAGTCGATGGCGACACCACCTCCGAACGAATGACCGACCAGATGCGCACGTCCGACCTGCAGGTGATCGAGGACGCGCAGGAGGTCTTCGTGAGTTCGGTACGGCTGCTCCGGTCGCGAGGATTCGCCAAACGGCCGAATATCGTACCGAATCGTGCGGAAGCGAGCGGACAACGCCGCCCATTGCCGATCCCAGCTCCGGCGATCCAGGAAGGCGCCGTGTAGGAACACGACGGGCGGCCCGGTCCCGGCGACGTCGAAGGCCAGCGTGCCGCCCGGCACGTCGATCCGGCCTGTCGTTCCGGGTGATTCGGCCGGCTGGTTTTGGAGCAACAGCGCTGCGAGCGCCAGAGCAATGAACGGTCGGATGCTGTCCTCCCCGAGCGTGCGGCTTCGATTGGGACCTGGTGTCCACTAGCGCCGCGCGCCCGCCCAGCGTCAGCCTTGACTCTGCGGAACCCCCGCTGAGACTGCCGGACCGGGCGGCTCCTCGTCGCTGGTGTCAGTGTCTCACAGCTCTGCTGATCCGCCGCGCGTGGCGGGCCGTCGGTCGTGTCTCAGTCACGGAGACACGCCCGGGCCGTCCTGGAGGCCGTTGTCGCTCACGGTCGCCTCACAGCCGTCGGCGTCGGCCCCGTGGCCGACACGCCCCGCGCAAGGGGCAGTGCGCGTCACGCTCGGGGCGGCCGAACCCGCACGCCTGCATCATGCCAAGGTGGCACAGAGAAAAGTCGTACTTCACGGGGTCGTCGGGGTCGAGCGTCCTGAGCGAGCGGGTGATGTCTTCCGCCATGCGCCAGCCCGGGCTCGCCAGACGAGTCAGGCCGAGACAGCGGCCCACGCGAATGACGTGGGTATCCAGGGGGATGATGAGCTGCGCGGGCCGGACCCGCTGCCACACGCCCAGGTCCAGTGCATCGCGACGCACCATCCATCGCAGGAACAGGTTGAGCCGTTTGCAGGCGCCGCCGCTCGACGGACGTGAGAAGAAGTAGGCGACGCCGGGACGAGACACGACGTCACCGTAGACAGCTTCGAGGTTCAGGGCGCATGCCCGTCTGGAGAAGCTCTCGACTCCACCTTCGACGGTCGCGGCATCCGGGTGCATGCCCTCGGCAAAGAAGCGTTCGATCGATCCATGCGAGTCCAGCATCTGCCGTATCACCCACAGCAGGGCGGCCAGGTCGATGCCGCGCGTCCATCGGTGCACGAGATGGTCCAGCGCGCCCCGGTCGCGGCTCGGGTTGAACGCTCGCACGTATGCGGCGGGCGCCTTTCCCATCACGGCCAGCAGCCCTTCGATCGACGCCAGCACGCTCTGCACGCGCCCGAACGCGAGGGCCGACGCGCAGAATGCGACCAGTTCGCGGTCGTCGTCTCGCGTGAAGCGACGGACGATGTGAATCGGATCGGAGGCGGAGGTCTCGTGATTGAAATCGGCGTAGAGCGAGTCCAGTCGAGCGCGAAGGTCGAGGCTCGCGCTGCGCGACCCCGCGTCGGTCACGGGCGTCTCAACGGCAGCACGCGGTCGAGGGCCGTGACGGCGTCGAGCACGGTCTGGGCCGCGTGTCGAAAGAAGTCCTGGTCGACGCGCTCGGCCGTATCTGTCGGTCGATGGTAATCCTGGTGATCCTCGACGCCGAAGTAGACGAAGGGAATACCGGCCGCGTGAAACGCTGCGTGGTCCGACTGCATCGTCCAGTCGTTCCGCGCGGACCCGTTGGCTCCAGGCGTGTCGTGGCCGAGCCGAAGGCTGATCGCGGCGCGCGCCGCGACCGCTTCGAGCGGGGGCTTGAGCCCGGGGTAGTGAGACGTGCCCGCCGCGTACAGCTCACGTGTGGAGCTGCGGCTGATCATGTCGAGATTGACGTTCAACGCCAGACGGGCCTTGGCGACGGGCGGCGAGCCGACGAACGCCCGGGCGCCCCGCAGGCCCATCTCTTCGGCATCGAAGGCGACGAAGATCGCGTCGTGCGTCCACGGCGCGGAGATGCATCTTCTCGCCAGGGCGAGCAGGACGGCGACGCCGGACGCGTTGTCGTCGGCACCTGGATGGATCTCGCCGCCGCGCACACCGACGTGGTCGTAATGCGCGCTTACCACGATCGTGCCGTCGTCGGGCGCGCCCGTGCCGCGGCACAGTCCCACGACGTTGACCCCGGTCACCGCGACGTCATCGCGCGTGAACGAGAACGGCATCTGGTGATCCGCGGTGATGGCCGCGAGTCCAGCCTCGCGAAACTGCGCGACCACCCAGGCCCGGGCCGCCAGGTTGCCGGGAGTGCCGGACCTGCGGCCCTCCAGGGCCGGAGACGCGAGCGTGCGCACCGCCGACATCAGCTCCTCGACGGCGATCGCCGGGTGCCGCTGAGCCGAGGCCGCCGAGGCGGCCGTCAGGCACGCCAGCGTGAGGATTGCTCGCGGTCCTGCCCGCCTCGGGCGACTCACGCGCCTCGCTCCTCGTGATTGACGGAGAATCGAACGCCGGCGTCGGCGTTGACGTACAGTGGCCGTCCGCCGACGATCGTGGCCGCGACGCCGCCTCGAAACATCCAGCCGTGAAACGGCGTGTTCTTCGAACGGCTTCGGAGGTGTGCGCGATCCACCGTGACCGTCAAGTCGGGCGCGAGGATGGTGATGTCGGCGATCGACCCGACGGCCAGCGTACCTCCGCGCACTCGAAGGATGCGTGACGGGTTGACCGACATGAGCTCGACGAGGCGAGCGAGGGTGATCCGTCCCGTCTGCACCAGACGATCCAGGGCGATGGACACCGCGGTCTCGAGGCCCACGATGCCAAACGGCGCTCGGTCGTATTCGACGTTCTTCTCGTCGTAGTGATGAGGCGCGTGGTCGGTCGCGATCACGTCCACGCTGCCGTCGGCGAGGCCCTCGAGCATGGCATCGCGATCCCGCGCTTCGCGCAGGGGCGGATTCATCTTCGTGTTGGTATCGTAGGGGACCGGGTCCGCCAGCGCGTCGTCGGTCAGGGTGAAGTGGTGCGGTGTCACCTCGCACGTCACGCGCACCCCGCGTGCCTTCCCCTGCCGTACGGCTTCGAGGGTCGTCCAGGCGCTCATGTGCGCCACGTGGAGATGACCGCCGGTCATCTCTGCCAGAAGCACATCTCGGGCGGCCATGATCGCCTCGGCGGCTCCCGGAATTCCCTTCAGGCCCAGTTCCGCGGCGCGTGGGCCTTCATGGGCGCAGCCGTCGCCTTTGAGCGTCGGGTCCTCGCAATGCTCGATCATCGGCATGCCGAACATGCTGGTGTATTCCAGGGCGCGCCGGGCCAAGCTCGCCGTCGCCACCGGGTGCCCGTCATCCGTCACCGCGACACACCCGGCCGCGCGCAGTTCGGCGATGTCGGCGAGCTGCTCCCCTTGCTGGCCCCGCGACACGGCGCCGATCGGGTAGACCCGAGCCAGCCCGGCTTCTGCGGCCCGTCGCAGGATGAGCTCGGTCACGCCCGCGTTGTCGTTGACCGGGCTCGTGTTCGGCATGCAGGCGACGGCCGTGAACCCGCCGGCGACAGCCGCGGCAGCTCCACTGGCCACCGTTTCCTTGTGTTCGTGGCCGGGCTCGCGCAGGTGCACGTGCATGTCGATGAGCCCGGGGCAGATGATCAGGCCGCGGGGAACCTCGACGACGTCGCTCGCAGCCACGAGGGACGGCGGGAGATCACGCCCGACCTGGGCGACCCGGTCTCCGTCGATCAACACGTCGTAGACGCCGTCGAGGCCCGAGGCCGGGTCCACGAGGCGTCCACCCTTAAGCAACCGCTTCATGTTCCGCCCCTCCCGCCAGCAGGTAAAGGACGGCCATGCGCACGGCCACACCGTTCGCCACCTGGTCGAGAATCACCGAGAACGGTCCGTCCGCCACTTCCGACGCGATCTCGACCCCTCGGTTCATCGGCCCGGGGTGCATGATGATGACGTCGGGCTTGGCTCGGCCCACCCGCGCCTCGGTCATCCCGAAGGTCGCAAAATACTCGCGCAGGGACGGGAAGAAGCCCCCCTCCATCCGTTCGAGCTGGATGCGCAGCATCATGATCACGTCCGCTCCTTCCACGGCGGCATCGACCGCCGTGGTCACTCGAATGCCCAACCGCTGGAGCCCCGGTGGTATCAACGTCGCCGGACCGCACACCCACACCTCGGCGCCGAGCTTGGTGAGCAGGAGGATGTTGGATCGCAACACGCGGCTGTGCATCAGGTCGCCCACAATGGCGACCTTCAGTCCGGCAAGGCGTCCCTTGCGCTCACGAATCGTGTAGGCATCGAGCAGCGCCTGAGTCGGGTGCTCGTGCATGCCGTCGCCGGCGTTGATGATCGCCGCGCGGCAGATCCGCGACAGCAGGTGGCAGGCACCGGACGAACCATGACGCAGCACGATCATGCTGGGCGCCATCGCTTCGAGGTTCATCGCCGTATCGACGAGCGTTTCCCCCTTGACCACACTCGACGTGGAGATGGCGACGTTGAGCGTGTCGGCGCTGAGCCGCTTCTCGGCGATCTCGAACGAGGTGCGCGTGCGCGTGCTCGGCTCGAAGAACAAATTGACGACGGTGCGGCCCCGCAGCGTGGGGACCTTCTTGATCGCCCGCTGCCCGACTTCCTTCATCGCGTCGGCCGTATCGAGAATCAGACGGATCTCATCGGCGCTCAGGTCCGAAATCCCGAGCAGGTCCTTCCGCCGCAGGGCGGTCAGCGGCTGGTGATCGGTGTGCGCAGTGTCCATGATCTACTCCGCAGCGTCGATCGCGACTTCGTCGGCGCCGTCCAGCTCCTGCACGCGAACCTGAATGCTCTCCTGACGCGACGTCGGAATGTTCTTGCCGACATAGTCGGCCTTGATCGGCAGCTCGCGATGCCCGCGATCCACGAGGGCCACGAGTTGTATCGCCTTGGGACGACCGAAGTCGATCAACGCGTCGAGCGCCGCACGCGTCGTCCGGCCGGTGTACAGCACGTCGTCCACGAGGATGATCGTGCGATCGTCGATGGAGAACGGAATCTCCGTGCGACGGACGAGCGGCTGGGGTCCCACGACGTGCCGCATGAGATCGTCGCGGTAGAGCGTGATGTCGAGGGCGCCGGTTGGCACCTCGTCGCCGGAGATTTGCTGAAGCGCCTGGGCAATGCGGCGAGCGAGCGGGACACCGCGGCTGCGGACGCCCACCAGGGCAATGTCCTCCACGCCCCGGTTCCGTTCGACGATTTCATGGGCGATGCGTGTCAGCGCACGCGAGATGCGGTCCGCGTCCATGACTATCGGCATGGGCGAACCTCCAACGGGATCGGCATGGGGCACCTCTTCGCGAACTCTCTGGTTCGCAGTTAAAGAGTCTGCCCCAGTATACCTCACGCCTGTCGAACGCCTCCGGTGCCCGGCAGCGCCTCGGAGGTGGCCTTGCCGCCAGAGACGCGGCGTTACGGCAGATCGTAGGTCGGAATGAAGGTGATCGGTCGGGTGGCGGTGTACGAATCGCGGAAGATGTCCGTGCGGGCGAAGCCCTCCATGTCACGCGCCACCGGCAGCCCGAAGTAATACAGGATCGTCGGCGTGAGGTCGAGCACCGAGGCGCGGGCGGGCCGGCCCGGCGCTACGGCTCCGCCGTAGGCGAGCACGAACCCGTCCGGCGCGCGCTCGTGGGACCCGCTCAGCTCGGCGTTGCCGAACAGCCGCTCGATCACGCGCTTGCCGGGGCTGAGCGGCTCCATGCCGAAGGGCGAGACCACGAGCAGCAGGTCGTCCGGGCCCAGCGACGCCAGCGTCCGACCCACCAGCGCGTCGATGAACCCGTAGTAATCGCCGAGCAGGCGGCCGAACCGGCGTTGCTCGTCCTGGGTGACGTCGCCGAAGGCGGAGGGGTTGGCATACCGAAGGAAATAGTGGGCGACCGCATCCAGGCCCGGGAAGCGAGCGGCGACAAAGCGCGGCGCCATCTTGCGATTCAGGACGTCGAGGATCTGCAGGTGCATGCGATCGGCTCCGATCGGCGCGGGATCCGGTCGTGCGTCGGCGTCGCCTTGCGGAGACGCCGCGGTGGCGGCCAGCACCGCCGCCGGATCCGGATCGGGCGCCTCCTCGAGAGCACCGAGGACGTCGGCCAGGATCGACGGAGGGGCCACCGCAGTGGCGCCCTCCATCTGCAGACCCGCGCCCGACAGCCGATGCAGCTCGTCACTGACCATGAAACCGTTCACTGTCCGGGCAGGGTGGGTGAGCGGGAAGCCGACGACGCCGACCGACACGCCCGCCGCACCAAGAACGTCCCACAGCGGCCGGACGCGGAGCGACCGCGAATCGTGCGGCTCCTCGGCAAGGAAGCCGAGCCGCACGAGGATTTGGGCGAAACAGTAATCGGGTAGCAGCTCCAGACTCGGTCCGCCAAACCGCACATGGAATCGTGCCGAGGAGCGCACCCCGTTGGCGCTCGGGCCGCGCCCGGTGACTGCCGCGCTCCAGACGGGCTCGGCCTGGGTCGGTCTCAGCGTCGCCAGGTGGAACACCGCCCCGCCATCCATGAGGCGGCCCACGTTCGGCAAGCGGCCTTCCGCCACCGCCGGCGAGACGACGTCGAGCGTCGCGCCGTCGAACGCGAGGAGGATCACGCGCGCCTCTGACCGCGACGCTTCGACACCGATGACCGGGTTGACCGCGCGGGACGCCAGGCGAACACTCCCCCACCCCCGTGCGGCCAACGGCGCGGCCAACGAGAGCACCATCATCGCCGTCAGCAGTGCGGCGCTGACGCGGCCGCCGCGGCGGCCCACGTGGGCCACCGCCATCACCAGAAACACGACTGCCGAGGCGGTCAGCGTCGCGCTGGCCGCCGTCATGCGATTGACCGTGGTCGGGTCCAGGACTGGTCCGAACCCGCGCACGTTGAGCCACATCACCGTGGCGGCGCCTCCTGCGGCCAGCAGGCCAAGCCACGACAGCACGCGCACGCTGACCCAGCCGGGCGAGAGCAGCTCGCTGCCGGCGACGAGTCTGATCACAATGAGGGCGTAGAACACGGTCGCGAGGTTCACTCCGTAGGTCAGCCATGTGACCAGCACCAGCGGCAACAACGACTCGAGCGTCAAGGGCACCGCGGGATTGAGATGCAGCACGAGAATGGTGAGGTACGCAGCGGCCAGCGTTCCACCGATGACCGCGTTCGAGAGCATCCGGAGCAACCGCACGAAGGCATTCTACGACCGGTATACTTCTCGTATGCCGGTTGATGTGGATGCGGTGGTCCTCAAGAACGTGCGCCTGTCCGACGACTACAACGTGCTCGCGCTCGACGCTCCCGTCATCGGTGAACACACTCGCCCTGGCCAGTTCGTCATGATCAAGGCCGCGACGGCGTGCGACTCGCTGCTGCGGCGGCCGTTTTCGGTGTTCGAAGTCCTTCGCGACGAGTCTGGCGTCACCGGCATCACCATCCTGAACAAGCGTGCCGGGCCGAACACGCGTGCGCTCTACGCACTCGAGCCGGGCGCTCGCGTCGCCTGCTTGGGCCCGCTCGGCAAGCCGTTCTCCACCGAGCCATCCACCGAGGCGTGGATGGTGGCGGGAGGGGTGGGGCTGGCGCCGTTTGCGACGCTGGCCGACGCGCTCGCGGCGGCGCGAATCCCCTCGACGCTGTTCTACGGCGCCCGCACCGAGCACGAGCTGTTCCACCTCGAGGCCTTCGAGCGGCTTGGCGTCTCACTGGTGCTCTCGACCGAGGACGGCAGCCGCGGCGTGCACGGCCGCGTCACGGCGCCCCTCGAGCAGGAGCTCGTCCGCCTGGCGCCGGATCGACGCCCGATGATCTATGCCTGCGGACCCGAGGCAATGCTCGCCTCCGTCACCCGTCTCGCGGCGCAGTACGGTCAGCGCTCGCAGGTCTCGGTCGAGCGCGTGATGGGCTGCGGCCTGGGAGGCTGCTACAGCTGCGTGATCACCGTCCGCGGGCTCGACGCGCAGGCGCACTTCGTCCGATCGTGCCTCGCCGGCCCAGTCTTCGACGGCGCCGACATCGTGTGGGAGTGATCATGGACTTGACCGTCCGGATCGGATCGCTCGAGTTGCCCAATCCGGTGATCGCGGCCAGCGGGTGCTTCGGATACGGACTCGAGTACGGCGAGGTGGTCGATCTGTCGCGGCTCGGCGCCGTCGCGGTCAAGGGGCTGTTCCTCCAGGAGCGTGAGGGCCACCCTCCACCTCGCATCGCGGAAACCCCCTCCGGCATGCTGAACGCCATCGGCTTGCAGGGCATCGGGGTCCACCGCTTCGTGCGCGAGAAACTGCCTCGGCTGCATGCCAGCGGCGCTCGCACGATCGTCAACATCTGCGGGACGACGCTCGACGAGTACGCGGAGGTGGCACGCGTGCTCGACGACGCCGAAGGCGTCGCGGCCATCGAGTTGAACATCTCGTGTCCCAACATCAAGGAGGGAGGCATCCAGTTCGGGTGCAGCCTGGCCGGCACCGCACAGGTGACGGCAGCGGTGCGAAAGGTGACGCGGCTGCCCGTCATTCCCAAACTCACCCCCAATGTCAGCGAGGTCGCGCCCTTTGCCATCGCCGCCCAAGAGGCGGGAGCCGACGCCGTCTCGCTCGTCAACACGTTCCTGGCCATGGCCATCGACGTCGAAACGAGGCGCCCGAAACTGTCGAATGTCGTGGGCGGCCTGAGCGGACCCGCCATTCGCCCCATCGCCATCCGCATGGTCTGGGAATGCTTCCAGTCGATCAAGATTCCCATCCTGGGAATGGGCGGCATCGCGAACGCGACCGACGCCATCGAGTTCCTGCTCGCCGGCTCGACCGCCGTGCAGATTGGGACCGCGAACTTTGCCGACCCTTGCGTCTGGACGGCGGTGATCGATGGGCTGCTCGGTTACGGACGCCGCCACCATGTCGCGCGTGTGGTCGACCTGGTCGGACAGCTCGACCTCGCCTCGGCCCGGGACGCCCACGCGTGAACCCGGTCCTGGTGGCCCTGGACGTCGAGTCGGCGGGGCGTGCGCTGGCGCTGGCGGACGCGCTGCGCGGCCACGTCGGCGGTTTCAAGATCGGCAAGCAGCTTTTTACCGCAGAGGGTCCCGCAGTCGCCCGTGCGCTCAGCGAGCGGGGCGACCGAGTGTTCCTGGACTTGAAATTCCACGACATCCCCAACACGGTGGCTGGCGCGGTGGCCTCGGCCGCCGCAACGGGTGCCTGGATGGTCAACGTTCACGCCGCAGGCGGCCGCCGGATGCTCGAAGCAGCCCGGCACGCGGCCGATGAGGCGGCCGAGCGCCTCGGCCGGTCCCGGCCACTGGTCGTCGCGGTCACGGTCCTCACCAGCCTCGACGAGGTGGCCCTTCGCGAGACTGGCGTCGCTCGACCGCTCGCCGAACACGTCGTCACGCTCGCCAGATTGGCTCAGGAGGCCGGCCTCGACGGAGTGGTCGCGTCACCGCACGAGATTCGGCCGATTCGCGAGCGCTGCGGCCCGACTTTTCTCGTCGTGACGCCAGGAATCAGGGCAGATCAGCGCTTGGCGGGCGATGATCAGGCGCGCGTGATGAGCGCGGCCGATGCCATGGCGGCCGGCGCGTCCTTCCTCGTCGTCGGGCGACCGATCACCGCAGCCGCCGACCCCGTTCGCGCCGCCGACGCCATCGTGGAGAGCATGGCGTCGGCGCGGGACCTCGAGGCCTGAGCTACTTGGCCGTGATGATGAAGTGACCCCGCCGGTTCTGCTGCCAGCAGGTCTCGTTCGACTCCGTGCAGAACGGCGACTCCTTCCCCTTGCTGACCACCGTGATGCGATCCGCCGCGATCCCAAGGCCCACCAGATACGCCTTGACGGCGTTGCCCCGGCGGTCGCCCAACCCCAGGTTGTATTCGGCCGAGCCGCGTTCGTCGCAGTGCCCCTCGATTGAGATCCGCGTCGACGACCATCGCTTCATCCACTCGGCGTTCTTCTGCAGCGGACCTCGGCCATCGTCGCGGATCGCCGATTCGTCGAGATCGAAGTAGACGTCACCAAGGGGACGCTCCGCGTTCAGATCCGACAATGACTTGCGCGCGAAGATCTCGTCCTCCGTCAGAGCTGCAGGCGCGGGCGGCGCCGGCGGAGGGGGTGGCGGAGGTGGCGGAGGCGGCGGCGCCGCGGGCGCGGCGGCCGGGGGTGGCGGTGGCGGAGGCGCCGGAAGTGGTGCCTTCTTGCCACACGCCGCAGCAGCCAGGCTGAATACGACACACAGCGTCACGAGCCCTGCGGTCCGTCTGAACACGGTCATCAGAACACTCTCCTGACTCGCTCGCGCGGAGGCTGATACATGCGGAGCGCTTCGTGCGGGCAGATTACTGGCTGGAGTCCGAGCACGTCAAGGCTGAGACGTGACTCTCGTGTCGAAAACTCGAAGGCCGAGCTGGCGCCGATCGGGCGGGCCTCCTCGCTCGAATGGCACAAAGGTCTGAGCCGTCTCCAGCGTCACGCGCCCGCCGGCGGCGTCCAGCCGTGCGCGTGGAATCGTGACCGCCCATCGAGCCTGCCCCCCGAGCACCGTTTCGGCCACGAGGTAATCACCCGCGCGAATCCGCACGAGTGGCGAAGCGGAGTAGGAGCGGCGCGGGTCCTCAACGCGGATTTCCATCCCGACGTCCCCGCGGCCACCGAGAATGCGCCATGTGGACCGAGCCGACGACCATCGCCACAAACCGAGCGTCTGGTTGTACTCGGCCTCGTGCCAGCCCTCGTCGTACGCCCACATCAACGTCCCCTCCGCTTGCAGATCGAACTGCTCGATGGCGGTCGGGGGATTGTCGCGGGCCGGGTCCGAGGAGACGGACTGTACGGTGAGATGGGCCAGTGGACCGTCGCTCTGGAGGGCTCCGGCAGGCAGCCGGAAGTCGTGCACGAAGAAACCGGCACTGACGGGGAATGAGGCGATGACGCGTCCATCGATGGCGATGGTAACCACCGCCGCCGGGTCGCCGGTGGCTCCAAGGTGCCTTCCTCCGACGAGCACTCGGACCGCCTCGGCCCGCCGGCGAATCCACGCTGTGATCGGCCCGAGGGAGGGCCCCCGCCCCATCAGCCTGGCCATGCCCGCAGTCTCGGGCGTGAGGGCCCAGCCTTCTTCCACGAACCATCCCGGAGGCGAGAGGCGATACCAGGTGATATGGGAAGGGCGCATGCCGCCCAGTTGGGACAGGGAACTGAACTGCCACACGAAGTCAGTGCTCTTGGTCCGGCTCGCCGGATCAATCAAGGCGAGGTCGGTGCGCTGCGGGTCCGCGAGAAACCACAGCGGTTCGATGCGGCCCTCTCGCCAGTACTTGACCAGCTCCAGCCACTCGCGCCGAGGGGGGGAGGGCAGCTGAGGTGCGATCGCCACGTCCTCGGCTTCGAGCGGTCGTTGAAACGTCTGATGCATGGCCAGGGCGCCGGGAGTCTCCGTGGCGCGCGCGGCACGCATGGCGATCAGTGCCTGGTGCGTCGGACTCACCTGGCCGCCATATGCCGCAAGAACCGGCATCGCCAGCGTCAGGCTCCACACGACCAGCACTCCGATTGCCGGGACGGCGCCACGGGGAAGGAACGTGAGTAGGCCGGTGGCCGCGAGCCAGGCGACCGGAGGCATCAGCGGCAACGCGTAGCGGACAAACGACGTGTCCTGGAACAGGAGATGGAAGCCGAGGTAGGGAAGGGCCGCCAGGGCCAAGAACGCCAGGGTGCGCCGATCCCGCCACGCCAGCCACGCCGCGCCCAACATCGCCAACCCCGTCATCACGCTTCCGAGCACGACAGAGTCCCACGGGTAGACGAAGGTGCGCACCAAGGCTGCCACGATCAGGCGAGGGCTGGGCGAGAGGTACACCATCTCGACCCCGGCGAAGTCTTCTCCCGCCTGACTCCCCAGAGCGGCCAGGTAGGCCTCGAGGCCGCCGCTGGCTGCGACGAGGGGGACGGCCCACGCCGACACCCCCACGACCAAGGCCACGGAGCTCCCGATGAACGCGCCCAACGCTCCTCGTCCGAGACGGTCGACGAGGACTCCGGCCAGCAGCGGAAGCGTGAGCGCGGCGTTTTGCGATCGAAGTCCCATCGACACGCCAGCCATCAGCGCGCCGAGCACGATCCAGCGGCCGGACGCGATCATGCGCTCCGGGGTCAGTCGGCGATCGCCGCTGGCTGTGGGACGCTGGCGCCACCAGGCCAACGCGAGGGCGGCTTGGGCCGCCACAGCGGCGGTCAGACCAGGCATGTCACTCATTGGCCTGACGGCGAGGTACCAGAACAGCGGGCAGGTCAGCGCCAGCGCCGTCTGAGCGGCGACGCGCCGGTCGAACGAGCCCCACGGCACCAACCTCTGGTCCGCGCCGCCTGGTGAACAGGCCTGGGTCCGTGATCCATCTGGGACGCCGTCGTGGCTCGACCAGCAGGCGAAGAGCGCGTAGAGCGCGGCGACGGCCGCGAGCGCGCCCAACAAGGACAACACGGACAAGGCTCGCGCCTCAACGTCGGCTGGCGCCGCACCCGCGTACCAGGGACCGAGCGCGGCTGTCATGCCTTTCCCGAGCGCGACGTACACGGGGTACCCGGGAGGATGCGGCCGATGCGCCGCGAGGTCGAAATCGCGGACGCCGAGGGCGAAGTTCACCGAGTCGATATCCTCGAGCGTCGAGGCCAGATACGGCAGGTGGGCAAGCAGGAACCCGCACGCCAGCGCCGCTGCGACCGCGCGAGTCACTGCACGGGTCGCAGCCGCAGGATCTCGTTGAGACTGCCCATGCGGTAGCCCCGAAGGTCGATGGCGACGTGCCGATACCCGAGCCGACGCAGTTCGATCGTGAGGCTGGCGCGAACGCCCGGGTCGAGCGCGCGTGAAATCTCGTCCTTGGCGAGCTCGAGACGGGCCACCGACTCGTGATGGCGGACCCGGAAGACGCGAAAGCCTGCGTCACGCAGAACACGCTCGGCGGCCTCGATCGTGCGGAGCTTGGCTTCGGTCACCTCGTGCCCGTACGGAATGCGAGACGACAGGCAGGCCGAAGCCGGCGTGTCCCATGTCGGCAGGCCTGCCAGGCGTGACAAGGTGCGAATGTCGTCCTTCGACAGGTTCGCGTCGTCGAGCGGGCTCAGCACGCCGTGCTCTCTCGCCGCGGCGCGCCCTGGGCGATAGTCTCCGCGATCGTCGGCGTTGCTGCCGTCGACAACGGCGCGATAGCCGCGGGCGGCGGCCAACGCGGTCAGGTGGGTGTAGAGCTCGTGCTTGCAGTAATAGCAGCGGTTCGCCGGGTTGGCACGGTATTCGGGTCGAAGGAGCTCGTCGGTGCGGATGATCTCGTGGGGGAGCTCAAAGGCGGCGGTGAAATGAATGGCCGCTTGTCGATGGACGTCGGGATAGCTGGCGCTGTCGGCCGTGACGGCCAACGCGCGGGAACCCAGGACGGCGTACGCGGTATGCGCCAGGTAGGCGCTGTCGGTTCCTCCGCTGAAGGCAACGATGACCGATTCGAGGTTGGAGAGCCGATCGCGTAACGCGCCTGCCCGGGCACGAAGGTCTTCGGGAACGGGGGCGACTGACGCGTCGCTGCCGGCGGGCGGAGCGTGCAGGCATGCGCCCGTCATCGTGGCTGGCTACTCCTCGTTGGTGTCTCCCCAGCCTTCGTCATCCCCATCGCCTTCCTCGTCCTCGTCGTCATCGATGTCGTCTTCCTCGTCTTCGTCTTCGTCCTCGTCCTCGTCGTCCTCGTCGTCGTCTTCATCGGCGAGCTCGAGTTCCAGGGGCGAGTCTGCGGCGACACGAAGGATGGCTCCGCACTCCGAGCACGACAACTCGTCGTCGACTTCGACGTCTCGCTCGTCGATGGCGATCTCGGAATCGCACTCTGGACAATTCACAGCCATTCGATGCTCCCAACGGGTTCTTGGAAAGGTGTTCGGATTATAACGAGAACCTGATAAAGTCTGCAACGAAGCCCGCGCACGCTGAGGTCACGATGTCTGTTCCACAACCCCCGAAAACAGTGCTGGTTGCCGACGATACCGCGTTCGTACGCGATCGGTTCAAATCGGCGATCGAAGCGGCCGGACATCGTGCGGTGCTGGCGGCGACGGCACCTGAACTGCTGGCGTCGGTGAAGGCCGAAGGCGACGCGCTGGACCTGCTCGTGATCGACCTGCGCCTTCCGCAGTCGACGGGCGTCGACCTCGTTCGTCAGATTCGGAAACTCGACGACGGGCGGCTGCCGATTCTCGTCTTCAGCGGGACGGTGACCAGCGTGGATGAGGTGCGTGAGCTGGCGGCGCTTGGCGTGGCCGGGTACGTCAACGAGTACAGCGCCGTGCAGCACATCCTCCCGACGCTGGCCCCCCACATCTATCCCGACGACTACAACCGCCGCTCGAGCCCCCGCGTCGTGGTGGGCATGCCGGTGTCGTATCGCTACGGCCAGACCATCGCGGCGGCGCTGACGCTGAATCTGAGCCGCGGCGGCGTGTCAATCCGTACCACGAGCCCCCTGCCTGCCGATTCGGAGGCGCGGCTGCGCTTCAGGCTGCCCGGATCGTCGAAAGACATCGAGGCCGAGGCCAAGGTTTGCTGGAGCAGCGCGCGCGAGGGAATGGGCCTGCAGTTTCAGCGCGTGGATCCGGATGACCAGGCCGCGATCAACGATTTCGTCGACGCTCACTTCTTCCAGACACGCAAGGTCTGACGCGATCGAGTCGCTTGGCGGGTGGCGCGTTCGCCGACGCCGGTCAGTGCCTTGCGCGTGGCTCTGCTACTCGTAGCGGAGTAGACGCATCGCATTGGCCACGACGAGCAGCGACGTGCCGGTATCGGCGACGACGGCCATCCACAGTGTGGCGAGCCCCCCGACCGCCAGCGCCAGAAACGCCGCCTTCAGCACCAGGGACATGGCGATGTTCGCGCGGATGTTCCACACGGTCGCACGACTCAGCCGCACGGCATAGGCCAGCTTGGGCAGCTCGTCGGCCATCAGCGCGACGTCGGCTGTTTCGAGCGCCGCGTCACTGCCGATAGCCCCCATGACGATGCCGACATCGGCCACGGCCAGCGCCGGGGCATCGTTCACGCCGTCGCCCACCATCGCCACGACGCTTCCGCGTTGTCGCAGATCCCGAACGGCCGCAACCTTGTCCTCCGGCAGCAACCCGGCGCGGACCTCATCGAGCCCGAGGCGTTGGCCGACGCGTCGCGCAACCGCCTCTTGATCGCCGGTCAGCATCACGACAGGCGCGATCCCCAATCGATGCAGGGATGCGACGGCGTCAGCCGCCACCTCGCGTGGCTCGTCGGCGACGCCGATCACGCCCAAGACGACACCAGCACGTGCGACGAGTACCGGTGAAGCGCCGAGAGCGGTGAGGCGCGCCGCCGCTGCTTCGATCGGAGGCGACCACAGACCACGCTCGACGAACAGACGCGCGTTGCCGCACACGACCTCGTCGCTGTTGACCACGCCCTCGGCCCCCAGGCCGGCCAGGGCTCGGACGTCGCGCGCGGGCTCGACAGCGAGCCCACGCCGGGCGGCCTCGTCTACAATGGCGGCCGCAACGGGGTGCTCGGACCGGCGCTCGACCGCCGCGGCGGCGGAGAGCAGGGTGTCGTCGGTGGCACCGTTGAGCGCCGTCACGTGGGTGACACGCACGGCGGCGAGCGTGAGCGTCCCCGTCTTGTCGAACGCCATCGCCCGCACGGCGGCCAGCCGCTCCAGGTGGATGCCGCCTTTTATGAGCACACCTCGTCGGGCGGCCCCGGCCAGCGCCGACACGATCGAGACGGGCGTGGAAATCACCAAGGCGCACGGGCAGGACACGACCAGCAGAACCAGCGCCCGATAGAACCAGACGTCGAACTGGCCGAACAGCAGCGGCGGCACGGTGGCGACGACGACCGCCAATCCAACGACGCCCGGCGTGTACCAGCGCGAAAATCGATCGATGAACTGCTGGGACGGCGCACGCTGAGCCTGGGCCGTCTCGACCATCTGGATGATTCGTGCCAGCGTGGTGTCGGCTCGCCGCTTCGTCACGATGACGTCGAGCGCGCCCCGCCCGTTGATGGTCCCGGCGAACACGGTGTCGCCGGTCGCCTTGTCCACGGGGATCGATTCGCCGGTGATGGGCGCCTGGTTCACTTCCGAGCATCCGGCCGTCACTCGACCGTCGAGGGCAATTTTCTCTCCAGGCCGGACGAGCATGAGGGCGCCGATCGGCACCCGTGCGACGGGCACCACGTGCTCGCGGTCGGCTTCGCGGATGCGCACCTGGGAGGGTGTGAGCTCCATGAGGGCGCCAATGGCGTCCCGTGCGCGATCCATGCTTCGCGCTTCGAGCCACTGCGCGATGGCGAAGAGAAACACGACAGTGCCGGCCTCCGCCCACTCTTGAAGGAGCATCGCCCCGCCGACTGCGATCAGCATCAGCACGTTGATGTCCAGCGTGCGCGTGCGAAGAGCCCCGTACGCGCGGCGCGCGGGGAACACGCCCCCAACCAACGCTGCCGTCACATGGGCCGCGATGCTCCACGCCGCCGGCGCCCCGGCCACCTGGGCGGCCAACCCCGCCGCCAGGGCCAGGCCGGCCACGAACACCAGCACGCCCCTTGCGCGAGACGCCGGTGTGACCACCGGTTCCTCGTGCTCGAGCTGGGCGCGCATCCCGGTGGCAGCGACCGCCTCGACGATCGTGTTGACCGACACCAGCGCCGCGTCGTAGCTGACATGGAGGCGTTGGCCCACGATGTCGGCGCGCAGATCCTCCACGCCGTCGAGCGGCCTGATGCGCCGCTCGAGGACGGTGGCCTCCTCGCCGCAACACAGACCGTCGACACGGAACACGGATTCGGCGTGAATCGCGCAGCGCGTGCACCCGGACGCCGGCGCGGCGAGGTCGGCCGTCGTCACCGTGCGTGCCTCCGGGGCGCTCGACTGGCGCTCCGTCCGCTCGCCTCCTGCACATGCCGCAGGCCCTGGCGGAACAGCGCGATGATGTGGCGATCGTCGAGCGCGTAGAACACCATCCGACCGTCGCGGCGCGGCCGTACGAGACGAAGACTGCGGAGCAGGCGAAGCTGGTGTGAGACGGCCGATTCGGAGATCGACACCAGGGCCGCCAGATCGCAGACGCACAGCTCGCCGTGAGACAGCGCGTCGAGGATGCGGACCCGCGTGGGATCGCCCAGGACGCGGAAGGTCTCGGCCAGCCCGGTGACCTCGTCCGGGCCGATCAGGGCCGCCCGCAGCTCGGCCACCCGGGCCGGGTGCAGGTGAAAGACGTCGCAGCGGTCGGCGGCGGACGTGGAGCGGCCAGGCGGGCGAACATATGAACTAATGCTCATATGTTCATATCCTACTCCGGACGGGGTACCGGTGTCACGCCTGGGTAGTGGGTCAGTTTCGATTACCCACGCCTGCCCCCGGCGCAGCGCCGTCGGCGCCGCCAGGCCCGGCTGGGAGATGACCGCTCGCCCCCGCGGGCGGCACCACGCCATCGGCTGCCCCGCCCTAAACGTCGCGCCGTCCGTCCCGGGATGACAGCCCCGACAACGCTGCCCGCACGGCATCGTAGTCAGGCTCGAGTCGGGCGTCGTCGAGCGCCTGGCGGTGGCGGACGACTCCGTGCCGGTCCACCACGAACACCGCGCGTTTGGCGATATCGCGCAACCCGATCATGTCCGGATTGACGACGCCGTAGGCCCTGATGACGTCCTTGTTGTAGTCGCTCAGCAGCGGAAACGTGAAGCCTTGCTGGCCGCTCCACGCCTTGAGCGCGAAAAACGTGTCGGTGCTGATGCCGACCACCTGACCCTTTTCCGCCTCCAGTCGCGACAGCGAATCCCGAAACGTGCAGAGCTCGCGCTCACAGACCGAACTGAACGCGGCCGGGAAGAAGGCCAAGACGACCGGGCCGCGACGACAGAGCTCGCTCAACGTGACCGGGGTCCGGTCCTGATTCGGCAACGTGAAATCCGGCGCCTGCGCGCCCACCTCGATGGCCATCCCTCGTACCCCTCCCGCCTTCATCGTACCGCGCCGGCCACCAGCCTCAGAGCCAGGCCGACATGCTCGATGATCCAGCAGCCCCCAGCAGCGACTTCCGTCTCACGGTACGAACAGCGCGCGATGCCTGGACGCAGCGACGACCACAGCCCGTGAGAACGGCTGACGGCGATACTGCCCCGTACGCCACAGCTCATGCTGGTCGAAATAATGGGGGCTCAGCGGGTGTCCCGACTGACCTGTGGGCAGCACGACGAGCGCTTCGTCCCACGCTCCGACGTCGAACACCTGACGCCAGGACGGGATCTCCCACGCGGCAAACGGGCGGAGGCGGTGGTGGCTGACCCGCATGACCGTCGTCGTGCCGCCCGCCGTCGGCGACGGGCCGCGATTGAAAAGCCAGGTCAATGGGGCCCCCGCTTCACCCAGCGGGTGCCTGAACGACACCGCGTGCACCTCGCTCCACGGCGGCGGCGGCGACGAGGCGATGCGCGCGGCCGTGTCGGCCGCCGCGAGGCGCACGATGTCGTCGCGGGATTCGCGCCGTTCTATCGTGCCGATGTCATCGAACCATGGCGACTCGGCGTCCTGCAGGATGGCGAGGAGCCCGGCTGGACGCTCAGCCCCTGCCCACTGGTAGAAACGGTCGAAGAGCGGGCTGCCCATCTCGTCGAAGAAGGTGCGCCGCCAGAGGGCGTCCTCGAACCAGTGATACAGCGTCACCACCGGTCGGCCGTCGACCTGCCGGTCCCAGGCCATCAACTGAGCCAGCACGCCTTCGACCTGCCGGTCGCCCGAAGCCTTGGCAGCGCTCAGTGGCTGTTCGGTGACGGCCAGGATCTCCGACGGCCCCAACCCCGCGACATCGTTCTGCCAGGCACTTGCCGTCGCCAGGTCAACGCCTTGCGCCGCTTCGATCAGCGTGTGCAACCGCGAGGTGCGGAACGGGGCCACCCAGTCTCTGGTGATGAGGCCGGACCATTGCCGATCGACCTGGTTGTTGGACGAGGTCACGTAGCCGGACGCTGGATTGAGGACCCGCGGGAGCGAGGACGGATCGAGCGAGCCCGCCCACTCGCCCTCCCCGCTCGCGCCATCGACGGGCATCGTCCCGACACCGCCCCCGGCGCGCTGAGGCAGCGAACCCGACAGCGCATATCCGATGTTGCCGTCCACGTCGGCGTACACGAAGTTCTGCGATGGCGCCGCGAACCGCTCGACGGCGCCGGTGAAGTCGGACCAGTTCGAGGCCCGGTTGATGGCCTCGAAGGCACCGGCGGTCTCGCGGCCGATCGATTCCCAACGCAGCGCGTACACGCTGCGTTGACCTGTGCGCGCCGTGGGATCGCTCAGGAAGTCGGGTGCGGCCTCCCACGACAGTCCGACATCGGCAAAGAGCGGCCCATGCCGTGTGCGCCAGACCTCGAAGGGCTGCGATGCACCACCCCGGACGGGGATCTCGACCTTCTTCACCTGCACGGGTTCCCACTCGCCGCGGTAGAGCACGCGGCGACGGCCGAGATCGAGTCGCTCGAGGTAAAGGTCCTGGACGTCGGCCCCGCTGTTGGTCATGCCCCACGCCACCCGGACGTTGTGGCCGAGAATGACAAACGGCGTGCCTGGAATGGTGACGC
Organism: Acidobacteriota bacterium; assembly: GCA_052389315.1. Classification (GTDB taxonomy): domain Bacteria; phylum Acidobacteriota; class Vicinamibacteria; order Vicinamibacterales; family UBA2999; genus JACCSI01. Next base: position 35,493 of record JBQTIE010000094.1, read on the forward strand.
CGCTCACGTCGAGCCCGGCCGCCACCAAGTGCAGCTCGTACCACACGGCCGGAAACTCCACCTGCAGATGGGGGTCGTTGGCCAGCAGGGGCCGGCCGGTTGCCGTCCGGCGCCCGACAAGCACCCAATTGTTCGAATTGCCGCGGCGCGCGTCCGGGTGCAACCAGTCCAGCCCGGTCGGCCATCTCGTGGTCGGGGACGACCCTGACTGCCCCATCTCGGGCGGGGGTGCCGGACCCACCATCGACGGCAGGGTCTGAGCCAGGCGGGCGCCTCCCGGCCCCTGCATGACCGTCGGGGCATCCGGCGGATAGCGTCCGCCGAGTCTCATGGCCTCCGTGGCCCCGAACCTCGCGGCCAAGGCCGCGCGCACGAGCTCGGACTGATGGTTTTCCGCGAGGCGCCAGGCCAGCAGGCGGCCGACCACGAGCGAATCCTCGGGCGTCCAAGGGAGGAGCGTGCCGCGCACCAACTGGAACTCGAGCGGCCTCCGGCGCCCAGTGGCGACGTTCAGCTGGGCGTTGACGCCAGCCGCGTATCGCTGGAGGGCTGAGCGCACTGCCGGGGATGCCGCCCGCCATTCCGCTTCGGCCGCCTCGCGCAACCCCAGGGTGAGGAGGCGCCGATCGATGGGAAGCGTCGTCGGCCCCAGCACCTCCGACAGGCGGCCGTAGGCTGCGCGTCGGTACAGGTCCATCTGCCACAGACGGTCCCGCGCGTGCAGGACGCCGGCGGTGAACCACGCGTCCTCGACGCCCGCCGCGTAGGCGTGGGGCACGCCGTAGGCGTCGTACAGGACCTCGACCGGGGCGTACAGGCCAAGGAACGGCTGTTCGCCGTCCAAGGGAGGGAGCGACCCGCGGCTCCACCACCACGCGCCGCCCAGGGCTGCCAGGGGAAGCAGGAGCCCGAGCGCGATGAGGCGTCGAGTCACCTGGAGGAGCCGCGGCCTTGCCCGCCCCAAGGGGTTCGATTAGGATGGGGGGCTGCGTAACACATCCGACGCCGAGTCTACGCGACCGGGCGTCGGCTGACAACGGCGTGACACGCACGCCGGGATGTTTCCACGCGACCGTCACCACGGCCGACGGCACGCTTGTCAGGGCGGCGGGGGGCGACGGAGGTCACGATTCTGGCGGGGCTGTCAGCCCGCCTCGTTCGATGGAGCGTTCCAGTGATCGAGGTCAGACACCTTACAAAACGATACGGGCCGGTCACGGCCGTCAACGACGTGACCTTCAAGGTCGAGCCCGGCGAGATCCTCGGCTTCCTCGGGCCCAATGGCGCGGGGAAGACCACGACCATGCGCGTCATCACCGGGTACATGCCGGCGTCAGAAGGCACGGTGCTGGTCGCGGGCCGAGACGTCTTCGAGCAGCCCATCGAGGCCAAGCGCCGGACCGGGTACTTGCCCGAGACGCCTCCGCTCTACCCCGATATGACCGTGCGCGAGTATCTGACCTTCGTCGCCCGGATCAAGGGTGTGCCTAGGAAGGAAGTCGCCTCGCGCGTGGATTCGGTGATGAAGCGCACGCGGGTGTCCGACATGGCGTCGCGGCACTGCTCGAAGCTGTCGAAGGGCTATCGGCAGCGCGTGGGGCTCGCCCAGGCCATCATTCACAACCCCGATGTGCTCGTGCTCGACGAGCCGACGGCGGGGCTCGACATCAAGCAGCGTTTCGAGACGCGTCAGCTGATCCGGGAGCTCGGCGGCGCGCACACGATCGTGCTCAGCTCGCACATCCTGTCGGAAGTCTCCGAAACGTGCCAGCGACTGGTCATCATCAACAAGGGCCGGGTGGTGGCCGAGGATTCGCTCGACAACCTCGCGGCGCGCCTGCGCGGGTCGGAAACCACGTTCGCACAGGTCGCCGGTCCGGCGGCGGAGGTCGAATCGGCGTTGGCAGCGCTGCCGGGCGTGACCGGTGTGCGAGCCACACCCGGGACCGAGGTCGTGGACGTCGAAGTGGACACCAACCGCGGACCAGATCTGCGGCGCGATCTGGCCGCCGCGATCGTCAATCGCGGATGGGGACTGATCGAGCTGCGGCCTCTGCGCATGGGGCTCGAAGACATCTTCCTCAAACTGACGGAAGAAGACGAAGGGGCGGCGGCGGTGGACCCCGATGCCGGGCCGACCGGTGCGAACGCCGAACAGGAGGTGGCCAATGCGTAACGTCCTTGCGATTGCGGGCAAGGAGCTGCGTGGCTACTTCGCTTCTCCCATCGCCTACATCGTCGTCGGTTTCTTCGCGTTGCTGTACGGGTGGTTCTTCTACGTGCCGCTGTCGTTCTTCAACCGGCAGAGCATGCAGATGAGCATGGGTATGGGCCAGATGACGATGAACATCAACCAGATGCTCATCGCTCCCCTGCTGACCAACGCCACCGTGGTCATCCTGTTCGTGATGCCGATGATCACGATGCGCACCTATTCGGAGGAGAAGCGTTCCGGCACCATCGAGCTCCTCCTGACGTCCCCGATCAGCGACACGCAGATCATCCTCGGGAAGTTCTTCGGCGCGCTGGGGCTCTTCGCGGCGATGCTCGCGGTCACGCTGATCCACATGGGCATCCTGTTCCTGTACGGGTCGCCGGAGTGGAAGCCGGTGGCGACCGGGTATCTGGGGCTGCTGCTGATGGGCGGATCGTTCCTGTCCGTCGGCCTGCTCATCTCGAGCCTCACCAAGAACCAGATCGTCGCGGGCATGGCGACCTTCGCGGTGTTTCTCATGCTGTGGGTCATCAACTGGATTGGCAGCTTCGTCGGGCCGACGGCGCAGGCGGTGCTCGCTCACTTGTCGGTGACCGATCACTTCGATGACTTCGCCCGAGGCGTCATCGACACCAAACACCTGATCTATTACCTGAGCTTCATCTCTTTCGGGCTGTATCTGACGGCGAAGTCAGTGGACAGCGAACGGTGGCGGGGCTGATGTTCAAACAGATTATTGGGGTCATCGGTTGGGTCGGCACGGCGCTGGTCTTCGGAGCCGTCGCCGTGCGAATCGTGGGGCGCTTCGGCTCCGTGCCTCCCGAGTGGCTGCAATACGTTCCCTGGTTCACCTGGGCCGGGCTTGCGTGCATCGTCGTCTACATACTGGGGCAGTGGCGTGACGTCGTCGCGTTCTATGGGCGCCGCCAGGCCCGGTATGGAACGGTGTCCATCGTGGGCGTGCTGGTCGCGCTCGGTGTCGTCATCGCCGTCAACTACCTCGGATCCCGCCAGAACAAGCGGTGGGACGTCACCGAGAACCAGGCGTTCAGCCTCTCCGAGCAGTCCATCAAGATCCTCCAAGGGCTGGACGCCCCGGTGCATTTCGCCGTCTACGACCAGGAGACCAACTTCGATCGCTTCCGCGACCGGCTGGATTCGTACGACTACGAATCCGACAAGGTCACCATCGAATATGTGGACGTCGACCGCCAGCCCGCCCGCGCCAAACAGGCGGAAATCCAGTCCTACGGCACGATCGTCTTGTCGTACAAGGACCGGACTCAGCGCATCTCGAACACGGAAGAACAGGACATCACCAACGCGCTGATCAAACTCGTGTCAGGCACGGAGCGGAAGGTCTATTTCACACAGGGCCACGGAGAGCGGGACACGGGCGGCTCCGATCGCCTCGGGTACTCCACGATTTCGACCGCGCTCGGCCGCGACAACTACACCGTCGACAAGCTGGTCCTCGCCCAGCAGAAGAACGTCCCGGACGATGCGACGGTCGTGATCGTCGCCGGTCCACAGACCGACTTCCTCGAGCCGGAGATCGAGGCGTTGAAGGCCTACGTCGCCCGGGGCGGCAAGGTCATGCTCATGCTCGACCCGCCGGACGCCAGCCGGCCTGACGTCGCCAACCTGCGCGCGTTCCTGCGCGAGTGGGCCATCGAAGTCGGCGACGACGTCGTGGTGGATGCCAGCGGCATGGGCCAACTGTTCGGAGGGGACGCGTCGGTCCCCGTCGCCGCCAGTTACCCCGCGCATCCCATCACCGAAGGGTTCCGGGTCATGACGGCGTTTCCACTGTCGCGCTCGGTCAAGACCGTGGAGGGCGGCGCCAACGGTCGCTTCGCCCAGGCGCTGGTCGAAACCAGCGGCCAGAGCTGGGCTGAAACCGACCTGAAGAGCCTGACCACCGGCAAAGTCGAGTTCAACGCGGGCAGCGGCGATCGTCAGGGCCCCATCGCGATCGGCGCAGCGGTGTCCGCCCCGGCCGCGAACCCGCCGGTCAATGCGCCCGAATCCGGCAACGCCAGCCCCGACGCTCCCAAACCGGAAAGCCGCATCGTGGCCGTGGGCGATTCCGACTTTGCGGCCAATAACGCCATCGGCATTCAGGGAAACCAGGACTTCTTCCTCAACGGGGTGAACTGGCTCGCTCAACAGGAGAACCTGATTGCCATACGCCCGCGGGAGGCGCAGGACCGCCGCATCACCCTCACCGCCGACCAGCAGCAAGGCATCATGCTGCTCACGATCTTCATCGTCCCCGGGCTCGTGCTCGCCGGGGGCGTCTACAGCTGGTGGCGGAGGCGATAGCCATGCGGGGTCTGTGGTCCACCCTCGGCCTCGGTCTCGTCCTTGCGGGCCTCGGGGCCTATATCTACTTCGTCGACGCCGACCGGCCGGCGCCAGGAAGCTCCACCAAGGAGAAGGTCTTCACCGTCGAATCGGACGCGATCGAAGAAGTCACCCTCACAAGCGACCAGGAAACGACGACGCTCCGCAAGGCTGACGGCACCTGGACGATGACGGCCCCGGTCAAGGTGGATGCGGATCAGACCGAGATGTCGACCGTCACGTCGAGCCTGGCGTCGCTCGAAATCAATCGCGTTGTCGAAGAGAACGCGTCGGACCTGTCGCAGTATGGCCTCGCCGATCCGCGGATCGAAGTCTCGTTCAAGGCCAAGGACGGCGTGGCTGGCAGCCTTCGTCTCGGCGACAAGACCGCGACGCAGAGCGACGTGTACGCCGCCCGCCCCGGTGAGAGCCGCGTCTTCCTGGTGCAGGCCTACCAGGAGTCCTCGTTCGCGAAAAAGACGTTCGACCTGCGCGACAAACGGATTCTGCGCTTCGAGCGCGACAAAGTCGATGCGATGGAGATCGCCCAGGCCGGGTCGCCTCCCATCGTTCTCGCCCGTGCGGGCAGCGAATGGGTGCTCAAGCAGCCGGTTCAAACACGCGGCGATTACTCCGCGATCGAGGGGTTGCTGACGCGGTTGTCAACCGCGAACATGTCCAGGATCGTCGAGCCGCCTGCGGATGAGGCGGGCGCCAAGGCCCTGGGGTTCGACAAGCCGAACGTCGTCGTGACACTGGGTGCGGGCAGCACGAAGGCCACACTGGCTCTGGGCAAGGAAGAGGATGGGGCGGCTTATGCCCGAGACGAGGGGCGCGGCCTGGTCTTTGCCATCGAGCCCAGCCTGCTCACCGATCTCCGAAAGACCTCCGACGAGTATCGTCACAAGGATCTGTTCGAGTTCCGCAGCTTCAACGCCGATCGTTTGCGCATCGTACGGGGCGCAGACACCTACGAGTTCGAGAAGGTGCCGGCCTCCGGTGACACGAGCGAGAAGTGGCAGCGGGTGACGACAGGCGGTCCGGCCACCGATGTGGACAGCACGAAGATGGGCGACCTGCTCTCGCGGCTCTCGGGCCTCCGAGCGCAGTCGTTCCGCGCGTCCCGCCACGACACCGGCCTCGACCGGGCGCCTCTCGTGGTTTCTGCCAGCTACGACGCCGGCAAGTTCGAGCGGATCCGCCTCGCCACCGTTGGCAAGGAGGCCTTCGGCATGCGCGACCAGGAGCCTGGGGCAGCGGTGCTCGATGCCAACGCTTACGATGAGGCGGTCAAGGCGCTCGACGCCGTCCTCGCTCCCGCGGCGCCAGCGGCGTCGAAGAACTGAGGCATCGAGACGAGCCTTCGTCGCGCGCTACAATGCGACGCCGTGCCGGGTCTACCAACCGTCATCGCCCTCTGTGTCGCGCTGACGGCATGTGCGGCGCGGCCGACCGTGGTGTCGGCACCCACCGCGCCGATCGACTTCGTCGAGACCCTCCGACACGACCTGCAGGCGATCTTCGGTCACCCCTCCGTGGACCACGCGCACTGGGGCGTGCGCGTCGACTCACTCTCTGCTCGGGAAACGCTCTTCCGCTTGAACGCGCAACACCTGCTCGTTCCGGCCTCGAGCCAGAAGCTGCTGACCGCGGCGACGGCGGCCGAACGGCTGGGCTGGGACTTTCGGTTCACGACACGCCTGCGTGCCACAGGTCCGATCACCGCCGATGGCGTCCTCGACGGCGACCTCGTTGTCGTCGGCTCCGGCGACCCGACCATCAATCCCCGTCATCCCGATCGGTGGGGTGCGTTCGATGCGTGGGCCCTCGAATTGGGGCGGCTGGGGCTGCGGACGATTCGCGGCCACCTCATCGGCGACGACGACGCGTTCGCCGAGCCTGGGTGGGGTGCCGGGTGGGCGTGGGACGACCTGGCCTTCGGCTATGGCGCCCAGACCAGCGCGCTGCAGTTTCACGAGAACGAAATCGACGTCGTGGTCGGTCCGGGCATGGCGGAGGGTGCGCCGGCCATCATCGGCACGACGCCCATTGGCGGCGGCATCTTCGTGGCCAACGCCGTCGTCACCGCCCCGGCAGGAACCCAGACGCAGCTTGATTTCACGCGCGTGCCCGGCAGCACGTTTCTCGACGTCTCCGGCCGCATCCCGCTGGGCGCGAAGCCGACGAGCTTCAAAGCCGCGGTGGAGAACCCGACACGCTTCTACGTCCACGCGATGAGGGACGCGCTGGCCCGACACGGGATCACCATCGACGGGCAGGTGGCCGACATCGACGAGTTGACGTCTCCGCCAGACACGCAGAAGGCGGTCGATCTGCTCGTGGACTACTCGCCGCCACTGTCCGAGATCGTCGACGTCACGCTCAAATGGAGCCGCAACATCTATGCGGAGACGCTGCTCTTTGCGATGGCGCCTCGAGGCGAGCCCGCCACCGATGGCCAGGGCCTCGATCTGCTGAAGCAGACGCTCGGCTCGTGGGGTGTGCCAGACGAGAGCTATCTGCCACGAGACGGCTCGGGGCTTTCGCGCTACGATCTCTTATCGGCTGACGCCCTCACGGTACTGCTCGAGCACGTCGCCCTCGACGCCAGGCACACACGCTTTCGCACGACCCTTCCCGTGGCCGGCGTCAGCGGCACCCTCGCCACGCGGCTGAGAGGCACGGCGGCGGAGGGCCGCGTCTTCGCCAAGACGGGATCGATGTCCGGCGTGAGGACGTTGTCGGGCTACGTGACGACGCTCGATGACGAAACGCTCATCGTGTCGATCCTGGTGAACAACTATCGACTCCCGGCCTCGGCGATTGAAGCCCTCGTGGATCGGGCCCTGGTGAGACTGGTGGAATTCTCGCGCGGGTCCTCCGTTTCGCCACCGCCGTCAGTGACCGCTGGGTCACAGTGATACGTATCGCCCAAACGCGATCGCCATCGTCATCCCCACCAGGCCGACGACCATGGCACCCGCAAGTCCGACGACGAATGGGCGCAGCCCCACGCCTTGCAGGACGCGCAAGCTGGTGTTGAGCCCGACGGCGGCCATGGCCGTGCCCAGCAGGAGACGCGAGCCCCAGGTGTCTCCCACCACATCGGTGAGGGCTCGCCAGGCCGTGGCATCCCACAGACCGTAGGCCGCCCCGCCCGCCTGAAGCGTCGCGTCGCCGATCGTGCGCACCACGGCGGCCGCCAGGAAGCCGAGCACGAAGGTCGGAACGAGCGTCGACCACGACGTCCCCGTGCGACGCGCGGCATCTCCGCCCGTCGTCCGCAAGTGCCACCACGTGAGCACGGGAATGACGCCAGCGAGGCACAGGTTTCTCGTGAGCTTGGTGACCGTGGCCACCTGCAACACGACTTCGTCGTCGAACATCTGACGGTAGGTGAGCGCGGCGCCGACGACTTGCGAGGTGTCGTGGATGGCGGTGCCGAGGAAGAGTCCGGCGGTGGCCGACCCGTCGAGAAACGCGTGCGCGACATACGGATACACCAGCATGCCGAAGAGCCCGAACGCGACGACGTTGGCGACCGCATAGGCGACGTCGCGCTCGTCTGCGTCGATCGCAGGCGCGGTGGACACGATGGCCGTCACGCCGCAGATGCTGGTGCCGGCCGCGACCAGCGTGCCGAGCCGAGGCGGCAGCCCCATCCGCCGGTTGAACCAGGTGACGAAGACCAGGCCCGTCGCCACCGCCGCAAACACCACGGGCAGGCCGGCGGCGCCGAGTCGGACCACCTCCAGGGCGCTGAGGCGAATGCCAATCAGGACGATGCCCAGCCGCAGCACCGTCGAGACACAGAACTTGAGGCCTGGCGTCAGGCTCGCCGGTAACGGCAGCAGGTTGCGCAGCAGGAGCCCGAGCACAATCGCGACCGGCACCCCCGACACCGGACTGCTCCCGCCGCTCAGGCCTTGCGCGGACAGGAGCGCGCGGCCGATCGCCTCCGCGAGCCAGAAGCCCAGGATCATCACGGCTGCGGCGGCCGCGATACCCGGGACAGCTTTCCCAAGAGCCATTCGCTGGAACTAGCGCTGGATCGCTTTGAGCTGGAAGAACTCTTCGAGGGCCAGAGGCCCCAGCTCGCGTCCGATGCCGGACTTCTTGTATCCGCCGAAGGGCGCCAGCGGATTGAAGCGGCCCCCGTTGATATCCACCTGACCTGTCCTGAGCCTGCGGGCGAGCTGCAGCGCCCTCTCGGGTGTGCCCGCCCAGACGCCGCCGGCCAGCCCGTACATCGAGTCGTTCGCCAGCCGCACGGCGTGCTCCTCGTCGTCGTAGGGAATGACGACGAGCACGGGGCCGAAAATCTCTTCCTGGGCCACGGTCATGCGACTGTCGACGTCGGCGAAAATCGTCGGCTCGACATAGAACCCCTTAGGGAAGCGCGAGGGGCGTTCCCCGCCGATCACGAGGCGCGCGCCCTCGCTCTTGCCTCGATTGACGTAGGCGTGGACGCTGTCGCGCTGCGCTGCCGACACGAGCGGGCCTAGTTTCGTGGCGGTGTCGAACGGATCACCGAGCGTGAGCTTGGCGACCTGGGCCTTGGCCAGCTCGACGGCGTCTTCCTGCCGCGCGCGAGGAACGAGCATGCGCGTCCAGGCCGAGCAGGTCTGCCCCGAGTTCTGCATGCAGTTGTTCACGCCTGCGGGAATCGCCTTTTCAAACGGGGCGTCGTCGAGGACGACGAAGGCCGACTTGCCGCCCAGCTCGAGACACACCTTCTTGATGCCTTCGCCGGCGAGCGAGGCCACGCGCCGTCCCGCCTGCAGCGATCCCGTGAAGCTGACCATGTCCACATCGTCGTGGCCGACGAGCGCTTCGCCTACGACGCGTCCGGAACCGCAGATCACGTTGAGCACGCCCGGAGGCAGGCCGATTTCGTGCGCGGACTCTGCCAGCATCATCGTGCTGAGCGGAGCCAGCTCTGCGGGCTTGAGCACGACCGTACACCCGGCCGCGAGCGCCGGACCCACTTTGGCGACGACCTGGTGCAGGGGGTAGTTCCAGGGAGTGATGCACCCGACCACGCCGATTGGCTCGCGAACGATGAGCGAATTGCCGATCTCCTCCTCGAGTTTGTGCTCGCGTGCGAACTTCCCGTTCATGGCGAGCATCGATACCGGGAATTCGACCTGGACGCGAGTCGCGTAGCCGAGGGCGGTGCCCACCTCGTGGGCGATCGCTTCGGCGGCCTTCGACACGCGCGTCTTCAGGGCCGCCGACAGTTTCTCGAGCCATTCGGCGCGCTGCGCGATCGGCGCCGCACTCCAGGCAGGAAAGGCCCGACGCGCCGCGGTCACGGCCCTGTCGACATCCGAAGGACCTCCGCGCGGCACCTGGCCGATGGGCTCCTCGGTCGCCGATGACACCACATCGATGGCGTCCGTTGTGTCAGGCGTCTGCCATGCGCCGTCGTAGTAATGGTGTTCGTAGCGAATCATGTCGTCTTCTCGATGAGACGCGCGAGCGCGCGACCGTCTGTTGATTCTACGTTATGCTGTCTCGATCGCGATCGACCGATCGCGGTCGCAGAGATTGGCCACGCGATGAGGATTCAGGACTCCGTGTTCGTAGTGACCGGCGGTGCCTCCGGCCTTGGCCGAGCGGCGGCCGAGACCATCGTGAGCGCGGGCGGTCGCGTCGTGCTGCTGGACGTGAACGACGAGGCCGGTCGCGTCGCCGAGCGCACGCTGGGCGGGCACGCCAGGTTCGTCGTCGCCGACGTGAGCCGAGAAGATCAGGTGAAGGCGGGGCTCGATGCCGGCATCGGCGCATTCGGTGCCCTCCATGGCGTCGTCAACGCTGCGGGTATCGGTCCCGCCGCCAAGCTGCTGGGCAAACACGGCCCGCACCCCCTGGACCTTTTCGAGAAGACCGTCCGCGTCAACCTCGTCGGTACGTTCAACGTGATGCGCCTCGCGGCGGCCGCGATGGCCACGCGCGATCCGGGCCCTGGCGGCGAACGCGGTGTGATCATCAACACCGCCTCGATCGCCGCCTTCGACGGTCAAATCGGTCAGCCGGCGTACGCGGCGTCCAAGGGCGGCATCGTCGCGTTGACTCTCCCGGCCGCCCGAGAGCTCGCAGCGTGGGGCATTCGAGTGGTTACGATCGCCCCTGGGATTTTCGACACTCCTCTGCTGGCGTCGCTGCCGGAGGCTGCGCGCGTGTCGCTGGGGCAGCAGGTGCCGTTTCCATCGCGGCTTGGACGGCCCGAGGAGTACGGTGCGCTGGTCCGCCACGTCATCGAGAACGACATGCTGAACGGTGAAGTGATTCGGCTCGACGGCGCCCTGCGCATGGCGCCCCGCTGAAGCCTGGGGAGGCGAAGGCGTGCGGTGCTCGTTCTCGGTCATGCCGAGGGCTGGCCGAGCAGGGACCGTGCGTGCGCGAGCAGGTGTTCGGCGGGCGCGATGAGGCCGCCACCCTGGGCCAGATCTCCCTTGCCTCCGCCTTTTCCACCAAACGCCGCCAGCAGGCCCTTCAACAGCGCGGCTGCATCGACCCCTCCGTCGGCGCCTCGAGCCACGACCACCAGCGCCGGGTTCGTCGTCGAGAAGAGCACGACCGCCGCGGCGGGCGCCGCGTTCACGACGGCCATGGCCAGCATCTTGAGTCCTGCCGCGTCCCAGCCGTCGAGCACCTCGGCCACGACCAACCGACCAGCCACCGGCACGGCCCGTTCGACCAACGACCGCGCCTCGTGAACGGCGAGCTGCTCCTGCAGCCCCCGGATGGTGCGTTGGAGGGACTTGGCGTTGGTTTGCAGGCCTTCGATGGCACCCGCGAGGTCGGTTGGCGCGACCGACAGATGCCGTGCGGTCGCGGCCAATGCGTCGCGAAAAACACGAAAGCGCTCCAGGACTCGCCCACCACAGAGAAACTCGACCCGCGTTCCGCCGCGTACCTTCTCCCACCGCGTCGTGGTGATGATGCCGATCTCGCCCGTGCGCGCCACGTGTGTCCCGCCACACGCGGAGACGTCCACGCCGTCGATCTCGATGAGCCTGATCGTTCCGTCGCGCGCGGGCTCCTTGCGGAGGGGCACTGCGGCGGCTTCTTCAGCGCTGGCAAACCGGATGGAGACGCGCCGATCGCCCCACACGACGCGATTGGCGTCGTGTTCGGCCTCGTGAATCTCGGCCGGCGTGACCTCTCGGGACAGATCGATGGTGGCCGCCGCCGATCCCAGGTGGAAGCTCTCGGTCCGCACGCCGAACAGCCGATCGTAAACAGCCGACAGGACGTGCTGGCCGGAATGCTGCTGCATGTGGTCGAATCGCCTCGGCCAGTCGATGACGCCCGTGACGAGGGACCCGACGGCCACGGGGCCATCGACAACGTGATCGATGTCGCCGTCTTCACGGTCTCTCACGTCGGATACGCGAGCGCCGCCGAGCGTGCCTGTGTCGAAGGGCTGGCCGCCCGACGACGGATAGAACGCGGTCTGGTCGAGCATCACGATGAACTGACCGTCCCGAGGCTCGCAAGCCGTGACGGTGGCCTGGAACTGCTGGCGGCCAGGCTCGAGGTAGTAGAGCCGCTGGGTCACGAGCGAAGCTCCGCCTGAGACCAAACTGTGGCATCTGTGCCGCGTTTGGTCCCCGTGGGGTCGTCGCTGGCGACGGTGGAGGCCTCAAACCCGCGAGACGGGACGCGTCGGCTCCGCTTCGCTAGTGTCCCAGCGTGTTGTCTTGCCCCGCCTCCGGCGGGGCGGCCATCGTCCATGGCCGGTCGAAAAACCTGCTTCATTCGTGACGCCTCAGGCCATAGAAGATGTCTAACGAGGCCCTGCCTGAGACCGCCAAGCCTGTGATGCAAGCAGGGCCTCGTTAGCCATGATGTTGTCTTGCCCCGCCTCCGGCGGGGCAGTCGCCTTGACTGAGAAACTTGCCTCATCTTGTCAACATTCGGGGTCGTCAAGGCTCCTATGCGTCTCCGCATGGAGGCAGGGCTGGTAG
>JBQTIE010000095.1:0-5046 GCA_052389315.1 Acidobacteriota bacterium
GGCGATCGCCGCCTCGACTCGTGCGTCGAGCTCCCGGCGGGCGCGTTCTGCTTCCTCGCGCGCCCGCTCCGCCTCCCGGCGTGCCCGCTCGGATTCCGCAGCCCGCTCCCGCTCCAGGGCCAGCCGCCCGCGCTCGGCCTCTTCGCGTGCCTGCTCCGCCTCCTCGGCTCGCCGGCGGTCGTCGTCGCGCTTCTGGATGGCGCGCTGGACGGACCTGAGTTCGGCATCCACGAGCGGGTGCGCTGGTTCGAACCCCCGCAGCAATGCGAGCGCTGCTTCCGGATCCCCGCGTGTGACGAGCGCGCGCGCCTTGTGCAGCTGCTGGCCGGCAGCTTCGTCTCGCGCGTGTTGCTCGGCGTCGACGAGCACTCTCTGGAGCTCGGCCATGACGTCGGTCGCGCCGGGCCACGCCGACAGCTCCTCGATGCCTTGCGCGGCGGCGGAAAAGTCCCGCTGCGTGATGTCGTGCCGAACGCGCTCGGCGGTTTCGGCAATCGCCTGCTCCACCCGTGCCTGTTCCGCGCGCGCCGCTTCTCGCTTGCGCCCCTCAACGGCTTCCAGCTCCCGACGTCGTCGCGTTTCGACTCGATCGGTGGCGCGCTTGGCTGCCTTGGCCGCCGCGTTCAGCCGCTTGCGAATGGAGGGGAACTGATCCTGGAGGGGTGCGAGCGCGTGGGAGCCCGCCTCGAGGCATTTCTGCGCCGCGGCCCGGTCGTCCTGGTCGAAGAGGCTGGTGGCCCGGTCGAGCTCAGCCAGGCCGTCGATGATGGGGCTGACCCGCTGCTCCAGCTCGAGGAGTTCGACACAGTCGGGGTCGGCCGACAAGGCATGCGCAATGGCGTCTCGCGCCGCGCCGAACTCCTCGGCCTGGATGAGCGCCCGTGCCTGGGTCACCGCCTCGGCTCGCGTCTGCTCTCGCGCGAACTGCTCGTCGATTTCGCGCCGGAGCACGGCGATTCTGGCGTCGACGTCCTGTTCGCCGGCGAAGGCGGCGAGCATCTGGATGGCGCGATCGAGCGATCCTTCGGCGGCGGCTGCCGAGGACGCCCGAAGGGCTTCGTCGACGAGCTGTCGCCGGTGGCGCGTTTGCAGGGTCTGCGCCTGCCGGAACACCTGACGCGCGGCATCCGCCTCGGGCTCGAGTGCGAGCGCCGAGCGCGCGTGCTGCATGGCCTTGTCGTAGTCCCCGGATTCCAGCGCCACACGCGCTTCCTGCACCAGCACCTCGAGGCGGCGCGAGTGACGCGCGGCCGAGAGGTCTTCGATGAAATTCCGAACCACCGAGAGCCGCGGGTCGATGCCCGGCCGTTCCAGCACCTGCCCCGCGGACGTCAGGTCGCCGTTCTGCAGGAGCTGCCGCCCCTCGGAGATGGTCGTGTCCACGAGCTGCTGCGCCTGGCGGCTCTGAATCCGCTCCTTCAACTCGAGCGCGTCCGGCTGATCGGCGACGAGTTCCAGGATTCGGTCGCACATGCTGAGCGCGTTCTCGTCGTCGCCTGTCTCGAAGGCAGTCGTGGCGCCGTCGAGCAGGTCGGTCACCTGCTGCAGCAGCGGCTTCGGACGAGAGAGGCGTGTGCGCCCCTCCTGCGTGGCGGCCTGCCGCTTGTCGTCTTCCTCGATGCGGGCGCGGATACGCTCGATGTCGCGCTGCATCTCGACGAGATCCTGGTAGCGGTTCGCGGGAACCTTCTCGATGGCGCGGTAGACGATTCGCTCGATCTCGGGATTGAGGTCCTGGACGAGGTCGCGCAGCGGGATCGGCTGCTCGCGCTGGATGCGGGCGATGAGTTGGGCGATGTCGCCCTCGCTCGGAAAGGCGCGCTGGAAGCTGAGCAGTTCGTAGAAGACGAGGCCGACGGCGAAGATGTCGCTCCGATTATCGAGCGTTCGGCTGGCCCGCGTCTGCTCGGGGGACATGTAGCAGTAGGTTCCGATGGGCGCCCCCATGCTCACCGTGCGCTGCGCCGTGAACTGCATGGTCCGCGCCACCCCGAAGTCGAGAATCTTGAGGCGCTGGGTGTCGCCGTCGATGATCAGGTTGGCCGGCTTGATGTCGCGGTGCACCAGATCCTTGCCGTGCGCGTATCCGAGCCCCTCGCAGAGGTCTTCCATCAGGCGCAGACGGCGCGGGACGCTCAGCGTCTCCCGCCGCTGGATCACTTGCTGAAGGGTACGGCCGCTGATGAAGTCCATCACCAGGAACGGCAGTCCGACGTGCTCGCCGTAGTCGGTGACGCGAACGATATTGGGATGCTGCAGGACCGCGACCGAGTTAGCCTCGGTCGCAAACAAATCGCGGAGCCGACGCCGATGACGCGCGTTCTGATTGAAGGACGTCTCGTGGACGAGCGCGTCGAACACGTCGAGCGCGCTGGCTTCGGTGACTTGTCCGGCACCCAGCCGCGCCTCGACGGAGCTGCGCAGGGCGTCGCGATTGACCCCGACGTTGAACGACTCGTCCAGCGCGTTGACGACCAGGTTCAGGTTGAGGTGGCCGGCTTCGGCTTCACGCCGAAATACGCGAGCCAGGTTGACTCGCTGCCGCGCGTCGTCCGCGACGGTCTCGTCCTCCTTGAGGAGCTTGACCGCCACGACCACCGGGCGCGTGAAGTTGGTGTCCTGCGCCTTCCAGACCTCGCCCATCCCCCCCGCACCGAGGCACTCGAGGAGTTTGTAGCGATTTCCAATGAGCGTATCCGGTGAGATGGCCACAGGCCTCGTTCCAGAGCACGGCCGAACGACGCTCGCATTATACCGACGAAACCTCTACCCCCTGGCAGGGCCGGACCCGCCGAGTCCTGAAGTACCGGCGGCCAGAGGCACACGCTTGACAGACTGGCGACCGAGCACGCCGGCTCGGCACCCAGAGGCGCCCCGCGCGGAGGCTCGGTCACGTGCAGAGATCGGCGGGCCACGCGCGACACGTGGCTGTTGCCCGAACGCCGCGACCACGCCTCCGCCGGCTTGCGCGATGCCGGCGGCTTTACCGGCGACGGTCAACGTCGCACTTCGCGCACCGGCCGTGTTGGCCGCGACTCGGAATCGCATGAGCCGTTCGGTCGCACACACCTCACCTGCAGGCTGCAGGACCGTGATCCAGGACGGCGCACCGGTGACGCTCCACGGGCAGGCGGCGCGCGGCTCGTTGCCGACATTCACGTCGAAGGTGCCACCATCGCTCGGCACGTTGAACGCGGTCCTGTCGATCTGGAAATCGCAGTTGCTCGGCCTGGGGCCGCCACACCCTCCCGGCGGGGGCGGAGAAGGCGGTGGCGCTGGCGGTGGCGGTGCAGGAGGCGGCGGACCGACCGGCGTGCAGTCGGGCTGGACGCCGCGCCCGTCGATCTGCGCGATGACCTTGTCCACCGCCTCGAGATGCGAGCAACTGCTGACCCGGTAGCGCAAGTACTCCTGGGTCCACACGATGTCGGCTACGGCCCGCTGGGGAGACCACGCCGACGCCAATCAGTAGGTGCGCGTCACCGTGACCGTCGAGGTCGCGGTGCTGGTCCCGCCCGGACCGGTCACTGTCAACCTGACCGACGCCGTGCGCGAGCTGAATGTCTGCGGCACGAAGCTCGTCGGGTAGGTCTTGTTGACCATGGGCCCGGAACCCGTGGTGCCGTCGCCGAAGTCCCACTCCCACTGTGTGATCGTGCCCTGCGAGCTCGTGCCATCGAACGCACACGTGGTGTTCACCGCGCACGAGCTGGGATTCCGGATCACTGCCACCGGCGGCGGGATGCCGGAGGACTGCGAGACGGTGACGTCCTGACTGCCGCCCGTATAGGAAATGCGCACGGTGCCGGTTCTGGCGGCGCCGGTATTGGACCCGACGTTGATGTTGACCGTGCCGTTCCCTGAACCCGACGAACCAGAGGTGATCGACAGGAACGAGGACAAGGATGAAGCGCTCCATGCACAGCCCGCGGCGGTGGTGATGGACACGGAGAAGTTGCCGCCCCCGCTGATGATGTTCTGCGAGGTCGGTGACACGGCGTAATTACATGGGGGCGGCGGCGGTGGCGCCGCGACACCGGCCTGGCTGACGTCGAGGGTGGCAAAGCCGGTGGGGGCCGTCAGCGTCAACCGCCCTGTTCGGGCGGTCTGGGCGGTGTTGGCCGCCACGCTGAAGCTGAATCCCGTTGATCCGGTCCCTCCCCCCGTCGATGCGCTCACCCACGGGACGTTGCTCGACAGCTGCCAGGTGCACGTCGGCCCCGTCGACAGCGAGGCGCCGAAAGTACCGCCGCCGGCCGCCACGCTCTGGAACGTCGGCGACATCGAGTAGGAGCACGTGATGATGACGACCGGCGTGCAGTCGGGCTGGACGCCGCGCCCGTCGATCTGCGCGATGACCTTGTCCACCGCCTCGAGATGCGAGCAACTGCTGACCCGGTAGCGCAAGTACTCCTGGGTCCACACGATGTCGCCTTCGATATCGACGGCCGTCTGCGTGGCGGGTCGCCGCAGCTCATCCCGGTACTTCGTTTCCAGGCGCGTCCGGAAATCGAACGGCTCGTTGCGCGGCGGGAAGATGGGCGTGCCCGTGACCTCGGCGCACACGGGCATGATGCCGCGGCCGTCGATCTGCGAGAACACGCGGCTGACGGCATCGAGGTGATCGCACCGGTTGACGCGGTAGCGGAGGTACTCCTGCGTCCAGACGATGGTGCCTTCGATGTCGACGAAGCTGTTCTGAAGCGGCCGGCGCAGCTGATCGCGATACTTCGGTTCGAGCACATCGCGACGAAAGGCGAACGGTTCATTGCGCGGGGGGAAGGTGACGTCCTGAGGCACGAAGGAGAGATCGGGCGGCACGGTCGAGACGAACGCGCCGCTGGCACCGGTGGCGCCGGCTTCGGACGCAGCCACGGAGACCGGTGAGGGCGCATTCGGGTTGTTCGCCGAGCGATGCCCGCCATCCGAACACCCCATCACGGCCAGGACGACCATCAGGGAAATACTTCTCGACCAAATTCCGCCGCCGCTCGTAACTCGACTTTCGAGACCGTGTAGTGTGCTCATCGAAGCCCGCCTGATCGC
>JBQTIE010000096.1:0-3212 GCA_052389315.1 Acidobacteriota bacterium
GCCCGCGACACCCGTCTCGATCGCACCGTCGCCATCAAGGTCCTGCCCGAGCACCTCGCCAGGGATTCCGAACCCCGGCAGCGGTTCGAGCGGGAGGCCAAGGCGCTGGCGGCCTTGAGTCACCCCCATATCTGCGCGGTCTTCGACGTCGGCACCCAGGAGGGGATCGACTACCTGGTGATGGAGCATCTGGAGGGCGACACGTTGGCGCAGCGGCTCGCGAAGGGCGCGCTGGCCGTCGACCAGGCGGTTCGGATTGCCGTCGAGATCGCCGATGCCCTCGACGCCGCGCACCGGAAGGGGATCATCCACCGCGACCTCAAACCCGCCAACGTCGCGCTGACCGAGAGCGGTGTCCGGCTGCTCGACTTCGGTCTGGCAAGACACCGCATCGAGCCCGAGCCTGCCATTACCGCGATGGACACCGCGATCCCTGACGCCTACCGGACGTCGCCCGGGGTCGTACTCGGCACGGTGGCCTACATGGCGCCAGAACAGGCCCGGGGACACGAGGCCGACGAGCGGACGGATCTCTTTGCCCTCGGCGTCGTGATCCACGAGATGGTGACGGGCACGGTGCCGTTTGCCGGAGCCACGTCGGCCGTGATCTTCGACGCGATTCTCAATCACCCGCCGTCCGGCCTCGAACGGCTGCCGCCGGACCTGGCGCACGTCGTTCGGAAGGCGCTCGAGAAAGCACCGACCCTGCGCTACCAGACCGCCGCCGACGCGAAGGCCGATCTGCTGCGTCTTCAGCGCGGTGCGGAATTCGGCGGTGCGCCGGCGGTCAAGAAGACCGCGCGGGCGAGCGACGCGCGCAGGCGCGTCGAGTCGCTGGCGGTGCTGCCACTGGTCAGCGCCGGCGGAGACCCGGACACGGAGTACCTCAGCGAGGGGATCGCGGACGGCATCATCAACAGCCTGTCGCAAATGAAGCGGTTGCGCGTGGCGCCGCAACAGAAGTCCTTCCGCTATCGCGGCGACGCCGTGGACCTGCAGCAGGTGGCGCGTGACCTCCACGTCCAGGCGGTGGTGACCGGACGGGTCGTGTCGCGCGGCGACACCCTGGTCGTGAAGGTGACGCTCGTGGACGCGGAACACGACGCCCAGATCTGGGGGCAGCAGTTCACGACGAAGATGGCCGACATCTTCGCGCTGCAGGACGACATCGTCGACCAGGTGCACGCCGCGCTCAAGGTGACGTTGACCGGCGCCCGAGCGCAGCAGGCCGCGCCCGCACGGCCTGCCACCGACGTGTACCATCTGTACTTGAAGGGTCGCTATCATGCGGCGAAGCGGACGCCGCCGAACACCCAACGCGCGCTGGAGTTCTATCAGGAAGCGCTCGACCTCGATCCGACCTTCGCGGCGGCCTACGCGGGCGTGGCCGACTGCTACGCCCACCTGGGCTTCACCCCGAACAGCACGATGGCACCCGGGGAGGCGTTTCCACGGGCGAAGGCCGCCGCGCAGAAGGCCCTGGCGCTCGACGGGTCCCTTGGCGATGCCTACGCGTCGCTCGGCATGTGCAGCTTCCTCTACGACTGGGATTGGGAGTCGGCCGAGCGAGCGTTCAAGCGATGCCTGGAGTTGACACCGACCTCGCTCGGCGCGCGCGTGTGGTATCCGGTGCTCCTGGCGGTGATCGGGCGGCACGACGAAGCCATCGCCGAGGCGAAGCGGGCGATCAACGTCGACCCGCTCTCCGCGAACGCGGCGATTGTGCTGGCGCAGGTCCTCTTCTTCGCGCGCCGGTTCGACGCGGCGGAGGTGGCGGCGAGAGCGGCGCTCGAGCTGGACCCGAACTACCTGACCGCACATGTGTTCCTCGGATTCATCCACCTGGTGCGGCAGGAGTACGACCCGGCCGTCTCCATGCTGGAGAAGGCGGTGTCGATTGACCCGCACCACGAGCGTATTGGCAACCTGGCACTGGCCCTCGGTCTTGCCGGGCGCCGGGACCAGGCGGTCGACATGCTCCAGCGACTCACCGATCTGGCGAGTCGTTCGTACGTGTCCCCATTCTCCCTGGCGGAGGCGCATGCCGGCCTGCGTCAAACCGAGCCGTGGCGGCAGGCGATGGCCGCGGCGCTCGACGAGCGGGCAGGCCTGCTCGCTTTCCTCGATGCCGCGTGGTGGGACTTCATGCGCGACGATCCGTTCATGGCCGAGCTGCGGCGCAAGGTCGGACTGCCTGCGCCCCGGTAACAACGGAGCTGCCTGGCGACGTCGGGCTAGGGCTCGAACTGCTCAGCGCGCGTCTTGATCCGGCCGAGCAGCTGCTGGAACGCAGGGTTGGGGTCCGGCTTTCGGAAGACTGGGCTGTGCCTGGACAGATACCGGTAGTTCATGAACCCCCGCTCGAATGCGCTCTCGAGCCAGGCAATGGCCAGCGTCTCTTCGCTGAGGAGCAGCTTGGTCGGCGCTGGGGTTCAGGCTACTCTTTCTCGGCATCTTCGACTCGCTTCTTCAGCAGGGCGCGGTACCGATCCCGCGCCAGTGTCACGTCATGCGGCGATGTCTTCTGCGTCTTCTGCTCGAACGCATGCAGCACATACACCGCTTCGTCGAACGTCGCGAGATAGAACACGCGATGGGCCGGCGCCGTTTGTATCCGGATCTCTCGGACACCCTGCCCGACGCTTTTCATCGGCTTCCAGTCGTCGTGCTCGAGCCCCTGCCGCACCTTGCTGACAGGAACCCGCGTCGCCGCGCATCCGGCGGGAAGGTGCGGAGGTCGCGCCGTGCGCTCCCGAGCCAGACGAGCGGCTTGTCCGACACGATCCACTATGCAAGTTTTTGTATATGTTTTCAACGCGTCGAGCCCTAAGGACCGTTGCTGCTGGGTCACGCCCTGATCGAGGCCTGTCGCACGGCCTCTGTTACCATCGTCCAGGAGCATGAAGCAATGAAAGCGGTTCAGACGGAGGTTCCCGAGCAACTGTACGCGCAGCTCTGCTCGCTCGTGGCGCTCGGCTGGTTCCAGGACGAAGGCGATGTGCTTCGGGAGGCATTGCGGCGCTTCCTCGAGGTGCACCGGCCCGACATCATGGACGAGTTCGTGCGCAAGGACGTCGAGTGGGGACTAGTACATCGTCCGATTAATGCTTTGTGGTATTCGTGGCCTTACGACGGCGCTTTCGTGTGGGCGGATGTGCCGCTTGGTACTCTTTGGTGGCTGCGATGATCCGTTGCAGTTTCTCGGGGCCCTT
>JBQTIE010000097.1:0-11426 GCA_052389315.1 Acidobacteriota bacterium
TGCGTGACCCTTTTCACGAGCTCCCTCCGAGACCGGCCGCCCCCGGAACTGCCGCGGGAGATTCCAAGCGTCAGAATCTCGGACCATCGGATTCCCGTCCGGCTGCTCAACCTGGCGTGGCACCGCGCCGAATGGCCGCCGGTGGAGTGGAGCACGGGCGCGTCGTTCGATGTGGCGTTCTCACCGCACCCGCTGCTGATGCCGTCACGAGGCGCCGCGCGGGTCGTCATGGTGCACGACCTGGATTTCCTGACCCATCCAGAACGCACGACGCGCGAGGTCAGGCGCGACTACCCGACCTTGGCGGGTCCGCACGCACGCAGGGCCGATCGTGTCATCGTGCCTTCGCCATATACCGCCGACGAAGTGGCACGGCGGCTCGATATCCCGCTCGAGCGCATCGCCGTCTGTCCACCCGGGACACCAGAGTGGAAGGCGCCTGTCCGCGGCGTCGCCCGCCAGGGATATCTGCTCTTCTTTGGGACGCTCGAGCCGAGAAAAAACGTCGGCGGCCTGCTCGACGCCTATGAGCAACTGGTTGCCGAGTGGCCCGACGTGCCGAGACTCGTGCTGGCGGGCCGCGCAGGCCCTGAGGCCGCGGCTTGGCTCGATCGGCTCGCCGGTCCCACGCTTCGCGGCAGGGTCGAGCATCTGGGCTACGTCGCGGGCGCCGATCGGCAGCGTGTCTACGAGGGCGCTCGTGCGCTCGTGCTCCCCTCCTTCGACGAAGGGTTCGGCATGCCGGTGCTCGAAGCCATGTCGCTCGGTATTCCGGTGGTGGTGAGCGCCCAGGGCGCGCTCCCTTGGATCATCGAAGACGCCGGATTGTCGTTCGACCCGTCCGATGAGACGTCTCTTTGTCGCGCGCTTCACCGCGTGATGACCGACGATGGCCTGGCCGAGACGCTCGGGCAGAGCGGCCGCGCGCGCGCGCAGGCGTTTTCATGGCATCGGACCGCTGACGCGGTGCGTACCGCCTTCGAGGAGGCCATCCGCGCCCGTAGCCGCCATCAGTAGATCGGCTGCCAGGTCACGAAGAGGCCCACGAACAGCGCGAGAAACAGCGACCACATGATGAGCAGCGCCTCGTGCGCACGTGCGGATGACGTTGCTCCGAGCACCATGAAGACCGGGAAGAGCACCGCGCCGTAGCGACCGATGCCTTCGAGCGCGTTGCCGCTCAGCGGCACCACCACGCTCAGCACGACCCATAACCCGAGCGGCGCGCCGAGGCGTCTGAACACGCTCGGCGTCATGGCCAGCAGGAAGAGCGCGGCACCGGCATGAAACAGACGGAAGGCCGCGAACTGGGACGTGAAGAAGTAGTCGTAAGGCCCGTACCGCTCCAGTCGCGCGAGCACCGACAGGAGTTGCTCCCACGGCGGATGACCGAGCGTGAAGCCCCATTGGTTCTGCGCGGTCAGCCATGCCAGGGGGTGTCCGGCGAGGCTCCACACGTACAGGCTGTAGGTTGCGAGCGCAGTCGGGATCAGGAGGAGCGGCCCCAGCCGCTTCAGCGCGTCGCGGCCGCCACCGTGGCCGAATGCCATCAGCACGAGCGGCACACCGATCAGGATCCCGTGCGGACGCGTCAGCGTGGCCAGCGCGCCGCAGAATCCCGCCAGCCACCACCGTGAACGGTAGGCCGCGCTCACACTGAGGACGGCCAGGAGGAAGAACAGGCTGGTGGGATACACCCGTGACATGAAGAAGGAAAAAGGAAAGACCGCGACGTAGAGGACGGTGCGCCTGGCCACTTCGCGGTCGGCGAAAACCCGCTCGGTCAGCTGATGCAGCGCGATGAGACCGAAGAAGAACGCCACGATCGAGATGGCGATGCCTGCTCCCCAGATCGCCCTCTCTGACGAGTCAAGCGGCCAGGCCACCGCACGCATCATCATCGGGTATAGAGGAAAGAACGGCACACTGCTCTGCCCGTCAGCCGTGTAGTAATAGCCCCGTTGCGCAATGTCGAAATACCATCCGGAATCCCACGCCGCGAACGTCTCGGCGAGCGTAGGGACTGCGAAGGGCAACTCGAAGGGGCGTGCGCGATTGCCGGGATACAGCAGGTTGACCAGGAATCCCACGGCAACGGTGGCGAGTCTGGTGACGATGAGCGCGAAGGCCGCGTCTTGCACCGACGAGGGCAAACGACTCATGCCGAGCCGGACCGACTCCCTGGCGGTCGACCAGAGCTGCTGGCCGTGGACCGTCCGCAGCCACCAGGGCTGGCCGAACGCGAGACGGATTGGAACGAGAATCCACAGAACCAAAACGGGCTTGGCGGCCTGCCTGATGCTCAGCCAGCCGAGATCCAGGCCGCCGGTGACGAACGCGATCACGAGCGCGGCCGCGTACAACGCGATGAGGACGTCCAGTATGAAGGCGATCCAGACGCGCAGCATGGCGGCGCCGGAAGACGCCTGCAGGGCCTGCGCGAGACGAATCGTCGGTTGCAGCAGCCTGGCCAAGCGAAAGGAGGCTGATTCTATCAGTCGCCCGGGCGCAACGCCACGCACCACGGGGTGCGGCCGGCGGCCGGGACATCGCTGACATGTTGGCACCCCTTGGCAAGGCGCCGGCGCCAAGAGCGCGTTCGCATCCCGCTCGATCCACGTTCCCCCAGGCCTCGCAAAGTCGCGACAGCCCGGCAGCCTCAGTCACTTCAACGTCGCCGAGCCCCCAAAGTCCCCCAGGCGGCGGCGGTACAGATGTGGCGGATCCACGCGTACGCTTCCCGCACCACGTATACTGACCATCAATCCTGGAGGGCGCGATGCGTCATCTGCTTCTCGTCTTGCTGCTGGTGGGCCACACGTCCGATGCCTGGGCGCAGAGCCGCTTTCCAGAGCGCTTCGACTGGCCGCGACAAACGCCGACCGACGCCGGGATGGACGCGGCGGCCGTCGATGCGGCTGTCAAGTTCGCCATGGCGCACGAGAATCCGGCGCCGAAGGATCTCGCGCTCGCACATGCCGCGGGCATCGGTGCGACCGAGCCTTTCGACACGCTGATCGGCCCGACCAAGCCACGCTCCGCCGCTAACGGTCTCATCATCCGTCGCGGCCACGTCGTCGCCGAGTGGGGCGACACGAGGGCCGTGGACATGACCTTCAGCGTGACGAAGACGTTTCTGTCCACGGTCGTCGGCCTCGCGTGGCAAAAGGGGCTGATTCGTGATGTCACCGATCGCGTGCGAGACTACATGCCGCCAGGTGTCGACCTGTTCGACGATCCGCACAACCAGCCGATTACCTGGGACCATCTGCTGCGACAGACCAGCGACTGGAAGGGCACGCTCTGGGGCAAGCCCGACTGGGCCGATCGGCCGGAGGGAAGACCCGAGGAGTGGCCCCACCGAAAGCTGTACGCGCCGGGGACGCGCTACAAGTACAACGATGTGCGCGTGAACGTGCTCGCGCTGGCGGCACTGCATGTGTGGCGGCGTCCGCTGCCCGAGGTGCTCCGCGAGGAAGTGATGGAGCCGATCGGGGCCTCGAGCACATGGCGGTGGCACGGCTATGACCACTCGTGGATCGATCTCGACGGCCGCAAGGTCCAGTCGATGACCGGCGGCGGCCACTGGGGCGGCGGCATGTTCATTCACGCGTGGGATCTGGCGCGCTTCGGGTATTTGTTCCTGCGCAATGGCCGCTGGAAGGATCGACAACTCGTCTCGGAGCAATGGATCAAGATGGCCCGCACACCGGGGCCAGCCAACGCGGACTACGGTTACATGAACTGGTTCCTGAACACCGCCCGCAAGCCCCTGCCCTCGGTGCCAGAATCGAGCGTCACGTTCCGCGGCAACGGCCAGAACATCATCTACGTGGACTGGGACAACGATCTGGTCGTCGTCGTGCGCTGGATCGCCGGCCCTGGGGCGCTCGACGAGTTCCTGGGCAAGGTGGTGGGAGCGATTCGTCCCGCGTCGACCGCACGGTGACCACGCCCGGAGGGCTGCGGCCCCTCGGTGCCGCCACGACCCGGCAGCGTCTGACACGGGCCTGACGTCCCTGCGCTGGCATCGGGCGTATACTCTCTGGCGCCGGCCATTCGTCGATGGCCTCTCAGCACGCGCTGCCATGGTGCCGGTGCTCCTTCATCTGGTCGCCTTTCTGCTAGTGGCGTCCTCTGCCGCCGGCCAGGTTGCCGACCGCGCCGAGACCGCCCTGCGGGGCGTGCTTCAGCAGTACTCCACCGCCCTCGCGAGCCTCGACGCCGACGCCGTCAAGAAGGTCCATCCGTCGGTAGACGTCGAGAACCTCAGAAAAGCGTTTCGTGAAATGCGAACCCTCGAAGTCGCCATCGACGACGTGAAGGTCTTGTCGAGCGATGCGTCGATTGCGCGGTTGAGTTGCCGGGTGAATCAAACATTGACGCCGAAGGCCGGGACCAAGCGGTCCACGTCGGTGACCAGAGTCTTGCGGTTGCGCCGGCTCGACGCCGGCTGGGTGATCGAGTCGTTCGAGCGTTAACTCGCCCTTTCGGGCTCGCGTATGCAACTGACGCCGGGTTCGGAAATCGGGACGCTTCGCATCGTGTCGGCCCTTGGGGCCGGCGGCATGGGGGAGGTCTACCTCGCCCAGGACACGCGTCTGGGACGAGAGGTCGCCCTCAAGATCCTTCCGACGGCGCTGGCGCACGACCCGGAGCGCCGCAGCCGTTTCGAGCGCGAGGCCCGCGTGCTCGCCTCGCTCAATCATCCAAACATCGCCACGCTGCACGGGCTGCGCGAATTCAGCGGACGCGCGGTGCTCGAGATGGAGTTCGTCCCCGGAGACACGATGGCCGAGCGTCTCGAGCGCGGGCCGATGCCCGTGGACGAAGCGTTGCCCGTGTTCCGGCAGATCGCCCAGGCGCTCGAAGCGGCCCACGAGCGTGGGGTGGTGCACCGGGATCTCAAGCCCGCCAACATCAAGATACTGGGCGACGGCCGCGTGAAGGTGCTGGACTTCGGCCTGGCCAAGGCACTCGATGTCGATCCGTCGCGCACGGACCGGCGTGACCACGCGCATCTGGACGTCACGTCGAGTCAGAGCCAGCCGGGCATGATCCTGGGCACGGCGCGCTACATGAGCCCCGAGCAGGCGCGCGGGCAGCAGGTGGATCGTCGCAGCGATATCTGGTCGTTCGGCTGCGTGCTGTACGAGGCGCTCGCGGGGCGCCCCCCGTTTGTCGCCGCCACCGCCACCGACACGCTGGCGGCGATCCTCCGCGAAGAGCCTGACTGGCCCGCGCTCATCGGCCCGCCTCACCTGCAGCGCCTCGTCCGGCGTTGCCTGCGCAAGGACTTGCAGGCGCGGCTGCGCGACATCGCCGATGCGCGGCTCGAGATCGACGAGATGCTGCAGGAGTCCGCCTTCCTGCGGCCGATTTCCGGGCCTCTCGTCTCGCACTCCAGCCGCCTCCGCGCGATTGGCGTGGCGATCGGCATGACCCTGCTGGTGCTGGCCGTCGTGTGGCTCTGGCGATTTCTGCCACCGTCCGGCGGGGCGCCCTCGCCACCGACGCGGGTCGCCGTCACCTTGCCGCCGGGGCAGGCCTTTGTCGTCGGCCCCTCGCCGGTGCTCGCGCTGTCGGCCGATGGCCGTCGGCTCGTGTATGTCGCCGCAGGTGCCGGGAGCCCGGCGCGTTTGTTCCTGCGGCCTCTCGAATCGTTCGAGGCAACCCCGATCGCTCACACCGAAGGGGCCAGCGCGCCCTTCTTCTCGCCCGACGGACAGTGGGTCGGCTTCTATGCCAGAGACGCGATTCGGAAGGTCGCTTTTGACGGCGCGCCGCCGATCAAGATTACCGACGCCCCGACGCTGGCCAGCGCCACATGGATGCACGACGGACACATCCTCTTCGCGACGACGCTGGCCGACGATGGGCTGTGGCGAGTGTCGGCGGAGGGAGGCCAGGCCGAGCGACTGACCACACCTGATACCTCCGCGCAAGAGGTGCATCACGCCTACCCCCACGCGATTTCCGACGCCCGCGTGGTCTTCAGCGTCCTCACAGACGATGGCGTCGTCGGTGCCGTGCTGTCGATGGCGGATCGCAAGTGGCGCCGGCTTCCGCAGCTGCGACCCGGTGCCGGTGGTCTCCAGCTCATCGCCAACCATCTGGTCATGGCCCAGGGGGGTGGGCTCATCGCCATCCCGTTCGACGCCGACAAGAGCGAGGTCGCCGGGTCGCCTGTGCCGATCGGCGAACGCGTCGCCGTCACCGCGGACGAAGGCGCGACCTTCGCCGCCTCACAGGGCGGCACGCTCGTGTACGTGCCGGGGCGCACGGCCGTACCCCGCCACAGCCTTGTGCTCGTGGATCGCGACGGGCGAGCCGCGCCGTTGAACGATGTCCATGCGGCCTACGCCCAGCCGCGTTTCTCTCCCGACGGACGCTCGCTCGCGTTCACGATTGAAACCGAGACCGGTGCCGACGTCTGGCTGCAGGACCTCCAGCGCGGGACACGGGTCCGCCTGACCACCGGCGACGCCGCGGACACTCCCGTCTGGTCACCGGACGGAGTGCGGGTGGGGTTCCACGTCGCGCGCGCGACGCCGTGGAGCCTGTACGCGCGAGTTGCCGACGGCAGCCGGCCAGCCGAGCCCGTGCTGACACGTGCGCGGCCCGAGGCGGCAGCCGCGTGGACGCGCGATCCCGCCGAAGCGCTGCTGCCCGGATTTCTGCCGGCGTTGACCGGCGCCAACCCGCAATACCCGATGGCCTGGACGCCGGACGGCCAGGCGCTCGCCTTCGTCGAGCGCAAGCCGAACGGTGAGCGCGACATCTGGATCGCGGCGCAGGGCCTCGATCCGACTCCGTTCCTGCTCACGCCGGCCGACGAGTCGTCGCCCGATTTCGCCCCCAATGGCCGTTGGCTTGCGTATGTGTCCGATGAATCGGGACGTAATGAAGTCTACGTGCAGCCCTATCCCGAGCCCGGCGGACGCTGGCTGATCTCGACCAATGGCGGAACCGATCCGATGTGGTCGCGCGATGGGCGCGTGCTGTACTACCTCGAAGACGACCGGCTCATGGCCGTGCCGATCCAAACGGGCACGACGCTGACGGCTGGCACCCCCGGGCGACTCTTCGAGGGACGCTATGTCCGAGTCGGCATCGGTCGCAACTACGACCTCGCGCCGGACGGGTCGCGATTCCTGATGGTGCTGAGCGAGACCCCGGACAGCACGCCGCGCGTGCACGTGCTGTTGAACTGGACCGCGGAGGTGAGATCGTCGCCGCGATGACCGGCAAGGTGCCGGCGGCGCGCCTTCGTTGCCGGCCACTGACAATCGCGTGACGATGAGTTGCGATGAGGGGCATAGGATACCGAACCGTGGGCTGGCTCCGTGGCGCCTACCTGTGGCCGCTCGTCGCAGCGCTGATGGTGTTTGGAGTCCTCGCAGACCACGCGCTCACCGGGCAGGCCAGGCTTGCCGGGCAACAGGCCGTGTCTGACCTGGATGAACGCGCCCGTCTGATGGCGCTGTCTGTGCGTGACACGATCGGCCGCATCGAGCGCAGCGTCCTCGACGGCGCGCCCCTGACCGGCGTGAGGACAGGGGAGATCCCCCTCGGCGATCGTGCGGGTCCGCGAGTCAACAGTGCCGCCTACGCGACACGCCCGCGCCCGGAGCTGGTCGCGCTGCTCGCCTCGCGGTCGGTCACGCCAAACGGCCTCCCGGAGGCGGTGGTGGCGGGCGTGGCCCTGGGCGACGGGGACAGCAAGTCACGGGTCGCCAACGATTTGCTCGCGGGCCTGCTTCCCGTGCGGCCCGACGACCTGCCGTACCTGGTCGAATCCCTTGGGGCGCGTCTCGACGATCGGGCCGCGGCGCTGGTCGCCTGGCTGCAACGAGCGCCAGATCCGGCCCAGCTGCCGGCGGCTCCGGAGTTTCGTCGTCAATATGCCGCCAATGGAACCGTAGAGGCTTGGTCGCGGACCGAGATTGGCCTTCGCGCCTACGCAACTGACGCTCGGACGCTGCTGGCGCAGGCAGGCCTGCTGGATCAAGCGGCCCTGACGCGCGGCTCGGCGAATCAGGGCACGTCCGGGGACCTCGTCATGGCGATTCCCGAGGTGTCCGGACTGGCGCTCACCGTGCCCCCTGACACTTCGGTGCTCCTCAGAATCCGAGCCCTGAGGATTGCCTTGTGGATCGCGATCGCCAGTTCATGTCTCGGGCTTGCGGCGATGGTGCGCGCGGTCGGGCGCGAGGCCCGCGCGGTCGCCAGAGAGAAAGCCTTTCTCGCCAGCATTACTCACGAGCTTCGCACGCCGCTGACGGCGATTCGAGTGCTTGCCGAAACGCTCGCGGAGGGCCGTGGCAACCCGCCCGAGTACGGTGAGCTCGTCGCACGAGAGAGCCAGCGGCTGGAGGCCCTGGTGGAACAGGTGCTGGCGACGACTCGCGTAGACGAGGCACCCTCCTTCGATCTCGTCAGGCCTGGGGAGATCGTCGAATCCGCCATCGAGCTCCTGCAGGCGCGGGCGGGAACCAAAGCCTTGCAGGTCGACTGGCACCCGCCGATCCTCGCTCTCCCGGAAGCCTGCTGGGACTTCGACGCCGTCCGGCGTGCCCTTCTCAACCTGCTGGACAACGCGGTCAAACACGGCAGGAGTGGAGGACGCGTCGGCATCTCCGCCGAGGTCGATGGAGACGTCGTGAAGCTCTCGGTGTCGGACGATGGTCCGGGCATCGGACGGCGAGATCGAAGGCGGGTGTTCGGGAGATTCGAGCGGGGCCCGACCGAGGCGTCAGGAACGGGTCTCGGCTTGTACGAGGTCGAGCAGGTGGCGCGCGCCCATGGAGGGCGAGTGGAGCTCGTGAGCGAAGAACACCGTGGGAGCACGTTCACGCTCGTCCTCCCGTTGCGTCCGGGCACGCGAGGGCCCGCCGTGAGTGGGCAGACAGCGAGAGCCGAGGCATGAGCACTGACGTGCGAAGCCGCGTGCTGCTCATCGAGGATGACCACGCGCTCGCCCGCGGGCTGGCCGACAACCTCAGAGACGAGGGCTATGAGGTCCGTCTGGTGACGAGAGGCGACGAAGCTGTCGCGGCCAAGGAGGACTTTCGGCCGGACGTCCTGGTCCTGGACATCATGCTCCCGGGCCGGTCCGGCCTTGACGTGCTCGAGGAGCTGCGGGCCAAGGAGTCGCCGATTCCCATCCTGATGCTGACGGCGAAGGGAGAAATCGTGGATCGCGTCGTCGGCCTCGAACTCGGCGCGGACGATTACCTGTCGAAACCGTTCGCGATCCGCGAGCTGCTGGCGCGCGTGCGCGCCCTCCTCCGGCGGGGCCCGAGGCCAGGCCCGACGCACGTCGATGCCGATGTCGTGACGATTGGGCGCGTCCGGTTCGACTTTCGTGCCTGGAGCGCGACCCGCGCGGACGGGCGTCTCGTCGAGCTGAGCACGCACGACATGATCGTGCTGCGCATGCTGGCGAGGCACCGTGGCGAGGTCGTCTCTCGTGTGGACATTGTCGAAGAGGTGTGCGGAATGGACTCCGATTCGACACTGCGAACCGTGGACAATCACCTGGTGGCGCTTCGTCGCGCCGTCGGCGACGACCCCAGACATCCGCGCTGGTTTCACACGGTGAGAGGCGAGGGGTACCGTCTGGCTCGAGACTGACACTCCGTGACACGCGGCTGACGTATCCGAGGCGCAGCCGACCTATCGTCATCCCAGACGAAAGGAGTCGACGATGGGCAGCAAAAGTAGCGTGATCGACCGGCGCGTTCCTGAACGTGGTGAAGGGTCAGAACTCATGCACTCGAGTCCAGTGTCGTGGAGGACCGTTCATGCCGTGGGCGTGTGCCTGCTGGCCGTGGCCGCCTCGGGCGCCGTCACCCTGGGCGGGCAGAGCCAGGGGCAGCTGACGCAGATGACTCGGGGCAAGTTGGAGGCCGATCTCGGCAACTACGCGGTGGCTGTGGACGCGTTTCGGTCGGTCGCCGACGACCGCGACGCCCCGGCGGCGCTGCGATGGGAAGCGCTCGTACGGCTGGGCCTGGCGCGCGACGGGCAAGGCGATTGGTCCGGGAGTCGGGAGGCGTTTCACCGGGTGTTCACCCAGTATCGGTCGGACCCGATGGCGCTCCGCTTTGCGACCGGCGCGCTCGCAGCCGCGGTACCCGGCAGGAACTGGCCAGGCTTCCACAGCCATCTCGAGTCGCTTCTGCGAACGGCGGAGGTCGTTGCCGTCACCGACATGGGCATGGCGAAAAGCTCGAAGATCGTGCGTCTCAAGTGGGACACCTTCGAGTTGCGAGCCGTCTGGAGGCCTGACGGACCCGGCGGGGAAGCTGCCACATCCCGGCCCGTCCAGGGCGAGCTTGCGGCGTACGAACTCGACAAGATGCTCGCCATGGACATGGTGCCCCCGACGGTCGCTCGTGATCTGGACGGTCGGCCGGGCGCGTTGCAGTACTGGGTGAACGGTGTGCGGGTGTATCAGAGCGTGCAGGAGATGCCCACGACCGCCGCCTGGAAACACCAGACGGCCAGCATGTCGCTGTTCGACAACCTGATTGGCAACTCACGGCGTGTGCCCAACACCATGCTGGTCGACTCGCAGGGCCGACTGGCCCTCATCGATCACAACGACGGTTTTACCGCGGTCCGGACGCTCTCCGAACCGCCGGGGCTGTTCGATCGGCGGCTGGTCGAGAAGCTGCGGGCGCTCGACGCGCCGCCGATGCAACGTCGTGTACGAGGGCTGCTCGGTGAGGGCTCCGCCGAGAGCCTGCTCGCGCGGCGATCGGCGCTGCTGGCGCATCTGGCGAGGCTCGTCGCCGAGCGTGGGGAGGCGGCGGTAGTATTCTGACGAGGGGCCCTGCCGCAGACCGCCAAGCCCGTGACGTAAGCAGGGCCTCGTGAGCCATGATGTGGTCTTGCCCCGCCTCCGGCGGGGCAGTCGCCTTGACGGAGAAACTTGACTCATCTTGGCAACATTCGGGGCCGTCAAGGCTCCTAGCGCGGGTGCGGTGCGGCCGCTCGGTCGGGGCATCGCGTGCGGTGCGATAGCGTCCGGTGAGGTGCGTCAGGTGCGCCAGGGGTCACAGCCCGTATTCCGGGGAGGACACGGACATGCGCGACCGAAGACGGACCGTCCGGGTATCACTCAGCGGGATGCTCGTCGTCATGCTGGCGGCGCCGGCCGCCGCCGTGGCGCAGAACCTTCCACTGGCGCACTTGCTGGCCGATATCGTGCTCCGCGAGTTCATCCTGCAGAGAGGGGCCATCGGTCCGCCCCACCAGGCGCACTTCAGCCCGATCGAGGCCAACGAACCCTCCAATCCGGCCGTCGCCATTGTCGAGGGTTTCAACGGCCAGATCGCCACCCAGTTTGCGACCTTCCCGCTGGGTTCGTCCACCGGGGGTCTCACGTATGTGTTCGACGAGTCGCTCGGCACCTTCCG
>JBQTIE010000098.1:0-1624 GCA_052389315.1 Acidobacteriota bacterium
CAGCAGGTGGTATGCCTCGAACAGCGCCGCGTCGCCAGACGAGATCTCGTTGCCGTGCACGCCGTGCGCCAGCCACGTCACCACCGGCAACGAGGCCACCAGCCGGTCGGCATCGGCACGCGACAGGCTGCGTGGGTCGGCCAGACGCTGCAGGTCCCGCTTGACCTCGTCCAGCTTCGCGATCCGATCGGCGTTTCCCACGACGATGATCCAGAGGGGACGACCTTCCCAGCTCCTGGCGTACTCGAACACCCGGCTCCTCGTGAGAGCGGCCTTGGCCAGGGCCTGCAGGTACAGGCCCATCTGGTCGGGTGTCGTGATCTCCATGCCGGGGTCGTGGCCCACGACCTGCTTCAGCGTGGGAATGGCCGGGTCGTAGGTGGCGCCCGGCCACATCGCGTCGAGTGTCTGCGCGTGCGCCGATCCGGCTGCCACCACACACACACAAAGCGCACCGAGGGTCAGGGTCCGTCTGCGCATACTCGTCCCGTGCTCCTGTCACATGCCGTCAGGCCGACCGGCGCGGCCGCGTCTTGCGGACCCGGTCGCGTCCCAGGCGGCGGTCAGCGTACACCATCGAAATACTGCACGACCAACTGGGCCACCCGCCCCATGCGATCTTCGGCTTCGCCATAGGGGCCCACAATCGCGTTGGCAAAAAAAGCCAAAACGATGGGGCCTGATCGGGCGAAGACGATCCCGACGTCATTGGCCAGAACGGGCGGAAAGTCGCCCGTCTTGTGCGCGACCGGCACATCGAGAAAGTGAGGCAGCCGCCGGGCTCCGGCTTGTTGCGCCCGCATCAGGCGGATCATCTCCTCGCACGCGGCCTTCGAGGCAATCGTCTGACGCTCGAGCCCCTCGAGCAAGCGGCCGGTGGCGCGCGGCGTCATTTCGCCCAGCCAGTAGTCTCGATCCGCAATCGTCTTCTCGTTTCGACCGGCCCCCTGCGGCAGCGCGGCGTACTTCGCAAAGAGCTCGCCAGTGGTCTGCGTGAGCTTCAAGGCCGGGGTGTAGCCGGCCTCTGCCAGCCACTCGTTGACACGGGCGACGCCGCCGAGGCTGGCGATCGCCAGGTCGGTCGCCGTGTTATCGCTCGTGATGACCATCTGCAGCAGGACGTCGCGCAGCGTCGGCTGCAAGCCGGCGTCGTGGTAGCGAAAGATGCCGGAGCCTCCCCGGACATCCTCTTTCCTGATGGTGATGCGGTCGTCGAGGGACAGCGTGCCCTTGTCGGCCATCTGGTAGGCGAGGACGAGCACGGGCAGCTTGCTGACGCTGGCGCTGTTGAAGGTGTCGTCAGCCCTGACGCCGGCCTCCTCGCTCGTCGTCAGGTGTTTGACCCAGAGGCCGGCACGGCCGGGGAAACGGGCGAGCTCGGCGTCGAGCAGGTGCTGGAGGCCCGATGGGACCTGGCCAGCCGCGCCCATCGTGGACGCCACGATGGCGGCGACGAGCAAGGGGACAACGCCCGTCGTCGAGGCGCAGGCTGCTGCTCCCTCAGGGCTGGGTGCGGGACTGTCGCGCTTCAGGCCCGACAGCCGGGGTGGTTGCAGTGACAGCCGAGTTCGATCTCGGGCGCCTTCTTGCAGTAGTCGCTGCAGTACTTCGTGCCCGACGGTAC
>JBQTIE010000099.1:0-13252 GCA_052389315.1 Acidobacteriota bacterium
GGATGCGGGTATCACCGCTGTCTACGCGACGCAGTTCAAGCGGACGCAACAGACCGCGGCGCCGCTCGCAGAAGCCCTGGGCCTGACGCCGGTCATCGTCAACTCATCGGACACCGCGGGCCTGGTCATGCGCCTCTCAGCCGCCGGCGGCCACGTGCTGGTCGTCGGGCATTCGAACACGGTGATTGAGATCGCCCGCGCGCTCGGCATAGACACCGCGATCATCGTCGGCGACAACGAGTACGACAACCTGTTCATCGTCGTCCGCGGATCGCCGGCGCGGCTGATTCGGCTGCGCTATTAATCGTCCACGACGCGGGTCGACGTCGTCCGACCTCGTTGACATCCGTGTCCGCGAGAGTCTGAAGGATCGCGCCCTGCTGTCGGGCTCGATCATCCACCCCCCGCCGTCCACCGCAGGGCCGCGCCCGCAGGTTCAGTCCGCCAAAGGGGACCAGTCAGAATGCTGGTATCGAGTATGGTATCCTGCGGCATGGAGCCGGCACGCAAGATCACGGTTGAAGTCCCGCATGAGCTGCTCGACAGAGCACAACGTGCCACCGGCAGCGGTATCACGCAGACAGTCCGGACGGGCCTGCAGCTCGTTGCGGCCTCGGAGGCCTACGCGCGGCTGCGCCAGTTCCGGGGCAAGGTGAAGTTGTCCCGCACGCTGGCGGAACTCAAGGCCGACAGATGATCGCGGCCGATACCAGCACGTGGGTCGCGTTCTTCCAGGGAGATCGTGGTGAGGACGTCGACGTGCTGGACCGCGCGTTGCTGGATCGTCAGGTGCTCATGCCGCCTGTTGTGCTCACGGAAGTCCTGAGCGATCTGAAGCTTCCCGCATCGGTTTCAGAGCACCTGTTGCACGTGCCGTTGATCGAGATCGCCGACGGCTACTGGCGGCGGGCTGGGGCATTGCGTGCCGGAGTGCTCGCCAAGGGTCGAAAGGCCCGTCTCGGCGACGCCCTGATCGCGCAGAGCTGTCTCGATCGTGGGATCCCGCTCTTGACACGGGACCGGGACTTTCGAGCGTTTACCGACGCCGCCGGGCTCGATCTGGTCATCCCGAGATGACGAAGGTCATTGAAGCGCCGGCCGCTTCGGCCCCTCGAACCCCCCAAAGCGCCCGCATCTTCCCCTCCTGTTCGGCATTTCCAAGGCGCCGGCCCGCCTGGTCGGGCCCGGCGAGCCCACGGGCGCACCCGCCGCAAATCCCTTGAGGAAACGGGCCAGACGCGCTACCTTGCCGCATGCGCCATATGACCCGGTCCGCGCTCGCGCTGGCGGCGGCGCTCGGCGTGTCGTTGGCGGTCCAGGCGCAGGTGGCCCAGCCGCGGCCAACCCCCCGATCCGGCCGGGAAAGCCCGCGCGCCGAAGACGCACACAAGGCGCTGTCGGAGGCCACGGTGGACCGCGCCAAGGAGGCGGCACGGCTCACCGAGAGCCTGGCGAAGGAGGTAGCGGGCCGCCCCGGTGCCGGCCGCGTGCCGCGCCGCACCTTCATCGACCGGCTGATCTTCGATCGCATCGAGCGCGACCGCGTGCCGCACGCCGGACTGGCCACGGACGAAGACCTGGTGCGGCGCATCTACATCGACGCCATCGGACTTCCGCCGCCGCCGGACGCCGTGCGGGCGTTCGCCGCCGACCGGGCGCCGGACAAGGCCGCGAAGCTGATCGACGCGCTGGTGGGCACCGAGGAGTTTGCCGAACAGTGGGCCTGGTTCTGGACGGACCTGCTTCGCATCTCCAGCGAAGCCGGGACGGGACGACGGGCGTTTTCGTTCTGGTTGAAGGAACAGTTCAAGTCGGACCGGCCGTACGACGAGTTCGTCCACGACCTGCTGACGCCCTCGACCAAGGCGCACGCCACGGTGCCGGCGCTCGCCTTCATCGGCCGCGCGAACCAGCTCAAGAGCCGCTTCGTGCACAGCGCCGACG
Source organism: Acidobacteriota bacterium (assembly GCA_052389315.1). GTDB lineage: Bacteria > Acidobacteriota > Vicinamibacteria > Vicinamibacterales > UBA2999 > JACCSI01. The sequence continues at coordinate 1,945 of JBQTIE010000099.1, forward strand.
ACTTCGGCATCCACAATCGTCTCGACGCGCTGGACCAGGTCAACGTGGACGTGCACCGCGCGTTCCTGGGCATCAACACGTCCTGCGTGTCGTGCCACGACGGCGCCAATCACCTCGAGCAGGTGAACCTGTTCCTCACGCGCAAGACGCGGGAAGAGTTCTACCGGATGTCCGCGTTCCTCGGCCGGACGCGCATGATCGGCAACTGGGACGACAAGACCAAGAACGTCGTGCAGGACCTGCACATCGACGATCTCGCCAAGGGCTACAACACGGCAGACGATGCGCCGTTCTACACGATGGCGGAGTCGCAATTCCCGCGGCTCGAGGGGAAGACCTACAGGCCGGCGTTCCTGCTGACAGGCGAGGAGCCGCGGCCCGGCCTGCACGAGCGGGCGGAGCTGGCGCGCATGGTGACGACGCACCCGCAGTTCGCGCGCGCCACCGTCAACCTGGTGTGGGGCCGTTTGATGACCGTCGCGTTCGTGGAGCCGTTCGACGCGTTCGATCTGGATCGGCTCGATCCGAAGAACCCGCCGCCGGCGCCGTGGACGGTGCAGCCCACCTATCCGGCGCTCCTCGACGCGGTGGCGGATGATTTTCGGAAGAGCGGGCACAGCCTGCACCATTTGATCAAGACGATCATGAAGTCGAGCGCCTACCAGCTCTCGGCAAGGTTTCCTGGCGCGTGGGACGACAAGTACACCACGTACTACCCACGGAAGTTCATCCGGATCCTGACCGGTCCGGAGATCATCGACACGATCGCGGCCGTCACGGACAACCCGACGGACATCGCTTTCTCCGGCAAAACGACGCGGCGGGTCAAGCAGCTCGTCGGCCCCGAGGACCTGGGCCGGCGCGGCGGGGGCGGGGCGATCGACGCGTTGATGCAGAGCTTCTATCAGAGCAACCGCCGCACGCCGCCGCCCGAAGGCAACAAGGCCTCGACGCTGCAGGCGATGCTGATGATGCGCTCGACCGTCGTGAACGATCGCGTCCTCGCGAGCAGCAAGGGACGGATTCACGCGCTGGTGTCGTCCGACCTGACGCCAGATCGGATCGTCGAGGAGATCTTCGTCACCACGCTCGCGCGCCGCCCGACCGCCGAGGAGGCGGCTGTCGCGCGCCGGGCCGTCGAAGCGGATCGGACCGCGGGCGCCGAGAACCTCCAGTGGGCGCTGTTCAACCTGCCCGAGTTCCTGACCAACCACTAACCCCTCAATTCACTCATGGTGAGACTCCATCTGCCCGGACTCCCGTCCCCTGGCGCCGTTTCCCGCGGATCATCGGGCCGATGGATCCTCCACCCGCGTGGAGCGCGGGGTTGAACCACGGAGGCACCGAATGGAGCGGCGGCTCGTCGATCTGATTCCGACGCGGCGTGACGTCCTCAAGTGGGGCGGCGTGGCGCTGGCTGGCACGTGGGTGGACCGGCTGATCGGGCCGGTGCAGCTCCGCGCCGCCGGCCGCGCGAACCCGCGCGGCACCGCGCGCAACTGCATCCTCATCGAGATGGGCGGCGCCATCAGCCAGATGGACTGCTGGGACTTCAAGGAAACGCGCTGGACGCCGAAGGACCTGGACGTCACCGCGGTCGCCCACGATCTGTACCTGTCGCAGACGCTCTTCCCCCAGCTCAGCAAGGCGATGCAACGCGTCGCGCTGGTGCGGTCGATGCACGCGCCCGAGCTGATTCACTTCGACGGGCAGTACCACACGCAGACGGGGCGGACGCTCAACGCCGCGCTCGCGCGCGAAGTGCCGGCGTTCGGCAGCATCGTTTCCTACGAGCTCGAGTCCCAGGGCCGCGAGACCGATACGTTCCCGACCTATATCAGCACCGGATTGACCAGGGCCCGCGCCGGATCGATCGGCTGCGGGTTCTTGCCCACGCGCTTCACGGGCCTCGATCTCGACCCGTCGGTCGTCTTCGAGGCTTTTGGAGGCTCGCTCGGCGGCGCCACGGAGGTTCTCGAAGAGCGCTGGCGGCTGCTTACCGAGCTCGCGAAGGTCTCGCGCGCCGAGCAGGCCTCGCTGGGATCGCGCGCATCCGACTATCAGGTCTTCTACGAAGACGCCTATCGCATCCTCAACGATGCGCGGTGGGCCAGCGTCTTCAAGGCTTCACCGGAGGATCGCGAACGGTACGGAGACGACGAGTTCGGACTCGGCTGCATCCTGGCGCGCAACATCCTCGCCGCGGACGCCGGCGCGCGGTTCATCTACATCTACGACGGCGACCGCTGGGACCATCACAGCGGCATCTTCGACCGCAACGCCGAGTGGAACCATTACCGCACCTGCCTCCGCTTCGACAAAGGCTTCGTCTCGCTCCTCGCCGACCTGGCCGCACGGCCTGGCCACGGCCCCGGCGCCTCGATGCTGGACGAAACGCTGATCGTCTGCACCAGCGAGTTCGGGCGCACGCCGGACATGAACCCGGTGGCGGGGCGCGATCATTACAAGGGGACGTACTCGGCCATGTTCGCCGGCGGCGGCGTCGTCGGGGGGCAGGTGATCGGCCGAACCGACACGGACGGCGGGCGATGCATCGACCCGGGCTGGAAGTACAAAGGGCAGCCCTTCATGGACAACACGGTCGCGACGATCTACTCGGCCCTCGGCATCGACTGGAAGAAAGCGGTCACCAACACGCCGTCAGGCCGCGAGTACGTCTACGTGGATTCGGTGAGCCTGGGCGGGTCGGAGATGATCGAGAGCGACGAGATTGCGGAACTGTTCGACTGATTGGGGCTGGTGAGTCAGTGAGGCAGGTCCGGTACGTCGTGCAGATCGGGTTGAGCCTCGTCATCCTGGCGCACGAGCCCGGAGCGGCCGCTCGCGCCAATACCCCCGCACAATCGACGGCGGCGCCTCCGCCAATGGCGGGCATGGCCGTCGTGCCCGCGGGTGATTACTGGATGGGCCGCGTGCGGCTCTGGCTGATCGACGAAATCGGCTGGCAGGTCCGCGAACGCGCCGACGATCGACCCCTGCACCTCGTGCACCTCGACGCGTTCGCCATCGACGTGCACGAGGTCACCAACGCCGCGTACGGGGAGTTCGTTGCCGCCACAGGCCGGCGCGCGCCGTATCACTGGCGGGGAGGCCAGCCGCCCGCCGATCGCGGCACGATGCCCGTCTACAACGTGAGCTGGCACGACGCCGTCGCGTATTGCGCGTGGAAGGGGAAGCGGCTGCCGACCGAGTCGGAATGGGAGAAGGCCTCACGCGGAGGCCTGGACCGTCAGGACTTCCCGTGGGGCATGGAGTACGACGCGGCGCCGTCAGGCGCCGGAGGGCAGTCCGACACGCCGCCCGCAGGCGGCCCGGGCAGCGCGGCTGCGGCCGCGCCCAGGCCCAACGCCTGGAGCAACTCCGCGCTCGGTCCCACCGCCGTCGGATCCTTCGCACCCAACGGCTACGGGGTGTACGACATGTCGGGCAATGTGTGGGAGTGGACCGCCGACTGGTACGACCTGTTCGCCTACAGCGTCGCCGAGCGCCGCAACCCGACGGGTCCGGCGACCGGTCAGTACAAGGTCATTCGTGGCGGCGGCTGGTCGGAGTCGGAAAGCCGGCTCGGAACCGTCTACCACCGCAACTTCGCCAACCCCGACCTGAAGGCGCCGACCGTCGGCTTCCGGTGCGCGGCGTCCGTCCCCGACTGAGCCACGGGCGCCGCCTCACGGCACGCCGCGCAGGAACAGCACGGCCTCGGGGCACGCCGCCGTCGCTTCGTCCAGCAGCGTCATCCCGGGAATCCGCTCGAACGTGATGTTGGCCTCGAGCTCGACGAGCGCCTTGACGACGAGCGGCTGGCACATCAGCACGGCCCAACCGATCACGGGAATGCCCATCTTCTCGTCGCGACCGTTCGGATCCACACCGAGCGCGACGATGGCGAGCGCACGCTGCTCGTCGCCTTCGCGCAAGGCGTCGATGAGAAGCGCCGTTGCCTTCTGGCGATCGGCGTCGGTGCGGCTTGGAGGAGGGAGTGCGGGGGCCGCGGGCGAGGCCGCCTCCGCCGTCGTTTCCGCGGGCATCGGGACCGAGAACTCGACGGCCGTCGCGTAGGTGCGGCCGGCGAACTCGCGCGAGACCATTTTCAGCGTGCCGGCGCCGCCCTTGAACGTGTAGGCAAACCAGACATCCGGCAGGCGCACCACATCGCCTTGGCCGCGGGAGCTGATCGAGACGTTGAAGAGCTGTCGCTTGCCGCGGCGGCCATCGAAGCGAATGGCCATGGCGACCAGTTCGCCGCGCGCGGCGCGTGCCAGCAGCGCGGCTTCGTCTGCAGCTTCCTCGGCGGTGAGCGCCCGATTGCTGAGCACGACGACCGGATCGGTGGCGGTTTCGTCGAACGCGTTCTGCCGCGACACGCGGACGGCGTGCGTCATCGCCGTCGTCGTCGCGTCGATGGTCAGCGTGCCCGATACGGTCCCCTCCGCGGGGCCCGCTGCCTGGCCGGCCGCTTTACCTGCCGCCTGTCCCTGCGCCGTTGCCGTCATGCTCAGACAGACGAGCAGGGCCCGCGCGGTCGAGGCGGCGCGCGGCCGGCGGGCGTCGGTACCCACGGTGGCGTGAATTGGCGAGACCGGTGATTCAGGCCAGGTGGTAATCCGCAAATCGCTGCCTCAGCTCACGTTTGAGCACTTTGCCCGTCGCCCCGAGCGGGAGCGCGTCGACGAACTCGATGGCGTCGGGCAACCACCACTTGATGATGCGGCCGGCGAGGAACTGCTGCAGCTCGTCGGCCGTCACGTCCTTGCCGGGCGCCTTCACGCAGATGAGCAGCGGACGCTCCTGCCACTTCGGGTGCGGCACGCCGATGGCCGCGGCGTGCTGCACGGACGGGTGACACATGGCCGCGTTCTCGAGGTCGATGCTGCTGACCCACTCGCCGCCGGACTTGATCACGTCCTTGCTGCGGTCGGTGATCTGGACATACCCATCGGCATCGATGGTGGCGATGTCGCCCGTGTAGAACCAGTCGCCCTGGTGGGCCTCATCGCGGTCGCGCTTGAAATACGACCCGGCCACCCACGGCCCCCGCACCTGGAGATGGCCGGAGGTGGCGCCATCGTGCGCGACCACGACGCCCTCGTCATCGACGAGGCGCAGGTCCACGCCGAACAGCGGCCGCCCCTGCTTGCACTTGAGGCGGAAGCGATCGGTCTCCTCCATCTGCTCGTGCTTGGGCAGCAGCACCCCTGTCGTGCCGACAGGGCTCATCTCGGTCATGCCCCACGCGTGAATGACGCGCGCCCCATGCTCTCTCTCCCACGCCTCGATCATGGGCGGCGGGCACGCCGAACCGCCGATGGTCACCTTCTTGACCCACGAAAGCTTCTTGCCCTGTGCCCGCGCGTAGGCGAGCAGTCCCATCCACACCGTGGGGACGCCGAGCAGGCTGTTGGCCTGCTCGCGCTCGATGAGGTCCAGGAGGTTGACGGGATCCAGCCCCGGGCCCGGGAGCACCAGCTTCGAGCCCGTCATCGCCGTGGCGTACGGGACGCCCCAGGCGTTGACGTGAAACATCGGCACCACGGGCAGCGTGACGTCGGCGGCGCAGACGCCGAGCGAGTCCTGCATGCAGATGGCGTAGGAGTGAATGACCGTCGAGCGGTGCGAGTACAGCACGCCTTTCGGAAACCCGGCCGTTCCCGAGGTGTAGCAGAGCGACGACGCCGTCTGCTCGTCGAACTGCGGCCAGTCGAAGGTGTCCGGCTCGCCGGCGATGAGCGACTCATAGTCGCGCAGGCCCGCGATGCCCGAATCGGCCGGCAGGTGCTCGGCGTCGGTGAGCGCGACGTAATGGTGCAGCGGGTTGGGCTGCGCCGCCAGCAACTGCGCGAGCTTCAGGAAGGTGGTGTCGAAGAACAGCGCGACGTCCTCCGCGTGATCGACGACGTAGCGCAGCTGATCCAGGGGGAGGCGGGGGTTGATGGTGTGGAGCACGGCACCATAGCTCGACACGGCAAAGTACACCTCCAGGTGTCGATGCGTATTCCAGGCAAGGGTCGCGACCCGATCTCCCGGCTTGATGCCGAGTCCTTTGAGCGCGTGGGCGAGCTGCCTCGCGCGACCCGCGACGGCGCCCCACGTCGAACGATGGATCGGTCCTTCGACCGTACGCGTCACGACCTCGGCCGTGCCGTGAAAACGTGCCGCGAACTCGATCTGCGACGAGATGAGCAACGGCAGGTTCATCATTTGCCCGAGCATGTCGATCCCTCCACCAGTCCGCCACAATAATAGGTTCTCGGGGTTGATGACAATGGCACTTCCGCGCGGCGGGACGCCTTGAAGGCCGTTTGACGACCTGACGCACATGCACGGGTTCCCGGCCTTCAACACGTCTACGGGGCGTCCGCGAGCCTACTGGCTGTCGATGCACGTGGCGTACGCGTGCCGGGACAGCGGCGCGTGCTGCAGCGCCGGATGGCCGATTCCGCTGGAGGAGGTGCGCAGACCGGCGATTGCTCGATCCATCGGGCAGGGCGCTCTCGCCGTGCCCCGGGCGTGGCTGCACGTCGTGCCCGACCAGCCGCCCGAGATGGCAGGTGTGCTCGCCAAACGGGACGACCGGCACTGCGTGTTTCACACCGGTGCGGCGTGCCGCATTCACGGGGCGCTGGGAGCGGATGCTCTTCCCGCCGCATGCCAGCACTTTCCACGGCGCTGCCTGCTCGACGCCCGAGGCGTCTTCGTGACGCTGTCCCATTACTGCCCGACGGCGGCGAACCTCGTGTTCGAGCATCAGGGGCCCGTCGCGATCGTGCCCGGCCCACCAGTGGGAGGGGGCGAGCCGGAAGGCCTCGATGCGCGCGACGCGCTGCCGCCCCTGCTCACAAGCGGAGTGCTGACCGACCTGGAAGGCTACGCGGCGTGGGAGGCACACATGGTGCGGCTGCTGACGGGAGGTGAGGCGGCCGAACCACCGGAGCCGGACGTCACCCTGCAGGCGCTCTCCGAGCACGCGCGCGTGCTGGCGGGATGGCGTCCCGGCGCGAGGTCGCTGTGCGATGCCGTGCTCGCGCTCGAAACCGAACCGGCACCGTCCTTCGTGCACACGTCTCCCGACTGGGCGCGCGAGCGTGTGTTGTTCGAGCGCGCCCGCGCGTCGGCGGCAGCCTGGCCTGGGTATCCCATCGACAGCGTGGCTGACGCATGGACACGATGGGTGGCGCCCGAATGGCTGTCGTTCTCAGCGGTGATCGGCAGGTTTCTCGCGGCGCACGCGTTTGCCAACTGGACCGCGTACCAGGGCCGCGGCCTCCCCTCGACCGTCGAGTGGCTCCACGTGGTGCTCGCGGTCCTGCGCGCGGAAGCCATTCGCGGCTGCACTCGAGAGGGAGGTGCGCTCACGCGCGCGCGGCTCATCGACGCCGTTCGGCAGACGGACCTGCTCCTCGTGCACCTGGCGGATCAGTCAGTGATGAGTCGTGAGTTTTGAGTGGTCAGGCTTTGAGTGGTGAGGTTCTGACGAGGAGCGATAGTTTACAACTCGAACTCCACAACCACCGGCCCGTGATCGCTCGTGCCGAACTCGCGCTGCACCTCGGCTCGACGGGCCCGTGCGCCCAGGTTCGCCGACGCCAGGACGTAGTCGATGCGCCACCCGATGTTACGCTCACGCAGGCTGCGCCAGGGCGCCCACCACGTGAACAACTGGTCGTTGTCGGGATCCAGCGCGCGGCCGACGTCCACCAGCCCACGAGAGAGGATCTGTTCAATCAAAGCGCGCTCGTCGGCGCGGGCACCGACCTGATTGGGTTTGCGCTCCTTGGGGTGGATGTCGCGGTCCGTCCGGGCGACGTTCAAGTCGCCGCACAGAACGACCGGGCGGCCCGCCGCGTCGAGACCCGCCACCCACGTCTCCATGCCTTCGAGAAAGGTCAGCTTGGCCGCGTAGTCCTTGCCGCCGTTGGGCACGTAGACCGAGGCAAAAGTCACGGCTCCCGCCGAAGTACGCAAGGTCGTTGCCGACACGCGCTGCTCGACATCGAAAGGAGGGTGCGTCACGTCTGGCGCCTCGGGCGCGAAGGCACGCGACACCAGGAGCGCGACGCCCGAGTAGCCTTTCTCACCGTGCCAGTGGGTCCAGTAGCCGTCGATGTCACGGAGATCGAAGGTCAGCTGATCGAGCGAAGCCTTGATTTCCTGCAGGCACAGGACGTCTGGACGCTCGCGACCGATCCACTCGAGCAGTTGCGCTTGCCGCGCGCGGATGCCGTTGACGTTCCAGGTGGCGATTTTCACTCGGGACGCCGAAACGTGGTGGGCTGGAGGCGCCGCGCCGCAAGACGTCTTCTATGGCCAGAAGCGTAACGAATCAAGCAAGGGTTTCGACCGGCCATAGAAAATCTCCGCCCCGCCGGAGGCGGGGCAAAACGACATATCAGGCGCAGCTTCGCTAGCGAATCTTGCCGTCCAGTGTCTCGTACGCGCGGAGCATCCCGTGATTCGGGACGATGCCCGGGGCCTTGATGAGTGGATAGTTGACGGCCTGACCGCGCAGGTCCACCTGCTTGGCGGCCTCCTCCCACGGGATGCCGGCCTTGTGGAACTTCTGCGCCTGTGCCCAGAAGTCACGCAGGTAGGCCTGCCAGTGATCGAGCTTGGCTTTGCCGCGAAACGCCTGGCCGTGTCCCGGCAGCACCGTGTCGAAGTCCAGCTTCTTCAACTGCTCGATGGTGTCGATCCACTCGGTGAAATAGGCGTCGCCCATGTACGACATGTTCTCGATGAGGAGGTCGCCGGTCGCCACGACGCGCTCCTTCGGCAGGTGGACGACCACGTCTCCCGCGGTGTGCCCACGGCCAAGGTGCAGGAGTCGAATCTCCCGGGAGCCCCGGTAGAGCGTCATGGCGTGTGAGAGCGTCACCGTCGGGGGCGTCGCCACGACGGCCTTGGTGCCCACGAGGTGATTGCGCTGCACGTCGAGCTGCGCCTGAATGCTGGCCCGCGCCTCATCGTTCGGGGCCGAGGCCAATCGCTGCTCGAGGGCCTTGATCGTGGCCGGAATGCCGCCCACGAAGAACTCGTGGGCCCGTGAGTCCACCGACTTGCCGGCGACGATCATCTGCCGCACGAAATCGTGGCCGATGATCTCCACCTCCGGGCCGTAGATCTGGTTGCCGTGCGAATGATCGAAGTGGAAATGGCTGTTGACCACGAAGCGGATCGGCTTGGGCGTGATGGCTTTCAGCTCTTCGCGCAGGGCCCAGGCGCCGCCCGGCGTCACGTGCGAGTCCACCACGAGGACGTCACGATCCCCCTCGATGATGGCCGCATTCGACATGACGACGAGGTTGCCCGTGCCGATGGCGAGATGAATGCCGTCCTGGATCCTGTTGAAGGTGAACGCCTGCCCTTTGTAGGTCGTGCCCGGCGGCCGCCCGGCGGGCCCTTGGGAAGTCGATGGCCCCCCGCGTCCGACCAGCGACCCGGCGCCGAGCAAGACGAGGAGAGCGAGCAGCAGCGGTCGTGATCTGGCCATGGTGCCCGCATCGTAGCCCAGGTCGTTCGCGAATGGATCCCGTCAACGAGTCCTTCCAGCACGCGGTACACTAGCGAAGCTGTGCCTCAAACCGTTCGGCCGGGCTTCCGCATCCCCGGCCCCGGAGGTGACATGCCAATGACGCGACGCTCGTTCCTGAGCACGACCCTGGCCGCCGCCGCCGCGGTGAGCACCGCCACCACCACAGAGGCCCGCCGCCAGACGGTACGCCTGCGTCCCGGAGGCAGCGACGATGGGTTCGACCCGTGGATCGAGATCATCGGCGACCACCTGCGTCACAACGTGCGGGAGGTCGCGCGCCTGGCGGGCGGCCGTCCCATTCTCGCCGTCGTCAAGAACAATGCCTACGGCCTCGGCGACACCATCGTGGGGCCGCTGCTCGACTCCTGCAAGGAAGTGGGCGGCATCGCGTGTGTGCGACCGGGAGAGGCGCTCGCCATGCGGGCGGCCGGCGTCCGCAAGACCATGCTCACGATGGCCGAACTGGGCACGGACGAGTCGGCGGAGCTCGTGCGCCAGAACGTCACGCTGTCGTGTTGGCTAGACGAGGCGCCAGCACGGCTGCAGCAGGTGGCGAGGAAGGCCCGCCGACGCGTGCCGGTCCACCTCTTTCTCGATACCGGCATGAACCGCGAGGGCATGCCGATTGGCCGCGCGATTCCGTGGATGGAGCAGATCGCGAAGATGAACGATGTCCGCATCGACGGCACCTATCAGATGTTCGTCCACCAGAGGGACTTCAACCGTGTGCAGCTCACACGCTTTCAGACCATCCTCGCCGAGGCGCGTGCCCGCGGGCTGAAGCCCGGCGTGTTGCACGCCGCGCCCACCTACGAGCTGTACCGGCTGCCCGAAGCGCACTTCGACATGGTCCGCGTCGGCAACGCGATCTTCGGCGCGCCTCCGGGCGCCGACGTCACGGCGGCGGTCGATCTCAAGCCCGTGTTCCGTCTTCGCGCCCGCGTCACGCGCGTCGAGCGCGTCGAGTCCGGCGAAAGCGCCGGATTCCGGCGGGGGTTTCAGCCCACCCGCGCGACTCGCGTCGCCACCGTGCCGGTCGGGCACACGGACGGCTATCCCGACACCGCCGGCGGGCGCTGCGAGGTGCTGATCGGCGGACAGCTGTATCCGGTCGTGACCGGCGGGGTCGCATCGGCACATACGCTGGTGGATGTCGGCCTCGAGGGACCGGTGAAGGTTGGCGACACGGTCACCCTCATCGGGCCCGAGGCTCCCGCGATCCTCCCGGTGGAAGTTGGGACCCGCACGGAGGTGGGATTCTTCTTCCTCCGCACGCGGCTCAGCGCGCTGCTGCCGCGAAAACTGGTGTGACGCAAGCGACGGCTTGAAGACGCCGACCTACCGACGGGCGTCGTTCGAACGAGGCGAGGCGATCAGCGCACTCGGGTGAACGAGCACCGTGATCGCCGGCGCAACCTGCGCTGCCGCGGGAAGATTGATCAGAAACCGCGCACCGTCGGGCGCTGCGTCGTAGGCGCGGATGTCGGCTTCCACCTCGAACAGTCTGGTGGAAGCAGCGGCTTCAACTCGTCCTCCAGTCGTCGACAGCGTCACGGCGTGCACCGCGGTGCCTCGTCTGTAATAGAGCTCGCGCCCGTCCTGGCGCCACCTTGGGTCGGTGCCGCCGCCGACGCTCACCCGTGCACGCGCACGGGGCGTCGGAAACTCATCGACATAGATCTCGTACTGGCCGGATTCGTCCGACGCGTACGCCATCAAGCGCCCGTCCGGCGAGACCGTGCCCTGCGCTTCGTTGAA
>JBQTIE010000100.1:0-11147 GCA_052389315.1 Acidobacteriota bacterium
AGGTGCCCGGCGGCAGATTGAGCAACCGGTAGTACCCCTCTTCGTTGGTCACCGCCATCACCGGCCGAAGCACGTCGGCGGAGGTTGCGGTGATGGTGACACCCGGCAGGGCGCCGCCCTGAGTGTCACGCACATAGCCACGCAGGCTGCCCTGACCAGTCTGTGCCGCGACCATGGCCGGGAACCCAACGGCGCTGACGACGAACAAAACGAGCAATCGGCGGAGCATTCTCCCTCCTGTCCGGCGTTTAGACGACCACCGGGGAAATCCACCAATCCAAAAGCAAATCAGATGTTTATGCTCCGTTTGGACCACCCGGGTCAAGAGGATACGGCTCGACGGCGCATTCCTCGGTGACAGATGGCGCCCCCTGCGGGGTGACGGGTGTCCTTTACGCTTTTTCGCTATCATCACAACCGGAGAACTGCCATGTCAGCCTGCGCCCGCGTCTGCCTATCCGCCGTCCTGCTGTGCCTTGGCACGTCTGCCTTCGCCCAGGGCAAGCGTCCGATGTCGTTCGTCGATGTCCTCAACCTTCCCTCGGTCTCAGACCCTCAGCTCTCGCCGGACGGCAAACAGGTGCTGTTCGTGCTCGATCGGCCCGACTGGAAGGCCAATCGGCGGCTGGGTCACATCTTCCGCATCAACAGCGACGGCACCGACCAGGTGCAGCTCACATTTGGCGAGCGTGGGGAAACCAGCCCGCGGTGGTCGCCAGACGGACGGTCGGTCGCGTTTCTCGCGCGCCGACAGGGCGACGACCACAGCCAGGTCTACCTGCTGGCCCTGGATGGCGGCGAAGCCCGCCGAATCACCACGCATCCGACGCCGCCACGCAGCCTGACGTGGACGCCCGACGGGGCGAGCCTGCACTTCACGGCGGCCGACGCCAAATCGGCCGAGGAAAAGGAAAAAGACCGCCTGCAAGACGACGTGTATTCGTTCGAAGAAACGAACTTCAAGCAGGACCACTTGTGGCGCACCGATCTCGACGGCAAGACGACGCGGCTCACCGAGGGCGCCTTCTCGGTGCGGTCCTACGCCTTGTCGGGTGACGGACGACGCCTGACCATGCTGCGGGCACCTTCTCCTTTGCTGGAGCACAGCCGGTTCTCGGAAGCGTGGGTGATGGATGCCTCGGGCGCCAACGCCACGCAGCTGACCAGGAACGTCATCTCCGAGGGCAACGCCCTGCTCTCGCCAGACGGCACCACGGTGGCGTTCACGGCCGACGCGAACGAGAAATTCGAGAACTACTTCAACGACAAGATCTTCCTGGTTCCGGCCGCCGGGGGCCAGGCACGCGTGCTGATGCCGGAGGTGGCCTATGAGGTGAACGACCTTGCCTGGGCGCCCGATGGCAGGAGCCTCTTCTTCCTCGCGAATGTGGGCGTGCGCACGGAGTTGGTCCGCGTGGACGTGGCCACGCGACAGGCGACATCCCTGACGCGGGGCGAGCACTCACTGGGGGCGTGGACGTATGCACCGGAGAGCGGCCACCACGTCTTTACCCGCAACACGCCGACACGCCCCGCCGAGGTGTACCTGCTCAAAGCCGACGGGTCGTCGCAGCCTTCCCGGGTGACCAACGTGTTCGAGTTCGTCGAGCGGGACTTCAAGCTGGCGCGGCAGGAGCGCTTCGCCTGGAAGGGACAGGATGGGCAGGGGGTGGAAGGCTTGCTGTACTACCCGGTGGATTATGTCGAGGGGCAGAGGTATCCGCTGATTGTGTCCACGCACGGCGGGCCCGCCTCGTCGGACAAGTTCGGGTTCGGCAACGAGGTGCAGGTCTATACGGCGCGGGGTTTTGCCGTGCTCAAGCCCAACTACCGAGGCAGCACGGGATACGGCGATGCGTTTCTCCGCGACATGGTGGGCGGATACTTCCGGCAGTCGCACCTCGACGTGATGGCCGGGACCGACGCCGTCATTGCGATGGGGTTGGCCGATCCGGCCAAGCTCATCAAGATGGGCTGGAGCGCCGGTGGGCACATGACCAACAAGATCATCACCTTCACCGACCGCTTCAAAGCTGCCAGCAGCGGGGCCGGGGCGGCGAACTGGATTTCGATGTACGCTCAAAGTGACCATCGGGAGTTCCGCACCCCGTGGTTTGGCGGGACCCCCTGGCAGCCGAATGCGCCGATCGACACCTACTGGAACCACTCGCCGCTGAAGGATGTGTCGAAGGTGAAGACGCCCACGATTTTCCTCGTGGGCTCCGAGGATCCACGGGTGCCGATGCCGCAGTCGGTGGAGATGTACCGGGCGCTCAGCTACAACGGGGTGCCGACGAAGCTGTACGTCGCCCCGCGCGAAGGACATGGATGGACGGAGCTGCGTCACCGGTTGTTCAAGCTGCAAGTGGAGATGGAGTGGTTCGAGAAGTGGGTCAACGGCCGGACGTATGTCTGGGAGAAGGCGCCTGGCGGCGACCCGCCGGTGGTGACCCCGACGCGCTAGCCGATGATTCCTTGAACCGGGCGGGCGCGATATGGTAGACTTTGAGAAATTTTTCACAAGGTAGCCGCAGCGTGACGACCGGGGTCACAGGGCCTTGGACCGCCATGCGGCCCCCAACGAGGATTCTGTACTCGCTGCCCGTCCGCATAGCGGTCCTGGGCGCGCGGAGCGCGCAAAGCAAATACTGCCAACCAGTCAAGGGTGAGGTTCCGCGGTCATCGGGATCTCGAGGGCGAGCCCTTGACTGGTTTCGTTCACTCGTCGTGTGCTGAATCCATGCCGCAAGTCTTCCCGAAAAGTGCCAACCAGTGGTCGCGCGCCAGCTTGATCGGCGGTCTGTTCCTGGCGGTTGGGCTGGGATGGATGGTGCTCCTCATCCAGCGCTCGGATTACGTGACTGCGGCCAACACCTTCCGCGAACAGCCCGTGCAGTTCTCCCACCAGCACCACGTCGGGGGAATCGGCATCGACTGCCGTTATTGCCACACGTCGGTGGAAGTCTCCTCCTCAGCCGGGATTCCACCGACCAAGACGTGCATTAACTGTCATTCACAGATCTGGTCCACCAGTCCGTACCTCGAACCCGTCCGGGCGAGCTTCCGCGACAACACGCCGCTCCGCTGGGTCCGCGTTCACGACCTGCCGGACTTCGTGTATTTCAACCACAGCATCCACGTGAACAAAGGCGTCGGCTGCGAAACCTGTCACGGGCGCGTGGACCGAATGCCGCTGATGTATCAGGAGTCGACGCTGCAGATGGAATGGTGCCTCGAGTGCCACCGGGATCCAGCGCGGTTCGTGCGCCCGCGTGCGGAGGTGTTCACGATGGGCTACCGCCCCGCCACCGATCAACGCGAGCTCGGCGAGCAGCTCGTGCGCGACTACAAGATTGCGGGCGTCAAGCATATGACCAGCTGCTCGGTCTGTCATCGGTAGTTTGCGAGAACAGGTGCGACGGGTGCCCGAGGTGCCGTGCCGGTGCCCGGGTGGGACAGATGTGACGGTGCCGGAGGTTCGGGTCGCGGGTGCGGCGGACGAGGGACACGAAACTGCAGGCGGAATGAATCCGCGGAATCTGCGGCGGGTATCGGGGGACGGTGAAGAGGACAGATGAAGAAGGCGGGGACTGAAGATCTGACGACGGCTCGCGCAAGAGTACGCGGGACCGGAGGCAAGCAGTACTGGCGAAGCCTGGAGGCCCTCGCCGATACGCCCGACTTCCAGCAGTACTTACATCGCGAGTTCCCAGAGAATGCCACCGAGTGGATCGATCCGGTCGGGCGACGATCGTTCCTCAAGCTGATGGGCGCCTCGCTCGCGCTCGCGGGCGTCAACGCCGCGTGCACCGCGCAGCCCGACGAGCTGATCGTGCCGTACGTGCGCCAGCCCGAGGAAGAGATTCCCGGCCGGCCCTTGTTCTATGCGACCGCCATGACGCTCGGCGGCGTCGCGACCGGTCTGCTGGTCGAGAGCCATCAGGGCCGCCCGACAAAGGTGGAAGGCAACCCCGATCATCCCGGCAGCCTTGGGGCCACGGACCTGTACGCGCAGGCCTCGGTCCTGACGCTCTACGATCCCGATCGGTCGCGGTCCATCCAGCAGTTGGGAGAGATTCGTCCGTGGAGCGCGTTCATCACGGCGATCCGCGCCGGACTGTCGGCGCAGGCGGCCACCAGGGGAGCGGGACTGCGCGTGCTCACCGAGACGGTCGCGTCCCCGACGCTGGCCGCCCAGCTCAATCAAGTCATCGTCTCCTATCCCGCGGCGAAGTGGATTCAGTGGGAGCCTGTGCCGCAGGACAACCGACGCGAGGGGCTGCGCGCCGCGCTCGGGCAGTATCGGCACCCCGTCTACGATCTCACCAGGGCGGACACCGTCCTGTCCCTCGATGCCGACTTCCTGGCCTCTGAGGGGGCGGCCAACCTGGTCTACGCGCGCCAGTTCGCGTCGCGGCGGCGGCTCGACGCTCAGCCGGACCGCCTCAATCGCCTGTATGTCGCCGAGCCCACGCCGTCGGTGACCGGCATGAACGCCGACCACAAGATTCCGCTGAAGGCCAGCGCCGTCCACGCCTTTGCGCACGCGATCGCGGCGAGGCTGGGCATTGCCGGGGCATCGGGGTCGGCGCCTGAAGGCACCGAGGCCTACGTTCAGGCCATCGTGGGTGACCTGCAGGCGCATCGCGGCTCGTCGCTGGTCGTGGCGGGCGAGGCGCAACCACCCGCGGTCCATGCGTTGGCTCACGCGATGAACGAGGCGCTCGGCAACGTGGGTGCGACGGTGAGCTATCTGCCGACGCCGGAGAGCGTGCCGAGCGATCAGCACGCGGCCCTCCGCGAACTGGTGTCCGACATGAACGCCGGCCGCGTGCAGATGCTGCTGATTGTCGGCGAAGCCAACCCCGTGCAGACGGCGCCGGCGGACCTGAACTTCGCCGATGCGCTCAGCAAGGTGCAGACGCGGTATCACTCGGGCCTGTTTGTCGACGAGACCGCGACACAGTGTCACTGGCACGTGCCGGCGGCGCACTATCTGGAGGCGTGGAGCGACGCCCGGACGCTGGACGGCACGGTCTCGATCGTGCAGCCGTTGATCGAGCCGATGTACGGCGGCAAGTCGGCCCACGAAATTGTGCAGACGCTGCTCGAACGGCCCGAACGCAATGGCTACGACCTGGTCCGCGAGTACTGGATGCGCCAGCCTCAGGGCGCCGCATCGATGGCCCAGGCGGCCCCGGCGGCCCCGGCCGCGGCCCCGACCCGCACCGCACCTCCGGCACCTGGCGCACCTGACGCACCGGTAGTCTCCCTGACTCCGGAGCAGCGCGCGGCCGCCGCTTTCGAGAAAACCTGGCGGCGGTGGCTGCACGATGGCTACATCGCCGGCACCGCGTTCACCGGCCCGGCACCCGCCGCGCAGGCGGCACCGACCGCGCCGGGTGTCTCGGCCCCCGGCCCCGTGCCGGCGTTCGAAGTGAACTTCCGTCGCGACCCGACCATCTACGACGGGCGTTTCGCCAACAACGGCTGGCTGCAGGAGTTGCCCAAGCCGGTGACGAAGTTGACCTGGGACAATGCCGCGATCATCGCGCCGGCAACGGGCGAACGGCTCCGTGTGGAGAACGGCGACCTGCTCGAGGTGCGACACGACGGCCGCCGGCTGACCGTGCCTGTCTGGATTTCGCCGGGCCACGCGCAGGACGCCGTCACGATTCATCTGGGCTATGGCCGCACGCGCGCCGGCCGTGTCGGCAACGGCACCGGCGTCAGCGGGTATGTCCTCCGAGGCAGCACGGCGCCGTGGTTCGGCGCCGCCGAAGTCTCGGTCACCGGCGACCATCACCAGTTGGTCAGCACGCAGGACCATTGGGCGCTCGAGGGCCGCAACGTCGTCCGGTCGGCGCCGCTCGACGAATTCAAGGCCAAGCCGGGGTTTGCGAAGGAGATGGAGCACCTCAAGCTCGACCGGCCCATCTCGCTCTACCCCGCGCGTGAGCACACCGGCTACCAGTGGGGAATGGCCATTGACCTGAACACCTGCACGGGATGCACGGCCTGCGTGGTGGCCTGTCAGGCGGAGAACAACATCCCCGTCGTCGGGAAGGCGATGGTCGCCAGGAACCGGGAGATGCACTGGCTGCGCATCGACCGCTATTACACCGGTCCGCTCGACAACCCCGACACGTTCCAGCAGCCGATGCCCTGCCAGCAGTGCGAGAACGCGCCTTGCGAGGTGGTCTGTCCAGTTGCGGCGACCGTGCACAGCGACGAGGGTCTCAACGACATGGTCTACAACCGTTGTGTCGGCACGCGGTATTGCTCGAACAACTGCCCCTGGAAGGTGCGCCGGTTCAACTTTCTTCTCTACTCCGACTGGACCACCCCGAGCTTGAAGCTGCAGCGCAATCCGGATGTCACGGTGCGGAGCCGCGGTGTGATGGAGAAGTGCACCTACTGCGTGCAGCGGATCAACGGCGCACGCATCCAGGCCAAACGAGAAGACCGCGAGATTCGCGACGGCGAGATCCTGACGGCCTGCCAGGCGGTCTGTCCGACCAACTCCATCGTGTTCGGCAACATCAACGATCCCGCGAGCGCGGTGGCGCGGCTCAAGGCGAGCCCGCGCAATTACGCCACTCTCGAGGAACTGAACACGCGGCCGCGCACGACGTATCTGGCCGCGGTTCGCAATCCCCATCCGTCGCTGCCTACCAACGTCAGCGTCGGCGGTCACGCGACCGGGCACGGATCCGGGTCCGGCGAGCAGCACTGATGGCGAACAACGTTCACGTACACGGTGACTCGACGGGCGTGGCCGACGCCCCCGTCATCGCGCCGGGTCACGATTTCGAAACGGTCACCGAGGCGGTCGCCCAGATTCCGCTCGCGAAGCGGACGCCGCTCGGCTGGGTGTTCGGCTTCCTGATCGGGTTCGCGCTGCTCAACGGCCTGATGCTGGCGCTCGGCTGGCTGCTGGTCCGTGGCGTGGGCATCTGGGGCAACAACGTGCCGGTCGGCTGGGCGTTTCCGATCGTCAATTTCGTCTGGTGGATCGGCATCGGCCATGCCGGGACGCTGATCTCGGCGATCCTGCTCTTGTTCAAGCAGCAGTGGCGCATGTCGATCAGCCGCTTCGCCGAAGCGATGACGATTTTCGCGGTCATGTGCGCGGGGCTGTTCCCGCTCTTCCACACGGGCCGGCCGTGGTTGGCGGCATACTGGCTGTTTCCATACCCGAACACGATGGGCTTGTGGCCCCAGTTCCGGAGCCCCTTGATCTGGGACGTGTTCGCGGTCTCGACCTATTTCACGGTGTCGCTGGTCTTCTGGTACGTCGGCCTCATCCCCGACTTCGCCACGATGCGCGATCGGGCGGTGTCACGTGTCAAGCAGGTGGTGTTCGGTGTGCTGTCGCTCGGCTGGCGTGGCGCGGCGCGGCACTGGCATCGCTATGAAGTCTCGTCGCTGATTCTGGCGGGCCTGTCGACGCCGCTGGTCCTGTCGGTGCACACGGTCGTCAGTTTCGACTTCGCCGTGTCCCTCGTGCCGGGCTGGCACGCGACCATCTTCCCGCCCTATTTCGTGGCGGGCGCCATCTACTCGGGCTTTGCGATGGTGCTCACGCTCGCCATTCCCATTCGGGCGGCCTACGGCCTCGAGCATCTGATCACGATGCGGCACATCGACAACATGGCGAAGGTCATGCTCGCGACCGGCCTGATGGTGGGCTACGGCTACGTCATCGAGGCGTTCTTCGCGTGGTACAGCGCGAACTTTTACGAGCGGTTCATGATGTGGAACCGCATGTTCGGACCATACGGCTGGTCGTACTGGATGCTGATCTCCATCAATATCGGCCTGCTCCAGCTGCTCTGGTTCCGCCGCGTGCGCCACAACACCAAACTGCTCTTCGTGCTGGCGCTCGTCTTCAACGTGGGCATGTGGCTGGAGCGGTTCGTCATCGTCATCACGTCGCTCGCTCGTGATTACGTCCCCTCGTCCTGGGGCATGTACTACCCCACGTTCTTCGACTTCCTCACGTTCTTCGGCACCATCGGGCTCTTTGTCACGCTGTTCTTCCTGTTCATCAGGTTCGTCCCGATGATTTCGATGTTCGAGGTGCGGACGCTGCTGCCGGCGGCCAAGGTTGATCATCACCACGGCCACGCCGGCGCGACCGGTGCCACCCATGGCGGCCCGGCAGGGTCAGAGGCGCACTGAGGCTGAAGCGATGCATTCACCTGACCACTCCACGGAAACCGTGTTCGGCGTGATGGCCGAGTTCGACTCGGCGCAGACGCTGGTCGAGGCGGCGCGCCGGGCCGTGGCCGAGGGCTTCACGAAAGTGGAGGGCTATACGCCCGTGCCTGTCGAGGAGCTCAACGACATCCTGCACAAGACGCGGACGAAGCTGCCGCGCCTCGTGCTGGCCGGCGGGCTGGGCGGAATGGCCACCGGGTTCGGGCTGCAGTACTGGGCATCGGCGATCGAGTATCCAATGAACGTCGGCGGTCGGCCGGATGCGAGCTGGCCGTCGTTCGTGATTCCCTCGTACGAGCTGACGATTCTCTTCTCGGCGCTCGCCGCGGCGATCGGGATGATTCTGTTGAACGGGCTCCCCCAGCCGTATCACCCGACGTTCAACGTCGCGCGGTTCTCGATGGCGAGCTCCGACAAGTTCTTTCTGGTGATCGAGGCCGACGACCCGAAGTTCGCGCCGGCGGGCACGGCGGCGTTTCTCGAAGGCCTTGGTGCGAAGGGGGTCTATGACGTTCCGGCGTAGGGCGGTCGCCGTCGCGGTGGCGCTCGTCGCGGTCGGCTGCCGGCAGGACATGCACGACGCGCCGCGGTACGAAGTCTACGAGGCGAGCACGTCGTTTGCGGACGGCCGGGCGTCGCGCGCGGCGCCGACCGGCACGGTGGCCCGTGGATGGCTGCGCGAGGATGAGGCGCTGTACACGGGGAAGGTGGACGGCCAGCTCGTCGACACCGTGCCTTTCGCGATCGCCCACGCCGATCTCCAGCGCGGGCAGGAGCGCTTCAACATCTTCTGCTCGCCGTGCCACGGCGGGCTCGGCGACGGCAACGGCATGGTGGTCCAGCGCGGACTGCGGCAGGCGGCCACCTACCATCAGGATCGGCTTCGCGACGAGCGGATCGGCTACTTCTTCGACGTCATCACCAATGGATTCGGCGCGATGCAGGGCTACGCGGAGCAGGTGCCCGTGCGCGACCGCTGGCTGATCGCGGCCTACGTGCGCGCGCTGCAGCTCAGTCAGTACGCCTCGGTGGACGACGTGCCGGCGTCTCGCCGCGGCGAACTGGAGGGCACGGCCGGCCCGCCGCCCGCCGCCGCCCCACCGGTCAGGGATTGAGACCGGCGAACGGCTCACAGCAGGAAGACACGAGGACGAACGCGGTTCATGGCGACCACTGACACGTATCAACCACCGGAGACGATCGGCAGCCTGCGACGGCTGGGGATGGGCGCGGCGCTCGTCGGTGTCGTCTTCACCGTGGTCGGCTTCGCGATGGCGGGCCAGGCGCGCTTCTTCCAGGCCTATCTGGTCGCCTACACCTTCTGGATGGGGCTCGTCCTCGGCAGCATGGCGCTGTTGATGGTCCAGCACCTGTCGGGCGGCGCCTGGGGCGTCGTCATTCGCCGGCCGCTCGAAGCCGCCACACGCCTGATGCCGATCATGGCCGTGCTGTTCATCCCCATCCTGCTGGGGATGCACGACCTCTATCACTGGACTCACGACGAGGTCATGGCCACCGACCCCGTGGTCCAGGCGAAGGCCCCGTACCTCAACACGACCTTCTTCATCATCCGGCAGGTGATCTATTTCGCCATCTGGATCCTGATTGCGTCGCTCCTGACGAAATGGTCCGTGGAGCAGGATCGCACCGGCGACCCGGCCCTGGTCGGCAGGCTCTCGAAGCTGTCGGGCGCCGGGCTGGTCGTCTACAGCCTCACCGTCACGTTTGCGATGGTGGACTGGACCATGTCGGTCAACCCGCACTGGTTCTCGACGATGTGGGGGCCGCTCTACATGGTGGGCCAGGGCCTGTCGGCGATGAGCTTCGCAATCGTGATCCTGATCGTGCTCTCACAGGTGCCGCCGCTCAGCCGCGTCGTGACCAGCGCGCATCTCCACGACCTCGGGAAGCTGTTGTTCGCGTTCCTGATGCTGTGGGCGTACCTGACGTTCTCCCAGTACCTGATCATCTGGTCGGCCAACACGGCCGAGGAGGTCCCGCATTACCTGATCCGGTGGGACGGCGGGTATCAGTACGTCACGATCTTCATGGTCCTGCTGCACTTCGCGCTGCCGTACGCGCTGCTGCTGTCACGCGACATCAAGCGGGACTCCAAGCGGCTGCGGATCGTCGCCACCTGGATTCTGACGGCACGCGTCGTCGACTACTACTGGCACGTGGCGCCCGAGTTCAACACCGCCGGCCTGAGCGTCGGGCTGCTGGATGTCGCGCTGCCGATCGCGATCGGCGGCGTCGTCTTGGCGCTGTACGCCGTGAACCTGACGGCGCACTCGCTGCTGCCCGTCAACGATCCGGGACTGGCGAAGGCGCTGACCCATCACGTGCACTGAGGCTGTCATGAGCGAAGCGGATCTCGAATACGGACCGACACCGGAAGAAGCCGAGCACGAGCACACGGATATCGAGCCGATGATCGCCGGCAAGTTTGCGGTGTGGCTCACGGTGGCGGTGCTGCTCTCGGCTGGGAGCGTCTACGGCGCGTTCTGGTTGTTCGAGGGACGGGAGCAGGAGGCCAGCCGGGCCGCGCAGGTATTCCCGCTGTCGGCCGGAC
The DNA here is from genome assembly GCA_052389315.1 of Acidobacteriota bacterium. Taxonomy (GTDB): domain Bacteria; phylum Acidobacteriota; class Vicinamibacteria; order Vicinamibacterales; family UBA2999; genus JACCSI01. Next base: position 10,796 of record JBQTIE010000100.1, read on the forward strand.
AGGTGCGCGAACCGCAGGCGCCTCGGTTGCAGACACAGCCGTTCAAGGACGTCTACCTGCTGCACGAAGCCGAGCGGGAGAAACTGACGACCTACGGCTGGGTCGATCAGGCCAACGGCGTCGTCCGCATTCCCATCGACGAGGCGATGCAGATTGTGACCCGGACCGGCCGCGTGCCGTCCGCGCATACGCCCGCCGGCCTGGACCAGGTCGCGCAGGACTCCTCGTCGGGACGGACGGCCGCGGGGCGGCGGTAGGTCCGGGTGGGGCGGGTGGGGAAGGTCGCGGGAGCAGGAAACGAAGAACACGCATGATGATTCACAGAATGGTGGCCGCGACAGCGGCCTTCTGG
>JBQTIE010000101.1:0-7305 GCA_052389315.1 Acidobacteriota bacterium
CGTTGAGCAGGACCAATCGCGTGAATCTCCCACAAATGCCGATCGGGCGGGCCTGGCACTCGTGTCGGTCCAGAGCCGGCCCATGCCACCCTCTCCGAGGAGTGCGGTCACTGTCGAGGGGCCGACGCTCGCCGATCGCCTCGCCAGTGGACCGCTGCCAATCGATGAGTCACTGTCGATCGCAAGCAGATCGCCGACGCTCTGGAAGCCGCGCACGCTGCATGGCGGAGTACACGGAAACGGTCGCGCAAGGGTTTACCGGCCCTACCAGCCCGCCTTACGGATTGCCTGGGATTGGCGGAAATAGCTCCACCAGAGAGCCGCCGCCAGCACGAGCGCGAAGCGGGACGCCGGGACGTCGCGCCACATGAAGAACCGCAAGCCGTTGTCGCTGTCGCCGGCCATGCTGAAGGGCAGCATGGTCAGGAAAATCGCCGCTGCCATCGTCCAGCTTCTCCAGCGTAGCGTGTTGCGCGTGCGGGTGACCGCGGCCACCTCTCCGCTCGCCGGTGGCGACGGCTGAATGGGCTCTGGTCGCGCCTGTGGCCGCTTGTGCGCGGCCTTCACGATTCGCGCGAACTCCGTGTCCTGCTTCAGGAAGTCCTCGACGAGCGCGCGGGTGTCGGCGCTCGCCTCGCCGGATTCGTACACCGGCAGCAAATCGATGACGATGTCGCGTGTGATGTTCATGAGAGCACCTTTTCCTTTGTCAGAACCGCGGCAAGCCGCAGCCGCGCGCGGTGAACTTTCACCTTCGCCGCGGCGACTGAAATCTCGAGCACGCGCGCGATCTCTTCGTACGGCATCTCGTGCAGCGCGCGGAGCAGCAACGCCGATCGATCGATTTCCGCGAGCGACGCGAGCGTCGCGCGCACGAGCGCCAGCTGCTCGCGCTGCTCGAGGCGCGTGTCGATCGACGCGGCGAGATCGACAACCACGTGCGTATCGTCGAGCGGCACGTCGCGCGCGCCGCGCCGGCGCGAATTGAGATAGAGATTGCGAACGATGGCGATGAGATACCCCTTGATCGTCTCCGTCCGAATCTCCCCCGTGGTCGTCCACAGCCGCACGAACGCATCGGCCACGAGATCGTCAGCGATGGCGGGGTTGCCTGAGAGATACAGTGCAAACCTGCGCAACTCGCCGGCGTGACGCTGGTAGACGGTGTGGAAATCGATCATTCGGCGTTCGAGAAAGATACCCGCCAGAGCGCAGAAAGTTACCGCACGGCCCGACCCTCGCGAACGTGCCCCAGCCGTAGGAGAATCTCCGGGCGAGCTCTGGTTCTTCCAAGCTCAAATCCCAGACAGATTTCGGAGTTTGTCGCGACTTACGCTCAGCAGCGGCTATTTTTGCGCGACGGCTATCGCCGTCATGGTGGCGATCGTGCTCCGCGCCGCACAGCTTCCGGCGCCCTGGCACCCCTGTGTAGTCGCCCAGGGTTTACCGATCCGGCCGCCGATCGGTTGCGATACATTTCACGGTCGACTACGGTGCCTCCTGCTCGGCGAGTCAGAATGTCGCCAGAAATGTCCCTCGGCCCGCCTGACGCGTGGGCCGTCAGAAAGCGCTTAGAAAACTGCGCGATCGAATCAATAGGCTGGGAATTCGCCATTCTCAACCAGCCCTAGATCGCGCGATTCGGCAACTGGTGGCAAGCGCCGGCAAACAGATGCCACCGGACGCTAACTAACAGATACCACTGTCGGCAAATGGCTTGGAGGCAGGGAAACGGGCTTCTGGCTCTTCCGATTTCTTCCGTGCTCTTCCGCCTTATGCCAAGTACTGCTGTCTCATACAGTTAGCCGACCGGCCGCTCTGCCGCGCACTGCTATGCTCTGCCGCCTTATGCCGACAGATATTCTGAAATAACACTCGGAATGTCACTCGTCGCGATGTTCGCCGAGGCCAGCACCGCGAGCTGTTCCCAGCCAGGCCTGTAACACGCCTCCGTCAGTCAACTCGAAGACGCGCGTCGTTTGAGCAGCTCCGGAGAGATTCGCAATGGCTTTCCGCCAGACTCAATGCGGTCGGCCAGCCGTCGAGACTGGCGAACTCTCGACACGACGATGGTCGCATCGACGGACGTGCCGAAAAGGAAGTCGTCATCCTGGGTCAGGAATACGACGTCCATATCAGACAGGCATTCGCGTATTCGTGTATCAGACGCACCACGCCAACCCAGGGTGATGTGTTCGACCCGGACACCATCAGTTTGCAGGACTCGAACCAGGCCCAGCGGGAAGTTCTCGTCGAGCAGAACCTTCACGATGCCTGGCGAACCGCTGGCGGCAAATGTGCGGCAACGTGCGCTGCGTACGAGAGCGCGGTGTGAATCTGAGCGATGCTCAAGGAGTACTCGGCGGCGACTGTTTCCGCAGATTCACCCGCGGCCAGCGCGCCGACGACGGTCGCGACATCAATGCGCGTGCCGCTGAGACAGGGCTTCCCAAAGCGCACATCCGGGTCCATCGAGATGCCGGGGAATACTTCCATGCCCCGACTCTAGCACTTCGGCGCGCCTGATGGCAGCTCCGCGCGGAGGCCTTCTCTCGCTGACGATTGCTGGCCCCAACCCAATTAACGGCCGATAATGCGATTGACTAGGAGCCTTGACGGCCCCGAATGTTGACCAGATGAGTCAAGTTTCTCCGTCAAGGCGACTGCCCCGCCGGAGGCGGGGCAAGACAACAATTGGACCGGCGAAGCCCTTGGCTGGCTAACGAAGCCCTACTCATGTCACGTGCTTGGCGGTCTGAGGCAGGGCCTCGTTAGACTAGGACGCGGGACCGCCATGAACTTGACATCTGGCCCTATCGATCGGACATCGCCGTCCCAGGCCAAGATCGCTCTCTTCCGTTCGCTGTTCCGCGGTCGCGAAGACGTCTACCCGCGCCGATTCGAGAGTCGGAAGACAGGGAAGGCAGGCTACGCCCCCGCCTGCGCGAACGAGTGGGTACGCGGCATCTGCGAGAAGCCGCGCATCAAGTGCGCCGAGTGTCCCAACCGTCGATTCCTTCCGGTGACCGATGAGGTCATTCGCTGGCACCTGTCTGGCTACAACCCAGATGGTCAGCCCTTTGTAGCCGGCGTCTATCCGCTGCTGCAGGACGAGACGTGCCTTTTCCTGGTCGTCGATTTCGACAAAGCCGGCTGGCGCGACGATAGCGGGGCTTTTCTCGATGCGTGTCGCCGCCTGCATCTCCCGGCCGCCCTCGAACGGTCACGCTCAGGACGGGGCGCACACGTGTGGTTCTTCTTCGAGGAGGCCGTTCCAGCGACGTTGGCGCGGAGGCTCGGGTCGCACGTCATCACCGAAACGATGGAGGCGCGACCGGACATCGGGCTGGATTCGTACGACCGCCTCTTTCCGAATCAGGACACGATGCCGCAAGGAGGGTTCGGGAACCTGATCGCATTACCGCTGCAGAAGGGACCACGCAAACAGGACAACAGTGTCTTTCTCGATGACGAGTTCGTCCCCTGGGCCGACCAGTGGACCTTTCTGGCGAGCGTGGGCAAGATTGGCCGAACGCAGGTCGAACGGGTCGTCCATGAGGCTGAACGACGGGGTCGCATCCTCAACGTGCGTCTGCCGCCGCAGGACGACGGAGAAGATGAACCTTGGACAGCGCCGCCGTCACGTCACCGCAAGGAGGCACCCATCGCCGGGGATCTGCCTTCGACGTTGGAACTGGTTCTTGGCAATCAGATCTACGTGGCCAAGGAAGGGCTGCATCCGGGTCTGAGAAATCGGCTCCTTCGCTTGGCAGCCTTTCAGAATCCCGAGTTCTACAAGGCCCAGGCGATGCGATTGTCGACTTACGACAAGCCGCGCGTCGTCGCGTGCGCGGAGGATCACCCGCATCACATCGGACTGCCTCGCGGCTGCCTCGACGATGTGCGCCAGACGCTGACCGACCTGGGTGTGCGCACGGTCGTTCGCGACGAGCGTCACGACGGCGGCCGTCTGGAGGTGCAGTTTCAAGGTGAGCTCCGGCCGGAACAGGAGGCGGCCGCAGACGCACTGCTGCGGCATGACACCGGCGTGCTGGCCGCCACGACGGCGTTTGGCAAGACGGTGGTCGCCGCTTGGCTGATCGCCCAGCGAGGCGTGAGCACGGTGGTGCTCGTCCACCGGCGTCAACTGCTGGACCAGTGGATCGAACGGCTCGCGGCATTCCTCGGAATTCCCGCAAAATCGATCGGTCGGATCGGCGGCGGGCGAAGCCGACCGACCGGTCTGCTCGACGTGGCCATCATTCAGAGTCTCGTCCGGAAAGGTGTCGTAGATGATCGCGTCGCTGAGTACGGCCACGTGATTATCGACGAGTGCCATCACCTGTCGGCGCACAGTTTCGAGCAAGTGGTACGTCAAGCCAAGGCCCGATTCGTTCTAGGGTTGTCGGCGACGGTCGCTCGCAAGAACGGCCACCATCCCATCATCTTCATGCGGTGCGGGCCGGTTCGCCACCAGGTGAACGCGCGGGCACAAGCAGCGGCCCGCCCCTTCGAGCATTTCGTGCTCGTTCAACCGACGGCGTTTCAGCCGACGAGGAGCCCTGATTCCGACAAGCGCGTCGAGTTCCAGGTTCTCTACCAGGAGTTGATCGACGACCAGCAGCGCACTCGCCGCATCTGCGATGACGTGATCGAATCGGTACGTGACGGCCGTTCACCGCTGGTTCTCACAGAGCGGAACGACCACCTCGACCTTCTCGAGCAAGGGCTTGCGACAGGTGTCCGCCACGTCGTCGTGTTGCGCGCGGGGATGGGCAAGAAACAGCGGCAGGCAGTTACGGATCGCCTTGAAGCTATCCCTTGCGATGAGGCGCGGGTCCTTCTGGCAACCGGGAAGTACATCGGTGAGGGATTCGACGATCCTCGACTGGACACGTTGTTTCTGACACTTCCGGTCTCGTGGCGCGGGACCATCGCGCAGTACTCCGGCCGACTGCATCGCCTTCATGACGGCAAACGGGAGGTGCGCATCTACGACTATGCGGACCTCAACGTGCCGATGCTGTCGCGCATGTTCGACCGACGTTGCCGCGGATACGAGGCAGTCGGGTACACGATTCTCCTTCCCGCGAGCGCCATTCCCGGTTGGCCCGCAGATGTAGTCCTTCCGTCGGACCCGGTATGGAAGCGCGACTACTCCGGCAGCGTGCGACGGCTCGTTCGAGATGGAGTCGACACTCCGCTGGCGAATCTCTTCGTCCACGCCGCTCGGACGGTACCTTCAGATGCCGAAGGCGTACACCGAGCGCGGAGTGCGACCGAAGCCTTCCTCTATCGACGACTGGAAACCCTAGCGGAGGCCAAAGGCCGTTTCCGCGTCAACGTGGCGTTGCCGATCGCCTTCGATGGTATTGGAACGCTGGAAGTCGACCTTCTGTGTGCCGATACCCGCGTGGCTGTGGAGTTGGACGGTAGCCAGCATCTCGTGGATCCGGCCGCGTACCGCCGCGATCGCCGTAAGGATCAGTTGCTACAGGAGAACGGCTACGTGGTTCTGCGCTTTCTTGCGGAAGACGTGGGTCGAGACCTGGACTTGGTCCTCGACGCGATCCTGAGAACGTTGAGTAATCGACAAGCGAGGTTATCGCCGACCAGCCCCCTCCACTTCGTGCGACAGAAATGAGGTCCGGCTGCGAGGCCGGGTCGCCAAGTTAGCCGCGCGCCGACGTTTGCCGGGCGCTATCCACCTGAGAATCGTCGGTCGACAGGTGAATGTCACTCGAAAATGTCACTCGGGGGATGAGATGACACTGAACCATCTGTTTTGCACGACAAATCGCGCGAAGTTCGCGAACTGGCTGGGAGAAACGCCTCTCAGAGGAACCAGGTGAAACCGCCGTGAAATCGAATCTTTGAGTTGGCTGGGTGTCAGGGACGATTTCCGCAACTGGTTGCTGTCGGCCGCGTGAGTCTTAGACTCCTGTTCTCGGCAAAATTCCGCGACAAAGGACATGGGCCGCAGGTTTCCCACGCAGAATCGCTGTCCGAAATGTGTATACATTCTTCGGACGCAAACCGGACGTTGCGCGTGTCCGAAATTTGTATACAGATATCGGACATGGCCCTCGTCAAGCAACTGATCCTCGACCGTCTCGGCCAGAGCCCGTCTGGACGGGTGTGAAGCCCCTGACTTCCACGACCTCGGCAGCCGGGATGCCGTCCCACAAAGCTCTTCAGCGTTTAGGCCGAGTCGGGCAGCTTCGGCGAACTTGACCGCCAGATCATCGATGCCGTTGCTCGACGTGATCAGGTTCGCATGCTGGTGGACGGTCTCTCGATGCGTTCTGCAACTCTACGGATGGGCATGCCAAGGAGATCCTCGCGCCGCGCTTTGATTGCGGCAGGTCCGAGCATGCATGGCAATTGGCAGATCGGGCACAGGACGAAGCTGAAAGGGACGATCAGAGCAGCATCGTGAACGCGCGAGCGTAGTACACCGCGACCGTCAGGAGTGCGCACCCGCTCACAATCTGAAGCGGGCGCCGCCACCGCGCGAGGGCAGCGAACCGCATGAGCAAGCCCGCGAACAGGCCAACCAGCAGAAATGGCAATCCACGGCCGACGCCAAACGCCAATGCCAGCAGCAGCCCGTACTCCACGTGCGCCTGGGCGGCAGCAACCGTCAACAGCAACAGCAGCGGCGCCGCCGACGTGCCGAGGCTGAAAATGAACCCGTACGCAAATGCGCCACTGATTCCAGGGCGTCGCAGGTCCGCGAGTCGCTTCACCTTGAGACGGGGACCTGCGAACGCAACGATGGCAGCGGCAAATGAGAGCAGCGCCATTACGACTGCCCAGTAGCGGCCGAACGATTCGGTGAGAAAGGCTCCAAGGCGCCCGGCCAGCGCACCGAGCAGCGTGAGGTTCACGACGATGCCGACAAAGAACGCGATGGCAATCAGGACGCCGGCCCGCCGCTCCTGCGTTTCAGTGCCAGCCGCCGCGGTGGCCACGCCAATGCCCACAGGAACGGTGCATGGACACACCGCGCTGGCCAGAACGCCTGCGGCGGTCGCGACCAATAGTGCCGCGAGACCGGCATCCGGCAACGACGCGCCGAACCGATGGAGGAAGTCTTCCATCATGTCGCTACCGCACGGCCGTGGGCGCTCCCGGCTTGAACCCGGCGTCCTGAATGGCGCGCGTCAGTTGGTCCACGCTCACTTTGCGCTCGTCGTAATGAATGACGGCGTTGCGCTTCTCGAGGCTAATCTCGGCGTCCTGGACACCATCAACCTTCTTCAGCGCGCTTTTGACGCTGCCGGCGCAGATTTGGCAGATCAT
>JBQTIE010000102.1:0-3208 GCA_052389315.1 Acidobacteriota bacterium
GGTGACGTGTACTGGGTGAACCTTGACCCGGTGGTTGGGACCGAGATTCGCAAGACCTGGCCCGCCGTCATTCGTCTCGAATGACTCCTGCAACCGACACGGCACGCGGGTCGTCGTGCTCCCCATCACCAGCTACGTCGATTCGCTCTACCCCCGCGAGGCACTGGTCGAGGTGAAGGGCACACCCGGTCGGGCCCTGGGTGACCAGATCCGATCCGATAAGACCCGCTTGAAGCCTCGAGTGAGCACGCTCACCCCAGAGGAGATGGCCCACGTCGATGAGGCGTTGGCCATTACACTCGCGCGTCGGATCTAGGCGGCGCGAGGGGGTCAGTGCTCGACACCGGGCCCAGACCGTCACGAGATCCCGGACCAACCCGTGGGACGAGCGCACGATCGAGGGTGATCAGCTGTGCGCCAGCCTCCTGCGCGGCCGCCGTGAGATCGTCGTCGGTCCTGACCTCGCACTGGTGGCCGTAACGCGCCGGGATTGTGGGCGAGGACTGCTCCTACGGTCCGTCTCGGACTGACTGCAGTTCGACCGCCAAGGTGCCGAAACACTTTCTAACCCCGGAACGAGCGCGGATCGCCCATGCGCAACACGTTCCTCGTCTGCTACGACATCTCGAACGACATGCGGCTCCGCAAAGTCCACAAGACGATGCGCGGGTTCGGGGACCACTTGCAGTACTCGATCTTCGAGTGCCAGTTCACGCCCACCGACGTGCTCCGGTGCCGCCACGCGCTCGCGAAGATCATTCACCACCGCGAAGACCAGGTGCTGTTCGTCGATCTCGGCCCGGTCGAGGGGCGCGGCGACCGTGTCATCACCGCGGTCGGCCGACCCTATCAGCCGTTCGACAGCCCGTGCATCATCGCCGACGGCCAGTCCCGCATCGGGAGAACGCGCGAGGCAATCTCCGACGAACGCGCGAAGGAGGAGGGCACCTCATGAGCACCGAGCCGGCGCCAAGACGTCTTGCGTTTCCACTCCACCCGATTCCGGCGAAGGCCTCGCTCCCGCGACGAGTGACGCTGCCGGACTATCTGCCGGCCCGCATGCTCAACGAGTTCGTCTACTGCCCGCGCCTCTTCTTCTACGAGTGGATCGAAGGCGTGTTTCGTCACAGCAGCGATACGACCGACGGCGCGCAGAAGCACGAGCGGGCGGACGAGCGAGAGGACGAGCTGCCGCCCCAAGCCGAGATCGAGAACGTCACCTTCCGTGCCCGCGCCATCACGCTCTCCAGCGACACCCACGGGATCGCCAAGCTGGATCTCGTCGAAGCCGGCGACGGCAAGGTGACGCCCGTAGACTACAAGCGCGGGGCCCCCAGGGAAGGCGAGGGCGCTCCCGAGGCGTGGCCCGCGGACCTCACGCAGGTGTGCGTCCAGGCGCTGGTGCTTCGCGACAACGGCTACACCGTCGACGACGGCATCGTCTTCTACTATGAGACGCGGCAGCGCGTGCGTGTCCCTATCACCGACACGTTGGTGACGCAGACCCTCGCTGCACTTGCGGAGGCACGTCGCGTAGCGGAGTCAGGACGGATCCCCCCGCCGCTCGTCGACAGCCCGAAATGCCCGCGCTGCTCCCTGGTTCCCATCTGTCTGCCTGACGAGACCGTGGCCGCGCAGGGGCTGCGGGACGAAGGCCTCCAGTCACAGCTTGACCTTTTCGGATTTGCCAGTGAGGAGGTGCGACGTGTCACCGAGCTCGAGGCGGACGAAGTCCGTCGCCTCGTGCCTGCGCGAGACGACCTGCGGCCGCTCTACGTCACAGGGTTTGGGCTGTCGGTGGCCAAGTCGGGCGATGTCCTGCAGATCAAGGAGAAGGGCAAACTGATTCAGGAGGCGCGTCTCCACGAAATCAATCAGGTCAACCTGTTCGGCCCGGTGTCCATCAGCGGCGCTGCGGTGCATGCGCTCTGCGCGGCTGAAAAGCCCATCGCCCACTTCTCCATGGGCGGATGGTTCCACGGTCTGACGATGGGGCTGGGGTTGCGGAATGTGTTCCTGCGCCGCGCGCAGTTCCGCCGGGCGGACGATGAGCTGTTCTGCCTGCGATTGGCGAAATCCCTCGTGGCCACGAAGATTCACAATCAGCGGACGCTCCTTCAACGCAATCACATCGAACCGCCGGCGCAGGCTCTCGACGGCCTGAAGCGACTCGTCCGACGTGTCGAGGCCGTGCGGTCGCTCGACGAGCTGCTCGGCCTGGAGGGGGCTGCCGCGGCGGCATATTTCGGTCAGTTCGCCGGCATGATCAAAGTGGACGACCGGAAGTGTACAGGGCTGTTCGACTTCCAGGCGCGCACGCGGCGCCCGCCGCGCGACCCGGTCAACGCGCTCCTGTCGTTTGCGTATAGCCTGTTGACCCGCGACTTGACGTTCGTGTGTCACGCTGTCGGGTTCGACCCGTTCGTCGGCTTCTATCACCAGATGCGGTTCGGACGGCCGGCGTTGGCGCTGGACCTGATGGAAGGTTTTCGGCCGCTCATCGCCGACTCGGCCGTGCTGAGCGCGCTCAACACTGGCATGGTTGCGGAACGAGACTTTCTGCGTGCCGGCGACGCGGTGGCGATGACGCAGAGGGGACGCAGTGCGCTGATCAAGGCCTATGAGCAGCGCATGGACCAACTGGTGACGCACCCGGTTTTCGGCTACCGTATCAGCTACCGCCGGGTGTTGGAGGTCCAGGCACGGCTGCTGGCCAGGTATCTGGAGGGCGAGATTGCCGTGTATCCGGGCTTCGAGACGCGCTGAGGCACGCGAGCAGTTCGGTGCGCCGCGAAAGCGGGGGATCGCTCGCGCCAGGTAAGTCTCGAATCTGGAGTGACTTCGGGACGACGATCGATCCAGACTGAGCGTGGGAGTGCGAGGCTGCGGGGACCGCTCGCGTCCGGCGATGGAGATCATTGATAACTTGATACTTGCGCGAGCGGCAGTTTTCCCGCGTGATGAACGCGGGCCTCATTGAAGCGTAGGAGACGGCTGGTGGATGCCGGAAGAGTACCGGCGTTTTCCCGCGTGATGAACGCGGGCCTCATTGAAGCGAGACAATGATCTTCGGTGGGGAATACAGCGAGAGTGTTTTCCCGCGTGATGAACGCGGGCCTCATTGAAGCACCGGTTTTGTTCGTTTGGCCATACTTGTGTGTGGTTTTCCCGCGTGATGAACGCGGGCCTCATTGAAGCCATCTCAAGG
>JBQTIE010000103.1:0-3892 GCA_052389315.1 Acidobacteriota bacterium
GTGGCAGCGTAGAAGCGCGCCGCCTCATGCGCGTCCTTGTCAAACCAGAGACAAATCGTGTTCTTTCGCTTCATGTTGGTGTGTGCGCATGGTGCTCGATCGGGGCTCGCTACGCAACGTCTTTGCGGAGCAGAGGGCGCGTTCAACGCGGGCCCTTGCGCTGGATTTCGGCGACTCGCGCCCTGACGATGCGTCTAACGAGCGCGGTCGGCAGCGATCTGTCGAGCGGGAACTGGATTGTGCCTTTCGATGTCTTGAAATCTGCGAGGTCGCCCTGGAATCCTGCAGGGACCGAACCGCCCGGGAACAGACTGACATGATCGGCGAAAGCGGCGTACCACACGAGCACCCGGCCGTGCTTGAACGCAGGCATGCGGTAGCTAATCACCTCGACGGCGTCGCGGGGCACCGCTGACCGGATCGTCTCGCGCATCTGCCGCAAGAGTTTCCGAGCCGGTGCCGGCGTGCACGCGAAGTACCCAGCGACAGTGAAGTCGCTCTTTGAAACCTTCACCATTTGGCGATTGTAGTCTCGAGCAAACAATCACGACCGAGTACGGACCTCCCGCGATACGGGCGGGCGCAGTCACGTGGCACCTCGGTATGGCACCTGCCGTAACAATCTGATGGGAAGTGGGTTCCGTCACGCGGGTTTCCCCTTGTAGCCCGTGGCAGGGCCCGGTTTGACACGTAATCCGTGTAACCTTATTATGTGCACATGAATCTAACCCTTTCTGTCGACGACAGGCTCATCGAGCGCGCTCGGGAGGTGGCCCGTCAACAAGGCACGAGCCTGAATGCGCTCATTCGCGACTACATCGAGGGGCTGGCCGGCCAGGTGGGGGGCGACGAGATCCTGAGCGAGTTCGAAGCGATGTGGGCGGAACCCGGCAACTCGGGAGGCAAGCCGTTCAAGCGCGAAGAGCTCTATGACGAGCGCCTGAACCGCTACGCGCCGCGATGACCGACCGTGTCTTCGTCGACACGAACATCTTCGTCTACGCGGACGACAGAGCCGCGAAGACCAAGCGGGTGCGCGCGCGCACGGTGCTGTCGGAGCTCATTCGTACCAGGCGCATCGTCGTGTCGACCCAGGTCATGCAGGAGTACTTCGTGGCGGCGATCAAGAAGCTCGGACTTTCCCCCGAGCGAGCCCGCATCCGGGTCGAGCGGCTCAATCGACTGGACGTCGTCCTCATCCGGCCGGAACTGATTCTCGGAGCGATCGACCTCTGCCGCTTGCACGCGCTGTCGTTCTGGGATGCGCTCGTCGTTCGTTCGGCCAGCGCCGCCGGATGTGGACGCCTGCTCAGCGAGGACCTGCAGGACGGCCAGACGATCGACGGCGTCAGGATCGAGAACCCGTTCGGATAGACCGGTGGACACCTCATTCCCGGCAGGCCACCTCCCGCGCGAGGTCTTCACGTCGCCTCCGTGACGCTCGCGAACTTCCTCTACCGCTACTGAACGATCCAGTTGATGCTCGGCTGCCGGCATCGAGCAGACGCAACGGCGGCACCATTGTGGCTGGCCGTGTCGCGATCACTTCCTGCCCGTCGGGGTGGCACCTTGGCATGGCACCTCCTGTAAGCCCTTGAACGCGAGGCACTTTCGTCACATGAATTTCGCCTTCTAAGCCGAGGGTCGCAGGTTCGAGTCCTGCCGGACGCGCCATTCGACTCGGCCTGAGCAACGTCGAAGGCCTCGCTCAGGGCGAGCCACCGAACAGGCCCGAGCCCTGAGCCGTGTCGAAGGGAGCCGTGTCGAAGGGCCGGGCGCGCCATTCGACGCGCCGCGGCTCGCTCAGGGCGAGCCACCGCTGCGCAGGTACCCGGACGAGTTCCTCTATTCTGCCCATCGTTCCAGCACCAGTCCAGCGGGTATTGGCAGTGCCGCTCTCCAAGCGGTGATCCGACGGCGGTATACTTTCGACTGCGGGAAGGCGATTCCTGGAAGGCTCATCTGCGAAGGAGGGACCCATGGGTTCGAAACGACCTGCTCGAAGGGAATTCCTGAAAAGCGGCGCCGCGTTGGCAGGTGGTTTCACCCTGGGAGGCGCAGCACCCGCGATCGGCCAGATACCGGCCTCGCCGCCAATGATCAAGGGCGACAAGGATCAGATCGCGTACGGCGACCGCTCGCGTTTCGTCACCTCGGTACGCATCCCCCACGGCGGCAGGCCATCGCCCGACAACTGGGGGCTGACGTTTCATGTGGCGGCCCCGCTGCAGGATTCGATCGGGGTGATCACGCCATCCTCGCTCCACTACATGGGGACGACCCGCGGCTCATTCCTCCCGGACATCGATCCCAAAGAGCACCGTCTGATGATTCACGGCCTGGTGGACCGTCCGCTGACGTTCACCATGGACGACCTGAAGCGGCTTCCGTCCGTGACGCGCCTGCATTTCATCGAGTGCGCGGGGAACCGATCGTCGCGCAGGGCGAAGACCGTTCAAGACACGCACGGCATGACGAGCTGCGCCGAATGGACTGGCGTGCTCCTTTCCACGCTGCTCAAGGAGTGCGGCCTGAAAAGCGCGGCATCCTGGTTCGTCGCCGAGGGGGCGGAAGAAGTGAAGGGCGCGTCGAGCATGCCGATTGCCAAGGCAATGGACGACTGCATCGTCGCCTACGGCATGAACGGCGAGGCGGTGCGGCCGCAGCAGGGGTTTCCTGTGCGGCTGATGGTTCCCGGCTTCGAAGGGATTTTTCACACGAAGTGGCTGCGGCGAATCAAGGTGGTCGACCGCTACTACATGAACTACAACGACTACGGGCATCTCGATCGCGATCCGAAGGTGGCGGCATTGGACTACCAGATCGGCCCCAAGTCCGTCATCACGTTCCCCTCCGGCGGAGCACAGCTGCCCGACCGCGGCTTCTACGAGATCAGCGGCCTCGCCTGGTCCGGTGGCGGCACGATCAAGAAGGTGGAGGTGTCCACCGACGGCGGTAAAAGCTGGAACACCGCCGAGATCAAGGGGACTCCTTATCGCATGGCGCATACCCGCTTCAGCCGTATGTGGAATTGGGACGGCCAGGAGACCGAGCTGCAGTCGCGCTGCACGGACGAACTCGGTCAGGTTCAACCGTCGCGCGCACAGATCGCCAAGTACTGGAACAAGCCCTTCGATGCCACGTTCAGTGTGCCTGGCCTGGATAACAGTATTCAGCCTTGGAGGATCGCCAGCGATGGGACCGTCACCAATGGCTTTGCCTAGAGTTCTCGCGTTGGCGTTGCTCATGGGCGCTTCCGCGCTGGCGCAGTCGCCCAGGTATGGTGTGGGCCGCACGCCGACCGCGGAGGAAATCCGCGCGTGGGATATTTCCATCGGTCCGACCGGAGAGGAGCTCCCGCCGGGGCGCGGAACCGTCAGGGAGGGCGCGCAGATCTATCGCGCGAAAGGGTGCGCAGGATGCCACGGGGCCACAGGCATCGATGGCAAGGCTCCCATTCTGAAAAGCAAAACCGGCCCGGGCGTTGAGCTCTGGGCACGGGGACGAATACTGCCGCTGCGCGCGCCGTTCGCGACGACGGTATGGGATTACATCAATCGCGCGATGCCTTTCAACCGAGAGGGAACATTGACCGCCGATGAGGTCTACTCGCTGACCGCGTACTTGCTGTTCATCAACGATGTCATCCGGGAGGATGAGGTCCTCGACGCCAAGAGTCTGCCGAAGGTGAAGATGCCAATCGGCAGCGATTACGCTTCCCTGCCTGAGTGGAAGCCCAAGACGCCAAGACTGAAAGGCTACCCCCACTAGGAGTCTTGAACCAAAGAAGTATGACTGGTTGAGTCAAGTTTTTCAGGCGGCAAGTTTGACCTCCTTGAGCAGAGCCCCGAGTGCGGTGTCAAGTTGATCGAGTGCACGCTGAGCCCGGCCT
>JBQTIE010000104.1:0-24549 GCA_052389315.1 Acidobacteriota bacterium
GCCGGACGCCGCCGACGCGTTCCCGCTGGACCCACGCGAATCGGTGGACACCGATAGGGACGGGATTGGCAACAACGCGGACCTGGACGATGACGGCGACGGGGTGCCGGACACCACCGATGCGTTCCCGCTCGACCCAAGCGAATCGGTGGACACCGACGGGGACGGGGTTGGCGACAACGCCGATTCGGATGACGACAACGATGGAGACCCGGACCCGACCGATTGCCAGCCCCTCAACGACGCCGTCCACCGCGGTGCTGCCGAGGTAGCGGGGAACGGCATCGACGATAACTGCAACGGTGAGATCGACGAGGTCGCCAACGAGGTCGTGTTCGTGGGCCTTCAGGCGCCTTACGCGCCGCCGCCGACGGCGTTTCGCACCAACCGCACGATTCCTCTCAGTTGGCAGTACGCCGACATGCAGGGGCTCGTCATTCCGACGCCCGGCGCCGCGCCAACGGTCAACGTGTGGGGACCGGTCGCCTGCGGCGAGACGACGGGCGGGGCCACCATCGAGGTGAACGCCGCGGGCGAGAGCGGCTATCAATACGACGCGTCGACCAACACCTGGCGGTTCAACTGGCATACGACGTCAGTGCCAGTTGGCTGCTATTACATCCAGATCACGAGCCCGGCGTTGCCCGCCAGTCAGCTGTTTGCGATTCGGTTGAGGTGAGGACCATGGAGGCCTTGCCTCAGACCGCCAGGCATGTGACGCAAGCAGGGCCTCGTGAGCCATCATGTCCCTGGCCAGTTGGATGTCACTCGATACCACCGGGCCGGCCTGTGCCATGATAGGGCCCCGTGCGCCTGAGACCGCGAGGCCGATCGCCCGGTGCGCCACTATTCCTCCTGTTGGCCCTGAACGGTGGCGCGGCCTGCGGCACGTCCGGACCCGCCTCGCCGGCCGCCGAACAACGGCAACCCTCGAACGCTGACCGCGTGCCGGTGGCGCGGCCGGACGCCGACGGCGAGGAGTGGTTCGTCGATCGCGCGGCGGCGGCGGGAATCGACTTCGTCCATTTCAACGGCGCGTCCGGTCAGTTCTATCAGCCCGAGATCATGGGGCCCGGCGTCGCGATGTTCGACTACGACAACGATGGGGACCTCGACGTCTACCTGGTGCAGGGCGGGATGCTCGGAAAGGGGCAGCCGCTTTTTGCCGTGCCAAGCGGACCGCTGACGGATCGCCTGTATCGGAACGACTTGGAGGGCCACGGACACGGCGCGTCCTTGCGCTTCACCGATGTGACCGCGAGCAGTGGGCTCAATCCCCGCGGGTACGGCATGGGCGTGGCGACCGGGGACGTCGACAACGATGGCTGGGTCGACCTGTATCTCACAGGCTTCGGGCGCAACCAGCTGTTCCGAAACAACGGCGACGGTACCTTCAGCGACATATCATCCCGATCCGGAACCAGCGATTCGTCCGCGTGGGGCGTCTCTGCCGCATTCGTGGACGTCGATCGAGACGGATGGCTCGATCTGTTCGTCGGGAACTACCTGAACTACACGCTCGCGTCGCACACCCCGTGCTTCAACCGTTCCGGGCCGCTGGACTACTGTCCACCGGAGGTGTATCGCGCGCAGCCGAGCCGCTTCTACCGGAACCGGGGCGATGGGACGTTCGTGGATGCGACGGCCGAGGCCGGCCTGGCGCGGGAGTTCGGGCCCGCGCTCGGCGCCGCCACGGCGGATTTCAACGGCGACGACTGGATCGACATCTTCGTGGCCAACGACCAGAAGGAAAACCAGCTGTGGATCAACCAGCGAAACGGCACCTTTCGCAACATGGCCGCGTTATGGGGCGTGGCCGTGGGTGCCAACGGCGAAGTCAAGGCCGACATGGGAGTCGATGCGGGCGACTTCGACAACGATGGCGACGAAGATCTGTTCATCACGGAGCTGACCGGTCAGGGCAGCACGCTCTACGTCAACAACGGCCAGGGGTTGTTCGAAGACCAGAGCGCGCGGCAGGGCATCCGCGTACCAAGCCTTCCGTATACTGGCTTCGGAGCCGCCTGGCTCGACTTCGACAACGACGGCTGGCTCGACATCGTGGCCGTCAACGGCTACGTCACGCAACACCTGGAGGCGCTCGGCCCCGGGAATCCGTTTCCGCTGCAGCAGCCGAACCAGGTGTTCCGCAACCGGCGCACCGGGGGGTTTGACGAGGTCACCGGCCGCGCCGGCTCGGCCTTCCAGCTCTCGGAAGTCAGTCGCGGTGCGGCGGTCGGCGACATCGACAACGACGGCGACACGGACGTGTTGATCGGCAACGCGGCCGGTCCTGCACGGCTCCTCATCAACCGCGCCGGTGCACGCCACCACTGGCTGGGGCTGCGGCTCGTCGGTCAGCACGCGCGCCGCTCCTCGACGGGCTCGGGGCGCCCTGAGCGTATCGAAGGGCGCGACATGGTTGGCGCGCGCGTGGCCGTGACGCTCGCAAACGGTTCCACGATCTGGCGCCGCGCGCGGGCCGACGGCAGCTACGCGTCCGCGAACGATCCGCGAGTGCTCGTCGGCTTGGCCGACTCCGCCGGCCCTGTCCGCGTTCGTATCACCTGGCCGAGCGGGCGCGTCGACACATGGTCCGACGTGCCCGCTGATCGGTACACGACGCTGAGGGAAGGTGAAGGCCGGTGACGCCCCGTCGCGTGGGGACCGTTCTGCGGGTCGTGACGTGCGGGCTCGCCGCAATGGTCGGCGCGTGCGCTCCCCAGGACGAACCGGCGGGAGCAGCCCGACTCATCGCGCTGCCCGACGTGTCACGACTGGCCACGCCGGTTCAAGCGCAGGTCCGCGAGCGGCACGCGGTGCTCAAGGCCAAACTCGAGGATCGAGCCACGCCCCCTGCGGAGCTCGGCGATTCGTACGGAGAGCTGGGGCTGATTCTGATGGCCGCCGAGTACTACAAAGCCGCGGCGTCCTGCTATGTGAGCGCGCAGGCGCTGGCCCCGGACGACCGCCGATGGCCCTACTACCTGGGGCATCTTTACCGGATCAACGGCGAGCCTGACAAGGCGGCTGAGTTCTTCTCCCGGGCCTTGGCGTTGCAGCCCTCGGACTCGCCGACGCTGATTTGGCTTGGGGAGATGTACCTCGATCAGGATCGACCGGACCAGGCCGAGCCGTTGTTCCTGCAGGCGTTATCGCGGGAACCGAGCTCCGCCGCGGCGCTTGCGGGCGCCGGGCGCGTGGCCCTCGCCAAAGGTGAGCGGCAGCGTGCCGTCGAGTATCTGGAGCGGGCGTTGGCCATCGATCCGGGGGCGCTCGCCTTGCACTACTCCCTCGCGGCGGCCTATCGCGGTCTGGGCCAGCTCGATCGGGCCAACACACACCTGGAGCGCCGGGGAATCGGACGGCCAACTCCGCACGACCCGCTCATGGAAGCCTACGAGGCCGGGCTGCACAGCCCCTTGACGTTGGAGACGCAGGGGCTGCGAGCGCTGGAACGCCGGCAGCCGAAGCAGGCTGTCGATCTGTTCCGCAGGGGGCTGGAGCTGGCGCCGGGTGATCCGGGGCTGCTCCACAGGCTGGGCACGGCGTTGTACATGGCAGGCGACACCGCCGGCGCGGTGCAACAGTTCGAACAGGCGCTACAGCGCGCACCCGGCTTCCCACGAGCGCACTTCGGCCTCGGCATGGTCTTCAGCATGAGTGGCCGCCATGCCGAGGCGATCGAGCGCTTCGCGGCCGCCGTGAAGTCTCAACCGGATTATCTGGAGGCGCGGCTCGGTCTGGTCGAGGCCCTGCGCGTCACCGGACGCCTGCGGGAGTCGCTGCCACACTTCGAGCGTATCGTCCTGCTCGATCCGGGACTTGCCGAGGCGTGGGTGATGCACGCGATGACGCTGGTCCGGCTGCGACGGTACCAGGAGGCTCGCGATCGGCTGGACGAGGCCAGGCGCGTTCATCCCGGCGAGCACGATCTGACGGACCTCCTGATCAGGCTTCTCGCTGCGGCTCCAGACGACCGGGTTCGCGATGGCCGCCGGGCGATGGCGCTGATGGAGGAGCTGCTCAAAGAACCGCCGCGCGTCGACGTGCGCGAAACGATGGCGATGACCCTGGCCGAGTTGGGACACTATGACCAGGCCGCCAAATGGCAGCGCGAGGCGATCGCGGCCGCCACACAGGCGGGGCGTGCCGACCTTGCGCGGCTCATGGCCGACAACCTTGCCTTGTACGAACAGCGCAGACCCTGTCGAACACCCTTGAGGGAGTCCGCGTCACCGGCCCTGCCACCGTCCGGTCCCACTCCCCGGTCGTGACGCCATGCGCTTCCTCCCGGTCGCGGTGGCCATCTTCATCGTCAGCCTGACCGTTCGCCTGGTGCATCTGTTCCAGGCGCGACGGGCGCCATTTTTCACGCTGTTGATGGGCGATGCCCAGAGCTACCACGCGTGGGCCGAGCGGCTCGCGGCCGGCGACTGGATGGGCGGCGACGTCTTCTACCAGGCGCCGCTCTACCCGTATTTCCTCGGGCTTCTGTACACGCTGCTTGGCGATGCGCCGATGACCGTGCGGCTGTGCCAGGCCGTCATCGGCTCGCTGGCGTGCGTGTGCCTCGCCTTCGCGGCGTGGCGTCTGTTCTCGAAGCCGGCCGGAATCGCCGCCGGGTTGATGCTCGCGTTCTATGCGCCGGCCATCTTCTTCGACGGTCTTGTTCAGAAATCGGTGCTCGACGCGTTCCTGTTGTGCGTGGCGCTTGCGCTGCTGAGCACACTCGTCGTGCATCCCCTTCGCCCCTCGACTGCTATCGCGTCGATCCCGAGCCCGTCGCCACGCGATCCTGAGCTGGTCGAAGGATCGAAGGGTCGCCGGTGGTCGTGGCTGGGGGTCGGCGTGACGCTCGGTTGCCTGACGTTGTCGCGCGAGAACGCCGTGGTGTTTGCGGCGGCCATCCTCTTCTGGCTGCTCTGGTGCCAGCGCCGACAGGGCCGCGAGCGGCTCGCCCTCGCCGCCTTGCTGCTGGCCGGGTTGGCGATCGTCCTGTTGCCGGTGGCCGCCCGCAACAAGATCGTCAGTGGTGAGTTTCACCTGACCACATCGCAGTTCGGCCCGAACTTCTACATCGGGAACAATGAGACGGCCTCGGGCACCTACGAGCCGTTGCGATTCGGTCATGGCGACCCCGCATACGAGCGCCGAGACGCCACGGAGCTCGCCGAACAGGCAACGGGCAGGCGGTTGACGCCGGCCGAAGTATCCCGGTACTGGACATTCCGCGCGCTCCGATACATCTGGACGCAGCCGGGAGACTGGCTCGAGCTGATGGGTCGAAAAACCAGACTGGCCTTCAACGCGGCGGAAGTGGCCGACACCGAAGATCAACTGAGCTACGCCGACTGGTCGATCGTGCTGCGCGTCGCCAGCCGGGTCTGGCACTTCGGCGTCCTGGCGCCCCTGGCGTTGTTCGGCATCTGGGCCACGTGGCCGCGACGCGCCGAGCTGACGCTGCTGTATCTCCTGCCGGCCGCGTACCTGCTGGCGCTCATCGCCTTCGCTGTCATGGCGAGATACCGGTATCCGCTCGTGCCGTTCCTGATCCTCTTTGCCGCGGCGGGAGTGGCGAGCGCTGGACGCGTGCTGCGGGCGGCGCCGCGGCGGCTGCTCCCCGGCGTGACAGCGGTCGTGCTCTTCGCCGTCTTCTGCAACTGGCCCATGTACTCGATGGCGGAGATGCGGGCCATCACGGAGAGCAATGTGGCCACGGAGCTCCAGGCACAGGGGAAGCTGGACGAGGCCATCGCGTTCTATCGCGCGGCGCTGGCGCGCGACCCCGACGACGCGGTGACACGCAGCAATCTCGGCGCCGCCCTCGCCGCCAAGGGTCAGCTCGACGAAGCGATCGCACAATATCGGACGGCGCTCGAACTGGCCCCGCACGATGCCGACGGCCACTACAACCTCGGGAATGCCCTCATGGCTCAAGGGAAGCTCGCGGAAGCCGCGGGCCAGTTTCGAGAGGCATTGCGGATCGAGCCGGAGTTGACCGAGGCGCACATCAATCTCGGGAACGCTCTGGCGGGGGTCGGACGAACCGAGGAGGCGGCGGATTACTATCGTCGGGCGATCGAGCTCAGGCCCGACGCGGTCGAAGCCATCAACAATCTCGGCCTGCTCCTGGCCGGGCAGGGCAGACTTGACGACGCGATCGGGCAGTTTCGTCGAGCGCTGGCGATCGATTCCCAGTTCGCGGAGACGCATGCCAACCTGGCGTCCACGCTGAGGGAGGCAGGAGCCCTCGCCGAGGCCCTGATCCACTTCCGTCGCGCGGTCGAGCTCCTGCCCGGGTCCGCCAATGCGCACAACGACCTGGGGGTCACGCTGGCGCAACAGAACCAGCTCGATGACGCCATTGAACATTTTCGGCAGGCCATCCGGCTCGCGCCAGAGCACGCCGAGGCGCGCCGCAACCTCGCGATGGCCCTTCAGATCCAGAAGAGGGAGGATGCGAGCCGCCGATAGCAAGAGGCGAGCTTCAAGTGAACCTCCCCTACCGGGGTCGCCGGTACGGACGGCCCTTCGTGTAGAGATCGAGGCGGTGCCGAATCGATGCGGCGCGCTCACTCTGACCGGGGAGCAGGGCGAGCGCCGCGCGAGCGGCCGACACGGCCTCGTCGTATCGGCCCGCCGCGGCGTAGGCCGCGGCCAGCACGTCGAGCACGGCCGCATCCTTGCGATTGGTCAAGCGTGACGCGCGCTCCGCGAGGCGGACGGCTTCAGCCGCGTTGCGGATCTTCGGATCGGGGTCGGTACTGAGCAGCCACGCCAGCTCCGCGTGCGCCTCGGGAGCCTCCGGCTGCACCTGCACGGCCCGTCGATAGTACGTGATCGCCTCGAGGACCTCGCCTTCCAGCGTCAGCGTACTCGCCAGGTTGTAGAGCGCATCGCCTTCGTCCGGGCGGGTTTTTAGCGCCTCGCGGAAATGGCGGATGGCGTCTGTCGGTTTACCCTGCAATCGAAGAGCCGCGCCGAGGTTGGTGCGCGCCCGGACGTGATCGGGGTCCAGCCGGAGCGCATGCTCGAAGTGGCGAATGGCCGCCTCACGATCGCCGAGCTGCAGCAATGTGGTCCCCACGTTGTACTGCGCCGCGGCCGACTCGGGCTGCAACCGTGCCGACTCCCGGAAGTGGGCGAGGGCCTCCGCGACTTTTTCGAATTGCAGGTACAGCAGGGCGACTTCGTCATGCTGCATCACCTGATCCGGGTCGGCTGCGAGCACCATCTCGAAACCCACGATGTCCTCGGCCAGCTCCCGCGGCCAGCGATCGTTGTTGAGGATCTGAAGATCCCCTGCGTCACGCGGCACGACCTGAATCCACAGATCGCCCATCTCGTCCGACGACCGCTGGCCCCACCTCACCCGGCTCGGCGGTGAGTGCGGGTTGCGCGGGTTGTCGATGGAGTTGTCGTACGTCATCTCCATCGCGAGCTCCGTCCCCTTGGGAAGGACGAGCGGCCGCGTGTACGCGTAGAAGTCCTGCCAGTCGAAATCCCAGTCCTTGATGTAGATCAGCCACGTCCGCGTGCCGTCGGGAAGCGTGGCGAATCCTTTGATGTCCCTGGCAAGGTGATGCGCGTGCGGCTGGACCCCGTGGACCTCGACGTCCACGGGCAGCACGTAGCGGTCGCGGCTCACGTACGCCTTCGAGCCGGCCGGGATGTCCAGATTCTGCCGGCCGAGCCTGATGGTGGCCGGGAGCCGTGTCGGCGCGGCGGCGCTGAAGAAGAGCCCGATCCGAACCTGTACCGGCTCGGGCTCGAACCGTGGCATCAGGTGGAGCTCGACGAGCATGTCGGATCCCGGCTCCAGACGCCATGCCATGCTGGCGGGCGCCAGCGGCCGCAGCTGCCCCGGTGTCCAGCCGAGGAAGTAGCCGGGCGGAAACCGGGCGGCGAACGGCGTCACTCCGTCGTAGCCAGGCACCGGATCGGCCTCGTCCAGCTTGCGTGAAGCGCCGGTGGGATCGATCCGCATGTTCGCGTGATGCACCACGCTGGCATTCCCCGGCTGAAACTCCAGGCCTCTCACATACCGTGTGCTGGAGACCGGAATCGGGATCGCGAACTTGCGGAGGGCGTCCTGCCCGGCAGCCGGAAGCGTATAGCGTGGCATTTCGATCACGAGGTCCGGCTCGCCGAGGCGCCAGCCGGCGGCCGTCGCCGGCATCGGAGAAAGCGCGGCGGTATTGCCTTCAGGGGCGCCCTCGCCCACCCACTCGCGGATGAGCGCGACCTGCTCGTCCGTGAGACGACGGTTGCCGACGAAGGGGCCGCCGAAGCCGGGCTCCGGCTTCCACGGTGGCATCGTCCGCGCGCTCACCTGTTGCGAGATGGCCCGTGCCCACGGCCGGACCTCGTGATAGGACATCAGGGACATTGGTGCCACGCCCCCAGTCCGGTGGCAGACGACGCAATGTTCGAACAGAAGGGGCGCGATATCGCGGTTGAACGTAGGGGCTTGCGCGCGCGGCTGTGCCGCCGAGGGGCCGCGTGCCGCGAGCGAACCGCCCGCGAGACACATTCCCGCCACAAGGATTGCGAGGCACATTCCTGCCGCAAGGGTCGATCGCGAAGCGCCGAAGCGTGCAGCACGGCTCATACGGGCGACTTGTCAGAACGGAGGCGGATCGAAGAGTTTGAGGTCCACTTTCGGGCCAGGCCTGAATTCCGGGTCATCGTCTCGCCACGGCGTGCGACACGGGACACGTTGTTGGTAACGCGCCAGGTTGGCCGCCATCCGCCTGGCGGCGTCCACTTGACCCGCATCCATCGCCACGGCCATCGCCAGGCGTTGCCACTCGACCGCCCCTTCGAACCGGCCAACCTCCGCGAGCGCCATGGCCATGGTTTCGGCCACGCTCGTGGTCTTGTACTGTTCGGCCAACGCCTGCACCAATTCGAGGGCCCGACGCCCGTCGCGCACCTCGGGATCGGGAGACGCAGCCAGCAGGCGCGCCAGCGCCTGCGGGAACGCCGGTTGGTCGGGATGGACGCTCATCGCGACGAGCAGGCGATCCCGCGCGTCCGCGTGGCGCATCAGGCGCACCAGGGCCATCGCTTCGCCGAATCGCGCTTCCTCCCGACTCGAGTCGAGCTCGAGCACCCGCTGGTAGGCTGACAAGGACGCGTCCAGGCGATCGAGTCGTCGGAGCGCGTCGGCGAGCTTCAGGTGTGCCTCACTCAGGTTGGGGTCGTGCGTGACGGCCGCGGTGAACCTGTCGATCGCCTGCTGATCTCGTCCACCGCGCTCCAGGAGCGCGCCCATCATGTAATGGGCCCTGGCGAGCCGCGGATCCACGCGAACGGCCGCCTCGAGCTCGGCCAGCGCGGCCCGCGCGTCACCCATACGGTTCAGTATCAGGGCGAGGTTCAGGCGCAGGGTCGCGTCGTCTGGCGATAGCTCGACGGCGTTCCGGAACTGCCGGGCCGCCTCCGGCCAGTCTCCTTTGGCACTGGCGTGCTGTCCGAGCTCTCCATGCACTTCAGGGCTCCGCAGCGCGGTGTTCACGTCGGCCATCAGCGGATCGGGAATGGTCACGGCGGCCCCGGGACTCGGGTGATTCCCGGTCCAGTCCAGGTTGGACTGCGCCTTTTCGAGATCGCCGAGGCCGCGGTAGGCCATCGCGAGAGGGTACCGGATGACCGTGGCGGCGGGGCTCAAGCGCAACGCCTCTTCCAGATGCTGCACGGCCGTCTCGTAGTCCTGTTTCGCCAGGCTCGCCCTGCCCAGTTGGTACAGCACCGCGACGGTATCGGGCCCGAGCGCGCGCGCCCTCGTGAGGACCGACTCGGCCGCCGCCGGCCGGCCCAGCTCGATATAGACATATCCGAGCCACACCAGCGTCGCGAGATCGGTGGGGTGCAGCCGGAGCAGATGCTGGAAGTGTTCCACTGCTCTGGTCAGTTCCCCTTTGTTGATGGAGAGATGTCCCAGGTAGTACGGCCAGCGGTAATCGGAGGGAGCGAGCGCCTGGGCATTCCGAAAGCAGCGCTCGGCCGCGTCCGGATACTTTCCGGCCATCAAGAGTCTGCCCAACCGCCCGTAGGCCTCGCTGTGCTCCTGACGTCGCGCTTCTGAAGCCGGCTCGCCGGTTGTTCTCCTGGCCTGCCGCGTGACGAGCGATGCGTACGCGTCACGAAGCTGCTCCCGGACCGACTCGTGCATGCCGCTGAGGTCGGGGAGATCGACGGGAAGGAGCGTCGGCTCGCCGGCGGGCTGCTGCGCCGCGCTGCCGCTCGCCGTGCTCCCGGTCACCGTCGCCGCGCTGTCGTCGCCGAGCGCGAGCAGCACGGCCGCCGCTGTGAGCCTGCTCAACAACCTACGCATGACAGAGCCCTCACTCGCGCTCACAATCCGCCGGGCGAGGCTCGAACCCCGGTGCCTTCCCTGAGCGTCATCCACTGGCCCACGGATATGTCTTTCCATTCCTCGACCCGGCCGCTCGGCCAGATCACACGAACCCGTTGGACAGATGTTGCCTCGCCAAGGCCGACCAGCACTCTCGGGTCGTTGGCGGAGGCGTAGCTCCCGTCGGCGCGCGCGCGACGCCAAAGCGGCGGGCCCAGGTCGCGAAACACACCCACCCTCGCGCCCACCATGTCTCTGCCCTGGCCCCCGACCCTTCGGCCGGGCCCAGGGTCGGCGGTGAGCGAGGCCGAACCGCCGATCACCCGCAGCCCGACCCAGCGGTTGCGCTGGCCGACGCGGTTGATCAACAGGCGCGCAGGACCATTATTGTTCGTGATCAGCACATCGACGTCGCCATCGTTGTCCACGTCTCCGAACGCCGCGCCGCGGCTGACCTCCGCCAGCTCGAACACGGCGCCGGCGCGGGCCGACACTTCCTGGTACCGCCCCCCGCCCACGTTGCGAAACAGCTGGTTGCGTTCGTGCAGCGGAGAGGGATCGGCCGCGCGCGCGGCGCTTTCCACGATCCGGACGGCGCCGTTCGCGACCAGCAGGTCCAACCAGCCGTCGTTGTCGAAGTCGAACCATCCCGTCCCGAATCCCGTGGAGCTCAGGCTGGGGATCGCCAGGCCCGCCAGCGTGGTGCGATCCTCGAAAACACCGGAGCCGTCGTTGACATAGAGAGTATTGGTTTCCCCGGGAAGATTCGTCACGAAGAGATCCTCGTCGCCATCGTTATCGAAGTCGCCGGCGTCAACCCCCATGCTGCCCTCGGCGCTGCCAAAGCTGTTGAGCGCCGCACCGGCCAGAAGCGCCGTGTTCTTGAAGCGACCGTTTCGCTCGTTGATCCACAAGAAGTTCGGCTCGCCGTCGTTGGCGACGTAGATGTCCGCCCACCCGTCGGCGTTGAAGTCAGCCGCCACGACGCCGAGTGCCGGGCCGTGCTCGCGCGATACCTGTGCCTCGGCCGTGACGTCGACGAACGTGCCGTCCCGGCGATTTCGATACAACCGATCCGGCACGGGCGTGTAGCTTCTTGGCCCGCAGTAGTCCCTCTTCCCCGTGCGTGTCGAGCAGCGAATGCCGTCGTCGACGCTGTGGTCCACGTAGTTGCCGACATACAGGTCGAGCCAGCCGTCGCGGTCGAAATCGACGAACGACGCCGACACGCTCCACCGGGCATCGCCCGTCCCGGTTCGGTGGGTCACATCCGTGAAGGTCCCGTCGCCGTTGTTGCGAAACAGCTGGTTCGGTCCCAGTGCCGTGCGATACAAGTCGACGCGGCCGTCGTTGTCGAAGTCGCCGGCGGCGACGCCCATGCCGTACGCGCGTCCCACCAGGCCGCTCCCGTCACTGATGTCCGTGAAGCGCAGACTGCGGCTCCCATCGGCGCGCACCACGAGGTCGTTCCGGTACAGCCGGTCCCGAAGCGGCAGGCGATGCGGCGGAATCGAGGCCTGGGGCTTTCCGTGACCGAGCATCTGGCCCTGCACGAAGTAGATGTCGAGATCGCCATCGCTGTCGAGGTCGAAGAGCGCGCCACCCGCGCCCATGATCTCGCTGATGTAGAAGCCGCCTGACATGCCGTTGAAGTGCGTGAAATCGATCCCCGCTTCCCTGGCCGCGTCGGTGAACCACTCTTCCTCCGCGGGGAGTGCGGAAGCGTGTGATGCCGCGTCCATCGCGCCCGTCGCGCGGCTCAATGTCGTGCCGGGCTCTGTCAAGCCGAGCATCGCAAGGAGACACCCCGCAGTTGCGATGGAGGAGAAAAGCCTGGGCATCGATCTCACGAGACCGCGAAGGGAGGAAACCGCTTAAAGCTGGGGGAGGCGGGCACCTCCCCCAGCCAGCGAGGAAAGCTTGAACGATCAGACGCCTTCCTAGAAGCGTGCGGTCACCGCGAAGCGGAGAACCCGCGCGTCAATGAGCAGGCTGGCGCGCTCGAAGAGCGGCGTCTGCAAGCCTGCGGATGTGCCCCGCGTCGCGGAATGACCCCTGTCCGCGGAGTTGTTGAGCACGTTGAAGGCTTCCAGGCGCACATCATAGCGCCAGTTCCCGAGACGGAAGACCTTGGCAATGTTGACGTCCATCTGCGTGAGCCTCGGGAAGAACTTCACGCTGTCCTCCGGCAGCAGCACGGCGTCGAAGAACGTGGGGCTCGTGCCCACCGTTGTGTACCGGTTCGGGTCTACCATGCGGCCGTTGGGCACGCACGGTGCCACGCAGGTCCCGCCCGTGTAGAACGGCGCCCGGTACTGCGTCTCCGCGCTGGCGGCGGTGCTACGGCTGTACCTGAATGTTTCGGGAAAGCCATCGCCGGGAACGCCGAGGATCGCGAAGCCTGTGTTGAAGTCGCCCACCCAGGGCAGGGAGAACGGAAGGCTGCCCGTGAGCTTGAGCTCGTGGATGTACGGTATCGGGTACGCATTGTCGTTGCAGAACCGCAGTCGGTTCGGGTCGTCGCCCCGGTTCCGCTCGTCCTGACAGGAGTCCATCGCGACCTTGCTGAACCCCCACCCCCCGATAAGCCTTCCCCCGCGCGGCAGCCTGGCGCTCACACTCAGCCCGAACTCCTTGTAGACCAGCGAGTACGACCCCGGGGCCGCGTTCGCGTCCAGCACGGCGAGAGCCGCACGCTGGGCAGGGTCGATGTTGAAGATCGTGAACGACCCGAGATAGGGCGCGGGACGGGCGACCTCCACGCGGCTGGTGAAGCTATCGAAGCTCCGCCGCACGTTGTCACCCGACTGTCCTGCCAGCAGGCCCGCGAAGCAGCCGGCCGTCAACCCCCCACTGCACCCCGTGCCGATGAAGAGGTCCTTGTCGGTACGCCGGCGGTAGGTCGCGGCGACCGACACGCCCTGGATGACTTCGTGCTGGACCTCGGCCATCCACTGGTCGTTGTACGGCCGCTGGATGTTCGGGTCGATGGTTCTCGTCGGGCTGCGCCCGAAGTTGACATTGCCGCTCGGGCCAATCTCCCAGTCCTGCGCGATGTCGTCGCCATTGGTGCCATACGGGTTGGGACACGCGCTGACGTTGGTGAGCGTGCAGCCAGGATACTCGCGGCCCGTGGCCGGGTCGAGCGCCAGGTCGAACCAGCTCCGGGCGTCAGAGTCGAAGAACGCCGTGGCATAGCGGTTGAAGTTGGTGTCAGCGACGATGGACACGTATCGGTTCCAGCCGAACTTCAGCGCCGTCCTGGCATTGCCGAACAGGTCGTAGGCCAAGCTCAGCCGCGGGCTGACGTCAGGGCCGAACCGAGGTAGTTCGACTGCCGGGAGCGTGCTCTGCGGTTTGAACCGCCCGAGGAGGTTGGGGCTTTCAGGCACCGAGGGCCGCGCGACGTCCATCCTCACGCCCAGGTTCAACGTCAACCGGTTCATCGTCCACGAGTCCTGAGCAAAAATGCCGATGTCGTAGTCGACGTCGCCGCGTGCGTTCACCGGGTTGTTGTAGACGGTGACCTGGTTGGGAGTGCCAATCAGGCCTGGGGGCAGCCCGCGGGCAAGGTTCGCACCGGCAGCGAAGTGGTCCGCGCCCACGAAGCTCAACTGATGGCCCCAGGGGCTCGGGGAACTGTCATAGAGCTGGATCAGATGAGCGTTGTTGTTCCGGTTGCGCCGCTGGTTCCCCCACTTGTTCTGGAACCCGACCTTGACATTATGAGAGCCCGTCACGTACGTCAGAGCCCCTTTGTAGCTCCACGCGTGCGGGTAGTTCTCCGTTTCGTTGGCGGCCGCGCCGTAGTTCAGGCCCAGCCAGGGGTCAACGCGCTGGGTGACGCCGTACCAGCCGTCGCGGTCCCTCTGCACGAGAGCCTCTGGTGAACCCACGCTCGGAAAACACGGCGTGGCGAAACACGGGACGAACGCGGACGGCCGATCCCGCCGTATGCCGTCCTGATAGCTCGGGTCCCAATCCTGGTACGAGAGCGAAGCGCCGAACTCGGCCAACAGACGATTGTTGATCGTCGACGTCCACTTCGCCGTCCCGGTGTCGTAATGGGGGGACGTCCAGTACGTCGACGCCGTCTGCACGTCTTCGCCCGCCACATGTTGGGTAAACCGGCGCTTCCGCAGCTTGTCGAATCCGACGGCCACCTTGTTCCGGACACTGGCTTGCCACGTCAGGCGCAAGGCACCGTCCGTCAAGCTGTTGGTGTCGAGCCCGGGGCTTCCGTCGCGCGTGGTGCTGTTGAGCACCTGGTTGTTGACGACGAGGCGGCGCGACGACGTGTGAAACCACAGGCGATCCTTGAAGATCGGCCCGCCAACCTCGACGTTGAGGTCGTAGAGCCTGTCGATTTGCGGGATCCCGTCCCGCAGGTCGCCACGGTCCTTCGATTGCACCCCGAGATAGCCCAGCCGCTCGGTCCAGTTGTCGGCCTGCCAGGCGGGCGACAGGCTGCCGCCCGCGAAGAAGCTGCCGCTGAACCTGTTCCCGCCATCCTTGGGGATCATGTTCATGCGCATGCCCCCCCGCTGCGTTTCGGCGCCAATCCCGGCGGTCGTGTACGACGTCTCGGCGAGCAGCATCGGGTTCAGGTACGGCATCCAGTTGTCCCCGATGTACATGCTGATGTCCAAGCCGTCAATTTCATACACGCTGTCCCGTTGAAATCCCACAGCCCCGGCACCCCCGATTCCGACCTGCTGGTGCCCCGACGTGCCGCCCACGTCGGGCCGGCCGATCCTGACGCCCGGCATGAGTGCCGCATACGACCAGAGGGCACGGCCCGTCGGAATCTCCTCCTGGAACTCGCGCGTCATGACCTCGGTGTGGCGCACGTTCTGCACGTCGACGATGGGCGATTGGCCCGTGACCGTCACCGTCTCTTCGATTGCCCCGACGGACATGACGATGTTGAGCGTCATCAAGAAATCGGCCGGGAGCTGGATCTCCTCGCGCACGTGCGTGTTGAACCCGGACAGCGTGTAGGTGACCGTATACAGCCCGGGCCGAAGATCGACGATCTCGTACCGGCCATTGCCGTCCGAAATGGCCACCCGCGTCCCTTCGATCAGGGCGGGGCTGGCGGCCTGCACTGTCACGCCCGGCAGCGCGCCGCCGGTGTTATCCGTGACTCGGCCGGCAATCGAACTTTGAGCCGCTACCGTGACTGGCACCAACAAGACGAACGACACGGCGACGATTAGAGCCCTCCTCATCTTCCCCCCCTTGCTTGAAAACGAGCTCAAAAAGTGCCCATCCGGTTGCCTGATGTGACCTCACAACGACACGGTTGACATGGGCATGAATCGACAATGCGCGGCGACGGCGTCACGGCCGTCGACCGAGTTTGAAGACCACACCGACAGCGAGCGTGAAATCCTGATAATCGGCGCCATCCTTGCTCACCAGCGAGGCGAACTCTCCGGGCCTCGACGGATCGGGCGTCGGGAAGAATACGCGCCGATAGTCGCCCTGGACACGTAATGCCATGAGTTCCGTCATGTCGACGTCGATCCCGCCGCCAGGCTGGATGGTGAGATTCGTCGAGGTGTGGGCGAAAAAGTCAATCTTTCGGAGCGAGCGGGTCGCCCCGGCCATGACATGGACGAACGCCCGGGCGCGTCCGCCGGCCATATGAAACCGTGGGCCGCCAACCGCGCTTATCGTCTGTATGTGGACCTTGCAGTCCGGGATGCGAGGCGAGCAGAACCCGGTCTCCGGCCGGTTGAACGAAAACGCCTGGAAGTCCTCGGTCGGCAGCGGCGGAACGACCCGGTCCAACGAGGCGCTCGGTTCGATGCCACGCTTGAAATGACCGTTCAGGTCGCCCGCCAGCGAGATCCAGTTGTTCAGCTTCAGGGCGGCATCAAAAAAGAACCCCAAAGGCAGACTGGCTGCATTCACGGCTAGGTCATCGTTCGACAGAAACGAGTAGCCGACGATAAGCTCCCCGCGGTTGTCCTGCGCGCCCACCGGCTGGACTGCGCCGAGGCTCAAGGCCGCGATCGTGCATCCGAGCGCTGTACGCCTTCGCACGTCTACATCCCTCCTGTCGGGAGCACGGCGGCAGAGGATGACGCCGCGTAAGGACCGTCGGCGAGTAGAGATGGGTATTGGCCGTTGGTGGAGTAACGGCCGTTCTGAGGCGCTTGAGGAGCACCAGTGACGCCCGCCATCGCGGCATCCCGGTGCTCACGGACGACACCGGCATCCGACAAACGGACGGGGAGCACATCGAGCTCCGCCACGGCGGCGCCGCCGATGACCTCGCAGCATCCCACGTGGGCCTCCTTGCGTTTCCTACGAACGACAAAGCCGGCCACTCCGCTAGCCCGCCACGAGGGGCGCGCGGTCGTAATCGCCGTCTTGAAGGGTCGGTCTCTACGGCAAGTGGGTGCTCGCCGACCTTTTCAAGACGTCACCCCGCAGGGCGGGGCAGAACCAACAAGCGCCTCTCGCGAGGCGAAGCCGCGGGAGTGTGTTCCTTCTCGGCGGTCTGCGGCGGCCTCGCTGGGGCGGTGCTGGTGTGGTGGGTATGTTAGGGCCGGAGGGTTTCGGGATCAACCGGAAAATCCGGTAGTGGGCCAATTTGAACAGACCCACTACCGAAAACCCCGGGAGGGTGTCGCGCGAGCTTGACGGCGGTGGAAAGGCACGGCTCTACCTGAGACCAAACTGTGGCATCTGTGCCGCGTTTGGTCCCCGTGGGGTCGTCGCTGGCGACGGTGGAGGCCTGAGACCGTCAAGCCTGTGAGAGCGGAGGGCGTGTTCGCCCCGCCTCCGGCGGGGCGGTCGCCTTGAGGGAAGAATTGACTCATCTGGCCAACATTCGGGGCCGTCAAGGCTCCTGG
Source organism: Acidobacteriota bacterium (assembly GCA_052389315.1). GTDB lineage: Bacteria > Acidobacteriota > Vicinamibacteria > Vicinamibacterales > UBA2999 > JACCSI01. Next base: position 17,230 of record JBQTIE010000104.1, read on the forward strand.
TCGATGGCGCCACGCGTCAGACGGGCGCGCTGTCGATCGGCGTGGCAAACCACCAGCGATGGCCCTCGGGGTCGCGGGCTTCGTACTCCCGTTGGCCGTACGGCTGGTCGATGGGCTCGCTCTCGATACGGGCTCCGGCGGCGCGGGCGCGCGCCTGGTGCGCATCGACGTCCGGGACGTGGACGACGATGCCGCCGCCCGCCATGTTCACCCTCGAGGGCGCGTCGAGGCCGTGGGCCGCCGTGACGCGGTGCAGCCAGATGGTGGTGTCGCCGACGCGGACTTCGCCGTGCACGGCTTCGCCATCGGGGGTGTGCTCGACCCCGCCGGCGTCGAAGCCGAACGCGGCGACCAGGAAATCGTGCGCGGCCGGGATGTCCTGATAGACGAGCACGGGAATCACACGCGGGCTGAACGCCATCGTCCCTCCACGCGAAACCGTTCACGACCTGATGGCGCGCACGCGGGCGTGCGGCCGTCGAGCCAGTCGTGCAGTGTAACGCATGACGATGGCTCGTTGAGCGGCGTCGCGCGTGGCGCCCCTCCCGTATACTGGTCGCGATGCGAAGCAGACTGGCCGTCGAGCAGGCTGCACGTCGTGCCCGGCGCCTCGCGGCGATGACTCCCGCCGAGCGCGTGGCGCTGGCCGAGCGCCTTGGCGAGGACGGCGTGACGAGCTACATGGCCACGCACGGCGTCGATCGCCGGGCCGCGATCGCGCGCATCAAGGCCACGCATCGGCTGGGTCGCCGTCACTCGGCCTGTGCCGCCGCCGATGACCATTGAGCCCGTGCGGCGCGTGCTCGAATCGCTCGACGCGCCGTACGCGCTGATCGGCGCGCACGCGATGGCCGCGCGGGGCTATCCGCGGTTCACCGTGGACGTGGACCTGCTCACCACGGATGCGCGCGTGCTGGATCGGGCGACATGGGCCACGCTCGAAGGCGCCGGCGCGGCCGTCGAACCCCGCCGCGGTGACGAGGACGACCCGCTGGCCGGTGTCGTGCATCTCCTGCTCGCCGACGGGACCGATATCGACGTCGTGTTGGCGAAATGGAGGTGGCAGGCGCAGGTCATCGCGCGGGCCGAGCGGATGACGATCGCGGGCGTCGATCTCCCAGTGCCGCAGACGAGCGACTTGATTCTGCTGAAGCTGGCCGCTGGAGGCTACCTGGACCTGCGGGACGCGGCGGCGCTCGTCGGCATCAGCGATCGCGTGACCCTCGTTCGCCAGGTCGAGGAGCACATCGGCGAGGTGTCTCCGGATGTGCGTGCCCTCTGGCGCGACCTGCTGAGTTCGCTCGACGCGTGAGCACGCGCGCTGGCGGCCTCCTGTCGGCTCCCGTCTTGACTTCATTCTTACAAAATGTAAGATACGCCCGTGACCGACCCTCGGCTGCCGTCGATGTCCCGGACGGAGTCGCTCGTGATGAACCTGCTCGGTGCCCGCGAGCGCTACGGCCTCGAGCTGGTCGAGGCCTCCCGAGGGGCGCTCAAGCGCGGATCCGTGTACGTGATCCTCGCCCGCATGGAGGAGAAGGGGTTCGTCGAATCCTGGCAGGAGGAGCGTGCCGTGGGCGCCGGCGGGCTGCCGCGCCGTCTCTATCGGGCGACGCTCTACGGCGTGAAGGTCCACGAGGCGTTCACGATGCTGCGCCACGCGTTGTCGCTCACACGCGCGGAGGCGAAATGAGCTTCGACGCCCGAGTCCTGGCGTTCGCCGAGCGCGTTCTCTCCGAGCGCAGCTTCCAGCTGATCGTCGCCCCCGCCGTCGCGGACCTGCAGTTCGAGGCTGGCGCCAGACCACGCCAGCTGGCCGCGCATCGGCGGGCGGTGCTCCGCGCCGTCGCCGGCGGTCTCGGGGACGATCTGGCGCGCGACTCCGGCGGCTTCCTCACGCTCGCGCTGCTGCCGGCTGGCTACTACATCTTCCTGCTCGTCATGTTCTTCGACGTCTACTCGATCGGGATCTCGACGAGCTTTGCCGTCGTGGCCGCGGTGATCCTGGTCCTGTCGGTCGGCCCCGTCGTCGCCTGCTTCTGGCCGGCGCGGCACGTGTCCAGACCAATCGATTGAACAGGGCGATGCCCGAGCTACGCGCGCACCGGCTGTCGAAGCATTTCTCCGGCGTGCGCGCCGTCAAGGACGTCGGCTTCACGATTCGTCCTGGCGAGATCGTTGGCTACCTCGGCCCCAACGGATCGGGCAAGACGACCACGGCCCGGATGCTCGCCGGCCTGCTCGAGCCCTCGTCCGGGTTCGTGGAGTATCGCGGGCGCGACATCCGCGACGATCTCCTCGCGTTCCGGCGGGAGCTCGGGTTCATTCCGGAGGAGCCGTACCTCTATCCGTTTCTGTCGGGCAGCGAGTACCTGCGCCTGATCGGCCGCCTCCGGGACATTCCCGAGAAGCTCCTGGCGACGAAGGTCGAATGCTTTCTGGAGCTCTTCCGGCTCAGCGGAGCGGCCGATCAGTCCATCGCGTCCTATTCCAAGGGCATGCGGCAGAAGATCGTCATCGCGGCGGCGCTTCTGCACGATCCCTCCGTTGTGCTTTTCGACGAGCCCGAGACCGGCCTGGACGTCATGACGACGCTCGTGCTGCGGCATCTCGTGCGCACGCTCGCCGCCCGCGGCAAGACGATCCTCTACAGCTCCCACATCCTGATGGCGGTCGAGCGTGTGTGCGACCGGGTCATCGTGCTCCACCGGGGGCAGGTGGTCGCAGACGATTCCATCGAGCGGCTGCGGACGGTGCTGTCGCAAAGCTCGCTCGAGGGCGTGTTCTCCGAGCTGGTCATCCAGGAAGACCCCGAACGTGTGGCGCGGGACCTGGCCGACGTCTCGGCCCTGAGCGCGTAGGTGGAGGCCACGCGACCGCCGACGGCGAACACGGCGTACGCGCTGCTCACGAAGCATTTCCTCCGCCAGTTTCTCGAGAACGATCTCGTCTCGCCGGACGCCGATCGGACGCAGCTGCTGGCGCTGGTCGGCGCGATGCTCGTGTCGCTGACGCTGCTCGTCAGCGTGAGCATGTCGTTCGGCTACGCGATGCCGCTGACGCCGGGGCAGGTGGCGCTCCTGTCGCTCGACGACAAGTTCTTCTACGTGGCGCTGTCGATGATCGTCACGGCGCTGGCGGCGGCGGCCCAGTGGGACGCGCTGGCGCTCGACGCCCGCGACGCCGCGATTCTCGAGCCGCTGCCGGTTCGGGCCGGGACGATCCGTCGCGCCAAACTGTCGGCCGTGGCGATCCTCGGCGCGGCGGTGGCGGTGGCGGTCAGCGTCGTGCCGACCGTGATCTTTCCGTGGCTCGTGGTGTACAGCCTCCGGCAGATGCGCCTGGTCGCCGTGCTCGGACTGATGGCGACGCACGCGCTGGTCACCGTGGCGGCCGCGGCGTTCGGCTACGTGGCGGTGATCGCGCTGCGCGAAACGCTGGTCGCGCTGCTCGGCCGGCGCGGGTTCGCCCCCGTCTCACCCTGGGCTCAGGGCGCGCTCATCGTGGTCGTGGGCGCCTGCCTCCTCCTCCTGCCTGCCGCGGCCGACCGCATCGGCCAGCGAGGATTCGCGGGATGGCGCGCGCTGTCGCCGCCGATGTGGTTTCTCGGCGCGTACGAGACGACCGCCGGCGGCCTCATTGCCGACCTGCCGCGCGGTCCGATGACGCCGCGTCAGGCCGGGAACGATCGCATCGGTAGTGCCCTCTACGCGGACGCGCGTGAACATTTTCCGGTGTTGGCCCGGCGCGCGGGCGTGGCCGTCGGTCTGACGTTGCTCGTCGCCGCTGCCGCCTACCTGTGGAACGCGAGGCGCCTGCCGTCACTTGCACCCGTCCAGCCGCTGGCGTTCCGCCGGCGCAGGAGCCGGGCGCCGCGCCTGGCCAGCGCGCGGCTGGCGGGCGCGCTCCTGGCGGCTCCGGCGGCACGGGCCGGCTTTTTCTTCACGCTGGCCGCGATGTGGCGCAGCCAGACCCATCGCCTGACGCTGGCGTGCGCGGCCGCCGCGGGATTCGCGATGGCGGTCGTCGCGCTCTCCGGATCGTCCGTACTGCCGGGCGCAGGCGCCTCCCCGCGTCTACTGGCCATGCAGCCGTTGCTCTACGGCGCCCTGCTGGTCGGCTTCCGCCATGCCATCCGGGTGCCGGCAGAGCTCCGCGCCAACTGGGGATTTCAGCTCGCGTGGCGCGGCCGCGAGCGGGCCTTCCTGGGGGGCGCCAAGTGCGCGGCCATTGCCGGCCTGGTCCTGCCGATGCTCGCCGTGCTGCTGCCGTTCTACGCGCTCGTCCTCGGCCCGACGCTCGCACTGCTGCACGCGGCGCTGGGCCTCGCCGGCGCGGTCGTGCTGCTCGAGGCCCTGGTGCTCGGTTACGCCAAGGTGCCGTTCACCTGCACGTACATCCCCTACGAAAACATGAAGGCGCTCGCCCCGATCTATGCCATCGCCTTCGTGGTCGGGGCCTCACTGTTCGCGCGGGTGCAGCACGACGCGCTGTACGGCGGTGGCCCGACGACCGCCCTGGCGACGCTCACCGTCGTGTACGTGACCCTGCGCGTGGTGGCCGTGACGCGCCCGCGGCTTCCCAACCTGGAGTTCGACGAGGCGCCGGCCACGTTCCAACGTCTCGGCCTGGATTCTTGAGGGACCGTGCATGAGCATCCTCCTGCAGGATCTTCGAGTGGCGTTGCGTGCGCTGCGGCGGACGCCGGCGTTTCCCCTCGCGGCGATCGGCACGCTGGCCATCGGCATCGCGGCCACGACCGCCATCTTCAGCACGGTGAACGCCGCGCTCCTCGAGCCGCTGCCCTATCCGGACGCCGGGGCGCTGTATGCCCTCAGGACCGAGCTCACCGACGGACGGGTGACGACGGGCAACCTCGCACCGGTCGAGATCGTCAGGCTGAACGATCCGTCGCTCTCGATCGCCCGCGCCGCGGGACTTCTCGGCAACGACGTCACGCTCCTGCGCGACGATGGCGCGCCGATGAAGACGCGGGCCTACGGGGTGAGCGAGGGGTTCTTCGAGCTGTTCGGCCTGCCCATGACGCTCGGCGGCTTTCCGACGACTCCACCCTCCAACGACGCGCCGCCGTCCATCGTGGTGTCGTATCGGATCTGGCAGGACCTGTTCGGCGGCGATCCCGACGTCGTCGGCAAGACGGTCCGCTTCGCCGAAGTGACGGCGACGGTCGCCGGCGTCGCGCCGCGCGATTTCGAGACGCCGCCCGGCGCCAACTTCTGGTTCTACATGGCGCTCGATCCGCAGGGCGTCAATCACAGCTTCGAGGGGTTCATGCGGCTCAAGCCGGGTGCCTCGCTCGAGCGCGCGCGGAGCGAGATGGCCGCCGTCATGGCCAGCGTGGGACGCGACTTCCCGGAAAGCGGCGGCGCCGCGCGGGTCTACATCGTGCGGCCCCTGATTGCCTCGATCGTCGGCGAGCTCGGCCCGATTCTCGTCGTCGTGCTGGCGGCGACTGGCCTGCTGCTCCTCCTGGCGTGCGTAAACGTCACCAACCTCCTGCTCGCGCGGGGCGCCGCGCGCGCGAGAGAAATGGCCGTGCGCGTCGCCCTCGGCGCCGGCCGGGGGCGCATTGTCCGGCAACTGCTGACCGAGTCGCTCCTGCTCGCCGCCGCTGGCGCGGTCGCCGGCGTGTTCGGCGCGTGGGCCCTCGTGCGGCTGCTCCTGACGCTGGGCGCCTCGGAGCTGCCGCGTCTCGACGCCGTGGCCTTCGACGGACGGGTCCTGCTGTTCACGCTTGCCGTGCTCATCGCCTGCGGCGTGCTCGTTGGCTTCGCTCCGGCACTGCGGCTGGCCGCCACCGACGTGCGCGCGCTGATGAACGAGGGCGGCCGGTCGGGGTCGAGCGGCCGCGGCACCACGCGCTGGCTGAACGCGTTGACCATTGCCGAGATCGCGCTGGCGGTCGCGCTCGTCGCGGGCGCGGGATGGCTCGTCCGCAGCTTCGACAACCTGCGCTCGGTCGATCCCGGGTTCGTCGCCGAGGGGCGGCTGCTCTTCGACGCCACCGCCATGGGTCCGCGGTTCCGCGACAACGCGGCGGCGCTCGCGGCGTTCACGAACCTCCGCGAGCGGTTGCTCGCCCTGCCCGGCGTCGTCGCGTCCGGATCGACTTTCAACGTCCCGCTGCGCCCGGGCCCGGAGAACGCCTTGCTCGTGCATTTCGAGGGCGATCCGGACGCCGCGCGCACGTACAACACGCGCCAGCGCATTGTCAGTCCCGGATTCTTCCAGGCCATGGGCGTGAGGCTCATCGCCGGCCGCGATTTCTCCGGCGACGACCGTCCTGGATCTCCGCTGGTGGTCATCGTCAACCGCAGCTTCGCCCGGATGTATCTGGCGGATCGCGATCCGCTCACCGTGCGGTTCACCGCCGGCTATCCCAACATCAACCCGAAGAACGTGTGGACCATCATCGGCGTCGTGGACGACGTCCGCCAGCGCTCGCTGAGCGTGGCGCCGGAGCCCGCGTACTACACATCGTCCGGCCAGGGCACGCCGCGCCGGCAGGCCTTCGTCGTGCAGGCGAGCGCCGGAGACTCCGCCGCCCTGCGCGCGGCCATCCGCGACGAGGCGCACACGCTCGATCCGCAGATGGCCGTGGACATCGAGCGGATCTCGGACATCGTCGATGCCGGACTGAGCCGGCAGCGGCTGGGGATGGCGCTGATGGTCGGCTTCGGGCTGGCCGCCGTCGCGTTGGCCGCGGTCGGCATCTACGGGGTGATCGCGTATGCCGCCGCCCAGCGGCGGGGCGAGCTCGCCGTGCGGCTCGCGCTGGGCGCCTCGCCGCGGCAGGTGTTCGGGCTGATGCTCGCGCAGGGACGGATGCTGGCGGTGGTGGGCGTGGGGATCGGGCTCGCCGCCGCGTATGCCTCGGGGCGTCTCGTCTCGAGCTGGCTGTTTGAGGTGCGAGCATCCGACCCCGTGATCCTGGGGGCGTCCGCGGTGGTGGTCGTCGCGATCACGCTCCTGGCCACCATGCTGCCCGCCCGTCGAGCCGCGCAGCTCGATCCGGCGCGCGTGCTGCGGCCCGACTGATCGGGCCACGCCCGTGCGCGGGAACCCGGCGCGTGCTTACCAGGCCGTGGTAAAAGCCCCGGCGGCATTCGACCGACGGTGCATCCCGCCTCGCGGCGTTGCTCCTCCCTCAAAGATGGCCCGATATTCTCGGTCGTCGCGCCTTGCGATCCGGGCGCACCGCCGGTCTCGGTGCTCGCCGGGACTTTCACCACGGGCGTGCGCCGGCACAAACCGGCGGAATGTTGTGCATGAAAGAGTCACGCGTTGAAGGCCTAGCCA
>JBQTIE010000105.1:0-10392 GCA_052389315.1 Acidobacteriota bacterium
GTGGCCGACACCGTTCGGGCACGAAGGCGCGCGGCGGCCCCGGCGAGCGTGAGCGCGGCGAGTGCGTCGGCCGATTCGCGCGGGGCCTGTGCCGCGTGGGCGGCCAGCGACGGCCCGCGGGCGGTGAAGCTTGCGGCGAGCGCCGAGCCCGCCGCCAGCCGGACGACGGATGTGTTGAACCGACGGCGCGAGAGCTGAGTCATGGAGGTGCCTCCGGATCGGGTCGCGTGTTGAACAGGACGAGTCTGGTCGGCACATTGTAGGGGACGGACGCGTGTTTTGAGCGGCGTCGAGGGGGCCTCGGACTACTTGCCGCGCCGCACGCGCGGCTTCATCGTACGTAGACGCCGATGTGAACCTCGCCTGAGAGCGACACTCACGGCACCCGTGATGCCTCATGAGCGCCGGCGCGGACCCAGCATCGATGCAGGAGCGTCCTGAGCTCCTGCCGCCGCGACGCCGTGGGGGTCTGGGGAGCTCTGGCTATTCGGCGCGCAAGGCCGTCGCGGGTGCCACACGCGCGGCACGAAGGGCGGGGATGTAGCCGGCCGTCAGCGCGGTGACACCCAGCGCCCCAGCCGCGCTGATGAACGTGAGCGGGTCGGTGGCGGTTACTCCGAACAACAATCCCGTCATCAGCCTCGTAGCCGGTACGGCGCCCACCCCGCCGATGATGATCCCGATCGCGGCGTAGGCCAGGCTCTGCCGCGCGGCAAGCCACACCACTTCGTGCCGCTGGCCGCCAAGCGCCATGCGCACCGCAATCTCTCGCGCGCGCTGGTTGACGGCATACGAGGTGACCCCGTAGACCCCGACGAGCGCGAGGACGAGCGCCACGGCGGCGAATACCCCGAGCAGCAGCGTGGTGAACCGAGGCTGTGTCACCGAGTCGGACAGGAACTCGTCCATGGTCCGGAGTCGAGAGACTGGCAGCTGGGAATCGATCGCGCGAACGGCCTGCGTGAGGGCCGTGGCAAGCACCGTTCGTTCGAGGCGGCTGCGCACCGCGATCGTCATGCCTCCGAACTGAAACTGACGATAGGGCAGGATCATCTCGGGTCTCGGCTCGCCGGTGAACCCGTGATGCCTCACCGAGCCGACGACCCCCACGATCTGCCGGGACCTTCCATACAGCACCAGCTGCTGACCCAAGGGATCTTCGCCGGCAAACAGCTGGCGAGCCAACGTGTCGTTGATGATGGCCACCGACGCGCTGTCCGGGCCATCGAACTCGTTGAACTCGCGCCCACGGAGCAAGGGAATCTGCATCGTGCGGAAATAGCCGATCGTCGCCACACGGAAGTCGGCTTGCGGTTCCTGTCCCGCGGGTGGCCGCGGCTTGCCCGCGATGACGACCGGCAGATCGAAGTCGGTGCCCACCGGGTTGAGCGGCAGCGCGGACACCGCGCCGAACGACTCGATGCCCGCCGCGGCCTTCAGACGCTCTTCGAGCTCGGCGAAGAACACGAACGGCTTTGCGTCACGCACCGGACCGGTGCCTGGGTCGAGCGCCTGATACTGGCTCGAATCGATCGGATACCGGGCAACCGGCAGGAGGAGCTGCGCGGTCATCACGTTGTCGGGCCGGAAGCCGAGGTTCAGATCCTGCATCGTGACCAGGCTGCGCAACATCAGGCCGGCCGCGGCCATCAGCATCAGCGAGGCGGCCACTTCGGCGACCACGAGCGCCGAGCGGGCGCGGGTCCTCGACCGCGCCGCGTCGCTCGTGCTCTTGGTGGCGTCGTTCAGCCGCGCTCTGACCGCCTGTGTGGCCGGAATCACTCCACACGCGAGACCTGTCCCCAGCGCCGCCACGGTCACGAAGAGGAGGACTGTCGTGTCGATGCTCACCTCGTCCACGCGCGGCAGATTAGGTGGCTGGAAGCGATGAAGCGTCTCGATGAGCCACCACGCGACGAGTGTTCCCGCGGCACCGCCCGCCAGCGCCAGCGCCACGCTCTCGGTCAACAGCTGACGGACCAGACGCCCGCGCCCGGCGCCAAGCGCTGCGCGCATGGCCAGCTCGCGCCGGCGCGACGAGGCGCGCACGAGGAAAAGGCTGGCGACATTCGCGCAGGCGATGAGCAGGACGCAGCCCGCCGTGCCAAGCAGAATGATGAGTGCGAGCCGCACGTCTTCGACGAGGACGTCGTGTGCGACGGCCATCGTGACCTCAGGATTGCTGGTTGCGTCGTCTGCGGTGATACGCCGCGCAATGGCGCCGAGGTCGCCGTGCGCCGCGTCGACGGTGACGCCGTCTTTCAAACGGCCGATGACGGCCAGCGTGTGCGAGCGCCGGCCTTCGAGCTCATTCGACGCGAAGACCAGGGGCGTGTAGAGATCGACCGGATCGCCGTCGGGGAACGCGAACCGCGGCGGCATGACCCCGACGATGGTGAACGACGCGCCGTTCAGCGTGAGGGACCGCCCGACCACCCGCTGGTCGCCCCCGAATCGTCGCTGCCAGAACGGGTGGCTCAAAACCACTACGGGTTCGGGCCGGCGCGCTTCGTCTTCGGTGAAGACGCGCCCCACCTCCGCATTCGCCCGGAGCACGTGAAACACGCTCGTGGAGAGAGACAGCGCTCTCAGTTGCTCCGGGTCGGGCACATTGCCCAGAGCGAAGCTTCTGAAGCGATAGGCGCCGAGATCGTCGAAGGCCGAATTGTGCGAGCGCCAGTCCAGATAGTTGGGAGGCGAGACGGGGTCGCGGCTCTTGCCAATCGAGGTATTCCGCTCCCAGACAAGCACCAGGCGGTCAGGGTCGCTGTAGGGGAGCGGGTGCAGCAGCACGGTGTTGATGACGCTGAAGGTGGCGGTATTGGCGCCGATCCCGAGCGCGAGCGTCAGGATGGCGACGAGGCTGAACCCGAGATCGCGCCGCATCATGCGCCCGGCGTAGCGTGCGTCTCGAGCGCATTCGGCGAGCAGCGCCCCGGCGCGGACACGGCGCGTGTCCTCCGTGACGGCGTCGACGCTGCCGAACTCGCGCCGCGCGGCGCGGCGCGCGTCGTCCGGTGGCAACCCCGCGGCGATCTTCTCGTCGGTCAGCAGGGTGACGTAGGAGTCGATGTCGGCACGCAGCTCGCGGTCGCGCCGGCTGCCGCGAAAGAGATTGACGGCCAGCGCCCGCCACCAATGCCAGATGGATCCGCGGGGTCTCATGACGGGGACTCCAGCGCGTGGCTCATCGCCAGCGAGATGCGGCGCCAGTTCGCCTGTTCGATCTCCAGCTGCTTGTGGCCCAGGCGGGTCAGGCGGTAGAACTTCGCGCGGCGCCGGGTGTCCGACTCGCCCCAGTCTCCGCGGATCAGGCCGCGCTCCTCGAGACGATAGAGGGCCGGAAACAGCGACCCCGGCTTGACGTCGAAGGAACCTTGCGTGAGGTGGCTGATTCGCCGCGCGATGCCGAGGCCATGGAGGGGCATCGCGAGGAGGCTGCGCAGGATCAGAAGGTCGAGCGTTCCGCGCATGAGGTCGGTCCGAGCGTCCACGCGTGTCTCCTTTAGGAAGTCTATAGGAGAATACGCCTCGACGTATAGAAAGTCAATAGGTCGGCGCGTCCCGGTGTCGTTCCAGGGCATGTCGTTCCAGGGCACTCCGCCGTCGGCCGACCCGGCATGACTCGAACCAGCCTGACGCTTGACATGCGACCGGCATGCCCGCATGCTGTCAACATGTCGCGAATGGTGCAGATCCGCAACGTCCCAGACCCCCTCCACCGCACGCTCAAGGTCCGGGCCGCCGACGCAGGGCAGACGCTCTCCGACTATCTGCTGGCAGCACTCGAACGGCTCGCCGCGCGGCCTACGCGCGAGCAGATGCTGGCCAGAATCCACGGCCGAAGGCGAGTGACGCTCAAGACACCGGCCGCCACGGTGATCCGCGAGGAGCGCGAGTCCGCGTGATCGTCGTCGATGCGTCGGCCCTGCTGGAGTTCCTCCTGCAGACCCGGCTCGGCACTCGGGTGGAGGCGCGCCTCTTTCGAGACCGAGACGAGTTTCACGCTCCCCATCTCGTGGACATCGAAGTGACTCAAGGCCTCCGCCGCCTCGTCCGATCAGGTGAGGTGTCACCTGGCCGCGCGACCGACGCGATCGCGGACCTCGTCGACTTCGATCTCCACCGGCACGCCCATCTCGATCTCCTCACGCTCGCGTGGAAGCTGCGTGAGAACGTGACGGCATACGACGCCATGTACGTCGCTCTGGCGGAGGCACTCGACGCAGCGGTCGTCACCTGCGACGGGCGACTGGCCATGGCACAGGGACATGGGGCGAGAATCGAGGTGGTCGAGTGAGTTCGCGCGGGGGCGCTCGCTCGGATGCTCGCGGGGGCCGGCTCGCTCGGATGCTCGCGGGGGCGGGTTTCGATCCGGCCGGAGACGTTGCGGGCATCCCCGTGCACCGCTGGCGCGAGTGCTTCACCGACGACACCCAGGGCAGATTCGGAGGCGCTGCTGGAGCAACGTCTGCATGTCGTTGGCCGCGCGCAGTTTGGGCGCAGGACGTGGCCAGCGCCGAGGCTGAGGCGCCGGCGTTCACAAACCAGGGCGGTCGGGACGAGGCGCACCGTTCCTGCGGGAGCGGCTGGTCAGCCGGGGCACTCGCCTCGGCACTCGACCGCAACTCCTTGTGCCACGGCAGTATAATGGCCGCCTGGTGTCGGGTCCCAGAAGATGTCCGACGTCCCTACCGTCATCCATCGGTACGAAATCGTCGAGCGCATCGGGCAAGGCGGGATGGGCGAGTTGTTTCTCGGCCGCGACCCGCTGCTCGATCGCGCCGTCGCCATCAAGGTGCTCAAGGCGGGCTTCGACGACGACCTTCGCGAGCGCTTCGCGCGTGAGGCGCGTTCAGCCGCCCGGCTGGCCCACGTAAATATCGTTACGATCTTCGACGTCGGAGAGCAGAACGGACGGCCGTTCATCGCCATGGAGTACGTCCCGGGCGAGACCGTCCTCGACAAGATCCGGCTCCAGCGCGCGATCTCGCTCGCCACCAAGCTTCAGTGGATTGACGAGCTGTGCGCGGGGCTGGCCCACGCGCATCGCGCGGGAATCGTGCATCGCGACGTCAAGCCCGCCAATCTGATGATCACGTCCGAGGGGACGCTGAAGATCCTCGACTTCGGCATCGCCCGGGTGACCGACTCGAGCATGACGCAGATGGGCATGGTCATCGGCACGCCCAACTACATGTCGCCCGAGCAGATCATGGGTCCGGATCTGGACCATCGAAGCGACATCTTTGCCGTGGGCGCCGTGTTCTACGAGCTGCTGTCCTACCAGCAGGCGTTTCCGGGGAACATGCACACCGGAGTGTTCCATCGAATCATCAGCCTGCCGCACAAGCCGCTCGCCGAACTGGTGCACGGCCTGGATCCGTCCCTCGCTGCGGTCGTTGACAGGGCGCTCGCGAAGGAGCCTGCGGATCGCTTCCCCGACCTGACGACCATGCGCGCCGAGCTCGTCCGGGTGCGTGGGCTGATGGACGTGGCCGAGACCGAGATCCGGCCGCCTCGTGACAAGCCCAAGGTCGCCCGGGGCGCCGAGCCGGTGACCCAGCGCACGCCGCGGCGGGGGATGAGCCGTGAGGACATCGCGCGGCGCCGGGCCGCGGAACTCGCCACGCACCTGCGTGAGGCCCATGAGGCGTACAAAGCCGGCATGTACGAGGAAGCGGCGGCGGCGTGTGAACGGGTCCTGGTCCTCGAACCGGACCACGACGAGGCGATGACGCTCAACGACCAGGCGCGGGCGGCCATCGAGCGTAATCAGATCCGCGAATGGATGGCCGAAGCGCGATCCGAGCTCGAGCACGGCAATGTGACCGCCGCGCACCAGCTCCTGTCCTCCATCCAGGCGCTCGATGCGCAGTCCGAAGAGGCGCGCGGGCTGCGCAGCGCCATCGCGCGCGTCGAGGCCCGCCGCAGCGCCGACCAGACGGTGACCCGTGGCCGGGCGGCGCTCGACGAGGGCGATGCTTCGGGGGCCGCCGCCGCGGCCCGCGAGGCCCTGGCCGTGCACCCGGCGCATTCGAGCGCCGCGGCCCTGCTGCGCGACGCGGAGCTGCTGATCGAGGAGCTCCGCCGGCGAGCCGAGCACGATCGCCGCGCGCGCGAAGCCATCGCCAACGCGCGCCGCTGCTTCGACGAGGGCGAGATGGACGATGCCATCGCGCTGCTCGGCGAGTTCTCGCCGCCGCATCCGGAGGTCGGAACGGCGCTGGAGAATCTGCGGGTCGAAGCGATTGAGGTCCGCAAGCAGCAAGAAGAGCGTGATGGGCGGGTGCGGGCCGAGATCTTGGTGGCACGCGCGTGCCTGACCAGGGACGACCTCGACGGCGCGGCCACAGGGCTCGATCGGGCGCGGGCCATTTCCGCCACGCATCAAGAGGTGGACGTCCTCACGCGCGAGATCGAGACGCGGAGATCCGAGATCGCCGCCCGCCGAGCGGCGGAAGAAGAAGCGCGACGGAAAGCCGCCGAGGAGACCCGACGCAAGGCCGCCGAAGAAGCGCGAAGGAAGGCGGCGGAGGCAGAAGCGCGCCGCAAGGCGGCGGAAGAAGAGGCACGCCGCAAGGCGGCGGAGGAGGAATCGCGCAAGGCCGCGGTGGCGGAAGCACGCCGCAAGGCGGCGGAAGAAGAGGCGCGGCGTAAGGCCGCCGAGGAGGAATCGCGCAAGGCCGCGGCGGCGGAAGCGCGCCGCAAAGCGGCGGAGGAAGACGCGCGGCGCAAGGCCGCCGAGGAGGACGCGCGCAAGGCCGCGGCGGCGGAAGCGCGCCGCAAGGCGGCGGAGGAAGAGACGCGGCGCAAAGCCGCTGAGGAAGAATCGCGCAAGGCCGCGGCGGCGGAGGCGCGCCGCAAAGCGGCGGAGGAAGAGACGCGGCGCAAAGCCGCCGAGGAGGACGCGCGCAAGGCCGCGGCGGAGGAAGCGCGCCGCAAGGCGGCCGAAGAAGATGCGCGGCGCAAGGCCGCCGAGGAAGAATCGCGCAAGGCCGCGGCGGCGGAAGCGCGCCGCAGGGCAGCCGAGGAAGACGCGCGGCGCAAGGCCGCCGAGGACGACGCACGGCGCAAAGCGGCCGCGGAAGCCGAAGCGCGACGGAAGGTCGCAGAGGAAGACGCCCGCCGCAAGGCCGCGGCGGAGACGTTGCGTCGCCAGGCGCCGCCCGTCGTCCCCATCGCCAAGCCGGCCCCTCCAGCCCCGGCGGCCCAGCCACAGGCCGAGAAGGCTCCGATCGCCGAGCCGTCAACCCTCGACAGGTCAGGGGCAAACGCCAGGCAGGTCGTTCAGGTCGCTGCCGCCGCGATCCTCGCGATCGCGATCATCGGGTTCGGCGTCTGGCAGCTCATGGGGGGAGGCAGCGACCGCACGGCCGACTCCAGTCAGCCCCAACCGGGCGCGGGCGCCCCCGCCGCCGCCGAACCCGCACCGGTCCCGGCACCGCCGACCGCGCAGCCAACCGGCACCCTCGTGATCGACGCCGTGCCATGGGCTGAAATCGTCGAGATCCAGGGCGGTGGGGGCGCGGTCGCGCCGGCCGTGACCCACACGCCGGCGGCGCTGACCTTGCCGCAGGGCGAGTACCGCATCACGCTGCGCAACCCGGCCGACCCGGCCCCGAAGACGCTCACCGTCCGTGTGGTCGCCGGAGGCTCCGAGCTGGCCGTGGCGGAATTCACCCCCATTGATGTCGCCGAGTACTTCCGGCGGGCGGGGTCCTGAGACGATGAGGCCCCTCATCCCCATCCTGCTCGTCCTTCTCGCCGCGTCGTGGCCGGTGGATCTGTACGCCGACTACAAGGACATCTATCGCCAGGCGATTCAAGCCCGCAACCGCGGGCGCTGGGCTGATGTCGCGCGATACATGCGCCAGGCCATCGCCGAACAGCCCCTCGAATCAGACGAGCGGATCAACATCTCGGGGATGGACTTCGTGCCCTACGTGCCCCACTACTACCTGGGCCTCGCGTTGTTCAATCAGAAGGACTGTGTCGGGGCGCTTGCCTCGTGGCAGACATCGGAAGCCCAGGGCACCGTGAGGCGCCTGGCGGAGGGCTCAAACCTGCTCCGCTTTCGCAAGCAGTGCGAGTCGCGGCTGGCCAGCGGCGCCGGCGCGGGCACCAAGCCGGCGCCGGGCAAACCAGAGGTGACCGAGAAGCCGGTGGCGGCGAACCGAACGACCCCACCCGAGAAGCCGGCGGCGCCCGCTGCTGCGGCGCCCAGTCCCGCGGCCGTCACGGCAGCCACGCAAGCGGCGGTCGCGGCCCTTACCCGTGCGGAGGAGGCGGGACGCACGATCGACCAGCTCGAATCCGATCCGCTGCTCGGGAAGGTCTGGAGCAGCGAGGCGGCCCTCGGCGCCACGACGCAGAAGGCACGAAGCGCGCTCACGCAGGCGCGCAACGAGCTCGAAGCCGGCCGCCGCGACAGCGCCTTGCCGCGCCTGCAGGAGTCCGCCAACCAGGCGGCGAGCGCCTCGCAGCTGTTCGAGGGCGTCCGGCAGAGCGCCCTGGCGCGCCGCGAGGAGATGCAGCGCGCCTCGCTCGTCGCCGTGCCCCTGAACCCGAGCCGCGAGGAGCGTCCCGCGGCGGCTCCTCCGCCGCCAACGCCGCCGCCCACGCCGACCGCGGTGAGAAGGGAAGCCGCGCCTGCGGCGGCGTCGGTCACCCCAAGCGCGCCGCCTCCACGCTTCACGCCGCCGGCGGCACTCACGTCCGCGGCGCGCCTGTTTTTCAGCGCGCGGTACAAGGAAGCGGCAACCAGCCTGAGCCGACTGCGTTATTCAGCCGGACCAGCCGCGGCCCATGCGGCGCTGCTTCTGGCCGCCACGCGCTACTCGCTGTACGTGGTCGGCGGCGAGCGCGACCAGGCGTTGCTCGATCAGGCGCGACGCGACGCGATCGAGTGCCATCGTCTGGCGCCGGGCATGAAACCGGATCCGCGCGCGTTCTCCCCGCGCTTCATCGACTTCTACGCGAGCGCCACCTCATCCTGACCCGCCGGGGACGCCGAGGCGGCGCTCCCGCCAGAGACCGGGGAGCGCCCGCCTGTCGGCCTCAGAATCGGACGACCGCCGAAAGCGCGCCGATCTTGGTCCGGTGCGACACGTCACCCGCGGCGTTGATCTCGAAGTTCCCGATCACCACGCCGCCGCCGAAGGTGAGGTGATGCTGGTCTTCGTCGCGCCGCCGAAAGACATAGACCTGGCTGATATCGGGGGCGCCCTGAATCTCGAGCGCGTGCTCCGGATCGAACCAGTAGCCGGCACGCAGCGCCACGGGAATCCGCCGCGGAAACACGTGCTCGAAGCCGGCGTGGAACTCGGTCCCGTTCTGAACCGTGAAACTCTCCGCGTCGGCCGCGTCGTTGAAGATGTCGATGAAATCCTTGGCGAGACGTGAGTACTCCACCTTCGTGACGTCCACGGCGAACGTGGTGTTCGCCATCGGGCGGAACACGCCGCCGACGCCGATGACATGGGGTACGTGGAACGCGCCCTGGAGATCGCGGTTCGCGAAGGGCTGGTTCGTCATCGGGTTGATGTTGGCCACGCGGAGATCGAAGTCGGGGCCCTGGCGGAAGACGGCTCCCACTTGAAACTTGCGGCTCGGCGCCCAGATCAGACCGACATTGACGCTGGCATCCGTTCCTTCGCCCTCCTGAAGCTGATAGTTGAGCAGATTGCCCGTGTCGTAATTCGCCGCGCCGAAGAAGACGGGCGTCGAGAAGGCGGCGTTGTTGATGCCAAACCGGTCGGTCCGTGACGCCATCTTGAAGTCGTGGAACGCCAGGCCGGCGCCGATGGAGAGCTGGGAGGTCAGGTTGACGGAGCCAGAGACGCCATAGGTCACGATGTCCAGGTCCATCGAGCCTTTGATGGGGAGCCGACGGACGTTGCCCCCGGTCCTCGGGGTGAAGAAGAACCCGCCGGTCGTGACCGAGGCGTCCAGGTTGGCGAGCTCGTGACGGTAGCCGGCAATCGCCCACCGCGATCGGGGATAGACGAAGGAGAGAAACGACAAACCCTTGGCGTTGAGCGACTGGTCGATCTCGGTCAGGCTGGTCAGCGTGTCGATCCCGGTACCGGTCGCGGTTCCACTGGCGCGTCCGCCCGTGACCACGGGAAAGTTCAGGCCGCGACCCCTCAACTCGACAGACACTTCGCGACGGGAAAGCGCCCGGAGGCCGGCGGGGTTGGCGGACACCGCGGTCGCGTCATCGGCGACGCCGATGAAGGCGCTGCCCATGGCGAGGCTCCTGGCGCCGGGCGTCAGAAAGTCGAGCTGCAGACCGGCGTTCACTTCCACGTTCGACTGGGCGGCCAGAGGCGTCGCGAACATGACGCTGCCAAACATCGCTAGCCAGAAACGGCGCATACGTCCTCCCTT
>JBQTIE010000106.1:0-22363 GCA_052389315.1 Acidobacteriota bacterium
CAGACCGTCAAGCATGCCAAGGTGTGGCTTCGCCTCGCTAGGGGCAGTGCTGGCTTTGCCCGGCCTCCGGCCGGGCGGGAAAACTTGACTCAAGGGGTTGGAAATCTGCAGAGTCAAGTTTTCTAGCAAGGCTCCGTCTCACACGTCGAACATGTGCCGCGGCGGCTCCGCCTCGCTGACGCGCTATCTCGGCAGCCTGTCCGGCATGTCAGCCGCCACGTAGGTGATGACGGCCAGCGCGGCCGCCGCTTTCGACACCTCTTCCGGCGAAATGCGATCGATGGTGTCGGCCGGCGTGTGATGGATGGTGAAATAGCGCGACGCATCTCCCTGATAGGCGAGCATCGGGACCTTGCCCGCCTGAGCGATGGGCCCGATGTCCGCTCCGCCGCCACCGGGCCCGATGTCCTGCAGCCCGAGCGGCGCCAGCAACGTGCCGATTTCACGCATCACATACTGCGCATCGGTCGACCCGGTGAATCCAATGCGCGCGGGCGCGAACACGCCCGAGTCGGATTCAATGGCGAGCACGTGCTGGCCCGCCTGGGCCAGATACGCGTCGCGATAGGCAGTGGCGCCCCGAAGTCCGTTCTCCTCGTTGGTGAAAAGGACCACCCGCACGGTGCGTCGGGGGCGGATCCCCAGCTTCTTCATCAACCGCGCCCCCTCCCACGTCACGATGCAGCCCACGCCATCGTCGGAGGCGCCGGTTCCCACGTCCCAGGAATCGAAGTGGCCACCTACGAGCACGACCTGGTCGGGCATCTCGGCACCGCGGATCTCGCCGATGACGTTCGCGGATTCGGCGTCCGCTTCGAAGCGTGCCTCCATGCGGATTCGCACACGCACGCGCCGGCCGCGGTCCACGAGACGTTGAATCCGCTCGGCGTCCTCGGCTGAGATCGAGGCGGCCGGAATGCGGGTGACGCCTTCGGCGTAGGCCATGCCACCCGTGTGAGGCGTCCGCAGCCCCACTGGTCCGACTGCACGCACGAGCGCCGCCACCGCGCCGTGCCTGGCCGCTGCGCTCGCGCCACCCGTCCGGTATTGATTGGTCTGCCCGTAGTTCGTGAAGACGACGTTGTAGAGCACAATCTTGCCCTTCGCGTCGCCGGCACGCTGGGTCAACTCGTCGAAGCTCCTGACCACCATCACGTCGGCTTCGATGCCCGCAGGGGGCGTCGCGATGCTGCCGCCGAGCCCGAGCATGGCCAGCGGGTGACGCAGCGGCTCCACGATCTCCGCGCTCTCGCTTCCCCGTACCCACCGCGGCACCATGACCCGCTCGGCGCGCACGTTCTCGAGCCCGTCTTCTTTCATCGCCTCGATAGCCCAGGCAATCGCGCGGGTCAGGTTCTCCGAACCGGACAGACGATTGCCGAACGAGTCGGTCAGCTCCGCGAGCCGATTCCACGCGAACTGGTCCGCGGTGGCTTCCCGGATCAGGCGTTCAGCGTGGGGGCGGTGCGGCTCGAGCCAGGCGGCAGACAGGCTGAAGCCGGTGCCGGTCTCCGCGGGCGCCTGACTCCCTGCGCGCGACCAGGCCACCGTGGCAATGGCGAGAAGGGCAACGATGACAGCAGACGCAACGCGAACCATGGCGACAGATTATACGGGGCACGCGATGCCGCCCCTAGTAAGGTGGCTGCAGGAAGCGGGCTAGAAAACTTGACTCTGCAGATTCCCAACCACTTGAGTCAAGTTTTCTCGCCCGGCCGGAGGCCGGGCCGGCCAACAGTGCCTCCAGCGAGGCGGAGCCACTCGGGCACATGCTCGACGGTGTGAAGCGGAGCCTCGCGCTAGAAGCTCACCGAATACACGACCTTGAAGTTGCGCCCCATTTCCGGCAGGACGTCCTTCAGGTAGTTCAGGTGATTGCGGTAGCGCCGGTTGACGGCGTTGTCGAGCCGCACCGTGACCGTGTTCGTCGTTCGGCCGCTCACAAACGAGTAGGAGGCAAAGAGCTTCACGAGCGCGGAGCCGGCAGTCGGCGTCTCCTCGCCGAAGACGCGCGTCTGATCCGCGGTCAGCGCGATGGTGCCGCCAGCCTGCAGGGCGTTCTTCTGATAGCGCAGCCCTGGAATCACGCGAAACGGAGGCATCCTCGGCAAGGGATCCCCGGTCGCTTTGAGCGACCCCCGCACCCAGTCGTACGTGATCTCGGCGACCAGATGAGGGGTCACGTCGATGTCGGCATGGGCTTCGACGCCGAACAACCGGCTGTCCTCGCCGGTGAACTCGATGAAGGCGAACTCGGTGGCGTGCGCGTGGCCAGCCCCTGGCGCGTCGACAACCCCGAACCGGCGATCGAATTCGCCTTCTCGCGCCTCGAACTCCTCCTCGCTGATCGGATTGCGGAAGATGAAGTCGGCGATCGAGTTGTGAAAGAAGGTCACCTCGCCCCTGAGGCGAGGAGACCGCGCTCGGAGAGACACGTCGAACCCCACGGCCCGTTCCGACGACAAGGCCGGGTTGCCGATCTCGAAAGCGAAGTTCCCCGGGTGCGGCCCGAAGAAGTACAGCTCCTCCAGCGCGGGATTCCGAGCGGCACGGGCGAGGCTTGCCGCGACGACGAAGTTGTCGTTGGCCGCGCGCGGCGTGACGAGGAGTCCGAGCGATCCGGAAAACTCCGTGAAACTGCGCGACGGCAGCACGCCTCCAGCCGGCTCGAAGGCCGTGTGGTCCACGCGGCCGCCAAACTGCACCGTGACGTGCGGCCAGGTCAACTCTTCGTAGAGAAAAGCGGCCCCGCCCTGTTGATCGACGGGCGGCGACAGCGCCTCGTCTCCCTCGACGTTGAACGCGCGATGCAGGAACCATCCGCCAACCGTCCCCGAGAGCTTGCCGACCGGCCGGTGCGACAACATCAGCTCCGCCTCTTCGGTGTCGTTGTCGAAATGCGTCGCCACCGCCTCGGCCTCCAGCTCGTCGTGCTGGTAGCGGCGGATCCCGAGCGTCGCGCGATACGATCGGATGGCACCCGACAACTCCTCCGCGCCGGCTCGGAACGTCACGGCATGACGCTGGGGCGTCAGGCTGATCAGCCCTTCCTCGACAATGGGCACGCCGTAGCTGGTGTCGTCGAATCCATAGCTCGCGCCGAGGTAGCCGTGCTCGCCCGTCCACGCGCCACCGATGTTGACGAGGCTGGAGCGCGACTGCGAGTTGTCCACCTCTCCGTCCGGCGTCGAGAAGTTGCCGTGACGACGTCCGCCGCCCGCCACGTGCAGGGCAAACCGGCCGTTGCCCACGTGCACGTCGCCGGCCGCACCGGCTTCGCCGGCGTTCGACGCGAGGTCGAAGGTGAACTCTCCGGTGGGCCGAGTCACCGGTTTGGTCGGAATCTGATCCGTGATGACGTTCACGAGCCCGCCAATGGCGTTGGCGCCGTACAGCAGCGTCGCCGGACCGCGCACGACTTCGATGCGCCGGGCCGATGACGGGTTGAGCGTGACCCCGTGATCGCCGGACTGGCTGGACAGGTCCCCGACCCGCTGCCCGTCCTGCAGCACGGCCACCCGATCGCCATCGAGCCCTCGAATCACGGGCCTCGCAGGTCCTGGCCCCAGCGACCGCATCGCCACGCCGGGCTCAGCCTGCAGGGTCGCGCCGATCGTCGATTCCAGCTGCTTCTGCAGATCCTGTCCCGACAGGACGGAGGTCGGTTGATAGGACTCGAACTGGGTGCGCGCGTTGGGGCTGACCGAGACGATCTCGGCGAAATGCAGGTCGAGCTCGACGACGAGATCGAGGGCGGCCCCGCCCTCGGTCACGGTCACCTCGGTGCGCCGGGTGCTGTAGCCCTCCGCGCGGACGGAGATGTGATAGTCGCCCGGGGGAATCCCGTCAAAGCGGTATCCGCCCTCCGCGTCCGTGCGCACCTCGCGCTTCAACTCCTCGATGACCACGGCGGCGCCACCCATGGGGTCGCCGGTGTCTCTCGTCACTTTTCCTGTCACCCAGGTGCCCGACTGCGCAGCGGCCACGTGGACGGCCCACGCCAACAGCACCACCGGGACACTGCCACGACGAAACATGTAGACCATGACGACCCTCGCCCAAACACCCCCCACGCCGTGGGGCGCCAACAAAGGAAACCGAACGCCGACAGCAGGCCGCGGCGCGGCCCGATCGACAACGGATGGACTCAGGCGATGGCTGGGGGTGCGCGCGAAGGCGCCGGCGTGGCCGACGCCGCGGCAACCAGTTGCGGGGCGGTGTGGGACAGGAGGCGGCCGTGGCCGATGGTGTGCAGATCCGACGCATCCCAGGCCACGGGGCTGCGCAGCGACCGCGCGAAGTGGCACGCCACGCAGTGTTCACCGTCAGGCCAGCCCGGGACGACCTGCGGCGCCGCCTGGAGATGATGCTGGCTCTCGTCGTGAACGACGACTGGCGCCTGGTGCTCGGGATCGTGCGCCCCGTGCAGGACCGGCCCGAGCGTCGTGACACCAAGGACCAGCAGCAGCGCGCGTGACACCGCGCGCAGAGCCGCTCGAGTCATGCCCAGAAGTCCCGGCATCGGATCCAGGGTATTGGGGTACGCGCGAGGCGTCAAGGGTTGGGGCGCGGCACCACGCGCTCCAACGGTCGATACTGCTCTGCCCGGCGGCTGGCGCTCCGCTGGACGAGGTCGAAGCGGTCGCCGGGCGCGAGCAGGTAGAACCTGCCCGCCGGCGAGACCATCGCCTTCGCGTCGTAGATTGCCACGTAGCCCCGGCCGATCACGTCGAACCGATCCCCCTGCACCACGATAGCCGTGTCCTCGTCGATGCCGATGCCGAGCAGGTGTGGACGCTTCTCGATGACCTCGATCAGATCGAACTGGCGGTTCCGGCGGAGAAGGTGCTGATCGATCGCGCTATTCTTGAGGAAGCCGAAGCCGTCCAGGTGGTCGCCGACCATCAACTCGTTGCCCTTCGTGTCCCCCCTCACGAGAAAAGATCCCAGGATCGTGGCGCCGGCTGAGGATCCGCCGATGACCCCACCACGGTCGAGCAGCGCCTGCAGCTCGCGATGCACACGAGTGTTGAGGTAGGCGTCCGCGAGGCGCCACTGCCGGCCGCCGCCGAAGAACACACCGCGCGCGGTCGTGAGCGGCTTGGCGAACGCTTCGGTGTCCGCGACTTTCGGATTGCGCGTGTGGAGCACGACGAGGTGGCGCGCGCCCTGCTCGCGGAACTGCCGCAGGCCCGACCAATACTGGTCGTACTCGTCGTCGTCGCCGGCCGTCGGCACCAGGACAATCGGCGCATCCGGACCGCCAGCGAGGTCGATGAACCGCTTGACGATCGCGGGGTCCTGCAGGGCGCCCCCCACGATGACGAGGGAGCCGGCTTGTGGGCCGACCTGCTGAGCTGAGGCCGAGAGGGCCGTGACGACAGTCAGGGCCGTCGCGACAGTGAGATGGATCGCGTCTGTGAAGCGTGACATCGGCCTCTCTGGTTTCAGGAGTCGAAGCTTGCCACGGCCTCGGCGTCCGTCTCATAGGACTCGAAGATCGGCCCGAGCCGGGTGATGAGCAGCAGCTCCTGCACCCGTCGCGCGGGGTTGGCGAGCTTGAGCGTGCCGCCCGCCCGGGCGACCGTCAGACAGCACGACACCAGTTCCCCGATACACGAGCTGTCCACGAAGCTCAGGTTCTGCAGGCTGAGGACGATCTTGCGCTCGCCACTCTTGATGAGCGACGACACGCGCTCACGGAGCTGTCCCGGCGGGTCCAGCATCGTGATCTGGCCGGAGACCGTGATGAGCGTGACGTCTTTGACCTGTCGCTGTGCAAACTGCATGGCCACGATGTCCGAACTCGAGAGCGCCTGCGCCACTCGGGCTCCAATCACCGGAAAGATTTGTCGGCTCCTCCTGGCAGCTGCCATCGTGCAGGGCGCCAGCCGCGCCGCGCCTGCCCGTTCGCCACGATCCTCACGCGCCTCCAGCGGCCAGCCCTGTCAGTGCCCGTGCGCGGCCGGCATCCCGAATCGCCGCGCCGTGTCACCCTCGAAATCGAATTCGATGAGCACCGCTTGCTCGTTGCCGATCACCTCGCCGTCGTGCCCGGGTTCCACCGCCATCACCTGCGGAGCGACGAAGTCCACGGTGCAGCCGTCGGTGTAGCGAATCCGAACGTGGCCGCGAGCCAGAAAACCCACATGGGCATGCATGCACTGGTCGGTGCCGACGACGGGCTTCATGTGCGTCGACCATCGGAATCCGGGAGGGTAGATCACGCGCTTGACGCGGCCGTCACCCGCCTTGACCACGTCGATTTGCACGCCACCCGCCAGGCGGCGATCGGCGCCCGTTATGGGGGCGAGCAATGGGTCGGGAGCGCTCATGGATCCTCCACCACGGTGAACGGTGACCTCATCGAGGGCCGGCGGGCCAATCCTACAACGAGGCGAGTTCCCGAGGCGATGGCCGTCGCCGATCGTCCGGGGGCTGACCCCTCCCTACTGAATCGCGATCAGGCTGCTGGCCGTCCGCCAATACCACACGCCGTCCACCAGCGCCGGCGAAGCCAGCGTGCGCTCCCCCAGCGTGTTGACGTGGAGCAGGTTGAATTCCCGGCCTGCCTTCACCACGAAAGTCTCGCCCTCGTCATTGGTGAAGAACAGCTCGCCGTTGACGAGGACCGGCGAGGCAGAAAACCCTTCGCGCTGCGCCACGCCCATCCGCCCCTGATAGACGGGCGTCCCGGTCTTTGCTTCGAGCACGGTCAGGATGCTCTGCATGTCGTTGACCAGATACAGCAAGCCGTCGTGGACAATGGGCGAGGGCACAAACGGCGAGCCCCTCGGCGTGCTCCACATCAGATGGGTGCTGGTGACATCACCGCTCCCGCCAGGGCGGATGGCGAGCGTCGGGCCCGCACGGCCCGACGAGGCGAACACGAGCCCCTCTCCCACGACCGGCGTCGGAATCACTTCGAAGGTCATCCCGCGTACGGACCACAACTCTTTTCCAGTGGCCGGATCGTAGGCGGCGACGCGCCGTTGGCTGTTGATCACGAGTTCATCCCGAGCGCCGCTGTTGATGACGACCGCGGTCCCCCAGCCAACGGTCTCGGTGCGCGGCGTCTCCCACAACGTCTCGCCAGTCCTGGCATCGAAGGCCGCGACAAAGGCGCCCCGATCGCCTCGTCCTGCCTGGTCCTGGTAGAGAAACACGCGGTCCTTGTAGAGGACGGGCGATCCTGCAGGTCCGTGGTAGTTGTCGATGAGGCCGAACTTGCGATGCCAGACGATCCGCCCCGCCAGGTCGAAGGCCACAAGCCCATGCCGGCCGAACGAGGCGTAGATCAGCCGTCCGTCGGTAGTCGGCGTGGCCGACGCGTGCCCGTTCTTCTGGTGCACGTATTCGACGCCGACCTGAGGGATGACCGTCTCCCATACCTTGCGGCCGTCAACCCGCGTATAGGAGGCGAGCGCGAGCTTGGCCCCGCCATCCTGCGCCGTCGTCAGGTAGATGCGGTCCGCCCACACAATCGGCGAGGAGTTTCCCTCGCCCGCGATTCGGGTGCGCCACTTGATGTTGGTGGTGGGCGACCAGCGGTTCGTGTACTTGCCTGAAGGCACGAGGCCCTGTCCGGACGGCCCGCGCCAGCGGGGCCAGAACTTCGCACCCTCGCCGCTGACCTCCACCATGTGCACGTCGGCTCGTGACAGCACAGACGTCGAGCCCAACGCGACAAGGGTCAGGAGCACCGCCGCCGTTCGCATCCTGCGATCCTACGTCGAAACGTCTGGCGGGGCTTCGCCTCAGACGCCCGAGAAAAACGAGGTGGTGGCACTCGCCGGGGCCCGCTGGCCAGGCCGCCGCCCCAGTATCATGTCTGGATGTCCGCTTCCCGGTGGCCCTTGGCTGCCGCCATGCCCGCGCTCGCCGTCGGGGTCGCGCTGCTCTCCGCGGCCGCGCCAGGTCCGCAGTCGCCCGCCTCGTCCATGGCCGCACGTCCCGCGAACCGCCATGCCGTCCCGCGAATCGCCACCATCACGCCACCTGAGGCAAGACGCCCAGCCGAGGTGTCTGTCGCCATCAACCCGACCAACCCGGATCACGTCATTGCGGTGATGCTGCAGGCAGGCGGGCCCGGCGAGCCGCGCGTGGGCAATCACGCGTATGCCTCCTTCGACGGCGGTCTCACCTGGAAGGTCACTCCCGCCCCGAACAGCGGCCTTCGCGTGCAGGGAGACGACGCGGTCGTGTTCGGGCACGACGGCACGGCGTATCACTCGTACATCTCGTTCGACGGCATCCGTGTCGAGCGGCCGGCGCGGGCCTTCAGCGGGATCTTCGTCAGAACGACGCGGGATGGCCTCGACTGGACGCCCCCGGTTGCGGTCGTCGATCACATCAACACCGTCATTCCGTTCGAGGACAAGCCGTGGATTGGCGTCGATCGCGGTGCGCGATCTCCTCATCGTGGCCACCTCTACGTCGCGTGGACGCGGTTCGACGTCTACGGCAGCGACAACCCGGCGCATCGCAGCCACATCATGGTGTCGCGATCGCGCGATGGCGGACGCTCGTTCTCGACTCCCCTCGAGATCTCGGATGACGCTGGCGATGCGCGTGACAGCGACGGGACGGTCGAGGGCGTGGTGCCGGCTGTCGGCCCGCAGGGACACGTGTACATCGCCTGGTCCGGGCCGAAGGGCCTGGTCATCGACACGTCCACGGATGGAGGCTGGACGTTCGGCACGGATGTGATGGTCACGGCCATTCCCGGAGGATGGGACCTGCCGCAGCCGGGGATTGCCCGTCACAACGGCATGCCGGTCACGGCCGTCGATCTCAGCGCTGGGCCCCACGCCGGCTCGGTGTACGTCGCGTGGATCGACGAGCGTCACGGCGACCTCGATGTGTTCGTCGCCTCGTCCCGTGATGGCGCGCGCACGTGGTCGTCGCCAGTCCGCGTCAACGACGACGCGAAGGGCGCGGCTCAGCTGTTCGCCTGGCTCGCCGTGGATCCCGTGGACGGGTCGCTCAACCTCGTGTTCCACGATCGCCGCGGGCAGCCCGGTACCATGACCGGGGTCACGCTGGCGAGAAGCGTGGACGGCGGCAGGACTTTCGTCAACTACCCACTCGCCGTGACGCCATTTGACTGCTGTGCCGGAACCACCTTCTTTGGCGATTACAATGGCATCGACGCGTTCGGAGGCCGTGTCGTCGCGGCCTTCCCCGTCCTCGAGCCGGGCAACGGTCGCCCGCAGCGCGTGAAGGCGGCCATCGCGGTGTTTCAACCAGGTACGCAGCAACTTCGATGACCCAGCCCTCGCGATGACCAACGAGACAGAGCCACTCATGCCCACGACGTCTGCGGTCACGGCCAACAGAACGGGGGTGGCACGCCGACAGCTTCCGTTGTCGGGTGTTGTCGTCGCCTTGAGCCTGTCGAGCGTGCTGCTGGTCGCCGCCAACGGTCCGGCAGATGGCGCGGGAGACGCGTCGCCCCACGCCGGGGCGTCGTCTACGAAGTGGTCGCCCTCGACGATCCGCCAGACACCGGCGCCACACGCCGAGCGAGACTTCCTCTCGCGGATTCGCCGCCTGACCATCGAGGGACGCCGCGCGGGCGAGGGGTACTGGTCGCCTGACGGCACGCGGCTGGTCTTTCAAAGCGAGCGCGAGCCCGGGAACCCCTTCTATCAGATCTACGTGCTCGACCTGACCACTGGCGACACGCACCGCATTTCGCCCGGCCTGGGCAAGACGACCTGCGCGTTTTTCCGACCAGGCGCCGATCAGATTCTGTTCTCCTCGACACACCACGATCCGCAGTCGAAGAAGTGGCAAGACGAGGAGCTCGCGTTTCGCGCCTCAGGCAAGGAACGACGCTACGCGTGGGATTACGACCCCGAGATGGAGGTGTACGCGTACTCCGAGAAGTCACGCGCCCTTCAGCGGCTGACCAGCGCCCGCGGCTACGATGCCGAGGCCAGCTACTCGCCGGACGGCCAGTGGATCGTTTTTTCGTCGATGCGCGACGCCTACAACCGCACGCTCTCCGACGCCGAGCGCAAGCAGCTCGAGGTGGACTCGAGCTATTTCGCGGAGATCTACATCATGCGCGCGGACGGATCGGGTCAGCGCCGGCTGACGACCGTCAATGGATACGACGGCGGGCCGTTCTTCTCTCCGGACGGGAAGCGCATCGTGTGGCGCCGCTTCGATGAGCAGGGCCTCATCGCAGACGTGTGGACGATGAACCTGGACGGCAGCGATCAGCGGCAGGTGACCAATTTCAAGTCGATGAGCTGGGCGCCCTACATTCACCCGTCAGGCGAGTACCTGCTGTTTGCCTCCAACAAGCTCGGCTTCGAGAACTTCGAGGTGTTCATGGTGGACGTGGCGGGCACGAAAGAGCCGGTGCGCGTGACGTATTCCGACGGGTTCGATGGCTTGCCTGTGCCGTCGCCCGACGGGCGGCAGATGGCGTGGACGTCGAGCCGCGGCGGCGGCCGCGAGGGGCAGATCTTCCTCGCGCAGTGGGATCACGGGGCGGCCCGAAAGGCCATTGCGGACGCGCCCCCGAGGCGTTGAGGCACACGGTGGGCAGGAGATGGCCTCGAGGGCGCGTTGGCGCCTGCTCGAAGCCACCACACCAGCGAAGGTTGAGGAGCCTGACATGAAGATCACCCAACCGGTCACACGCGGGCAGTCCGCCGCGGCCCGACCCGCGTATGTCGCGGTCACGGCAGCGATGCTCTGGGCGGCGGCGCTCGGCCCTGCGGCCGCGCAAGCCCCCGCGACCACCTCGCGCACCCGGGTGCACGTCGAAACGCTGGCTTCCGAGAAGCTCGAGGGTCGGCTCGCGGGTTCGGCAGGCGAACGGCTGGCCGCGGACTATCTCGCCGCCGAACTCGCGCGCATCGGCGCCAAGCCGCTCCCCGGTCGCCCGGATATGTTCCTGCCCTTCGAGTTCACGGCGGGCACCAAGGATGCGGGATCGACACTCACCGTGGCGGCGGTCGGCGCGGCACCGCGCGGCTTCGACGCCAGCCAACACGTGCAGGCGCTCTCCTTCTCCGACTCGGCCGAGGCGACCGGCCCGGTCGTGTTCGCCGGTTACGGGCTAATCGTCCCCGACAGCCAGAACTTCGGTTATGACAGCTACGCGGGACTCGACGTCAAGGACAAGGTGGTGCTGGTGCTCCGCTACTTCCCCGAGGACGCGGATCAGAAGACGCGCGGGATCCTGGCGCGCTATTCCGATCTGCGCTACAAGGCCATGGCGGCCCGCCAGCGCGGCGCAAGAGCGCTCATCGTCGCCACCGGACCGCGATCGCCGAACGCCGGGAACACGATTCCGATGTCATTCGACACGGCCCTGGCGGGTTCAGGCATCGTCGCCGCGAGCATCAGCGGCGAGGCCGCGCGCGCGATCTTCTCGGGCGTCGCCGACAAGAGCCTCGAAGCGGTGCAGAAGGACCTCGATTCCGGCAACCCGCACGTCATGGGCTTTGCGATCCCCAGCGTGACGGTGACAGTGAAATCAGCCGTGCAGCGCGAGACCCAGACGGGCCGCAACGTCGTGGCGTACCTGCCGGCCAGCGGCCCGGTGACGGACGTTGAACGCCCGTGGGTTGCGCTCGGCGCGCACTACGATCACCTGGGCCGCGGCGGCCACGGCAACTCGCTAGCGGGCAAGGACGAGGCCGGCCGCATTCACTACGGGGCAGACGACAATGCCTCGGGCACGGCCGCCGTCCTGGGGGCGGCCGAGACGCTGTCGCGGCAGATGCGACGCCGGCACGTCCTGCTGGGGTTCTGGTCAGCCGAAGAGATCGGGCTCATTGGATCCAACGCCTTCGTCAACACGCCACCGGTCCCTCCCAGTGCCCTGGCGGCGTATCTCAATTTCGACATGGTGGGGCGGATGGTGGACAACAGGCTGACGGTGCAGGCGACGGGCACCAGCCCCGTCTGGGCGCGCACCCTCGAGCAGGCGAATGTCGCCGCCGGTTTCGACCTCATCGTCCAACCCGACCCGTATCAGCCAACCGACGTCGCGACGTTCAACCTGGCCGGCGTGCCGTCGCTCAGTTTCTTCACGAGCACGCACACCGACTACCACCGTCCCGGCGACACCGCCGAGAAGATCAACTACGAGGATCTCGACCGCGTCGTCAGCTTCGCGGCGGCCATCGTCCGGAGGATCGGAGACACACCGGAGCCGCCACAGTTCACGAAGGTGGAGCAGCAGAGCGACACCGCCGGGCGAGCGGGCATTCGGGTGTTCACGGGCACGATTCCCGATTATGCGACCAACGTGAAGGGTCTGCTGCTGGGCGGCGTCATCGGGGGAGGCCCCGCGGAGCGGGCCGGCTTACAGAAGGGCGATGTCATCGTCGAGATCGCCGGGCAGTCGATTGCGAACATCTACGACTACACCTACGCGCTCGAGCTGCTGAAGGTTGGGGAGGGCGTCAAGATCGTGTACATGCGCGGGACCGAGCGGCGCGACACGACGATGACGCCGGCGGCGAGGAAGTAGGAGCGAGCCGGCTCGGCCGTGCACGCGAGAAGTGGCGACGACGGGCCAGGCCGCGGAGCGATGCTCGTCGGCCTTGGAGTGCTTGCTGATGCGTGATGACCAGATGGCCGGATTCGTGACCGTCGGGGCCATCGACAACTTCGCGCCCGGCACTGGGTGCATGATTCGCGTCCACGGCCGCCACGTCGCGCTGTTTCGTCTGGACGACGGGTTCTTTGCCATCGATAATCTGTGCTTGCACCAGTCAGGGCCGTTGTGCGACGGCGAGATTGAACACGGTGTGGTCACCTGCCCGTGGCACGGCTGGTCCTACGACATCCGGACCGGGATTCTGATACAGGACGGCAAGGTGGGGGTCTCACGGCATGAAACGCGCATCGTGGACGACACCGTGCAGGTGCGGTTGATGGACTGAAGCGGCGAACGGCGCGGGCAACGACGCGCCACAGGAAACGGCACGTTCGACTTCGGCGGCCCGGCGATGAGCAACTGGACCGGCAGACGAAACACGGAAGGCCCCAGGAGGACATCATGCGATTCGGATTGCTTGCGCTCGCCGTACTGGCCTTGACGACGGCTCCTGCCCGCCTTCAAGCGACAGCCGCCGCAGACATCTCGGGCGATTGGATGCTCATGTTCAACGGCCCGATGGGCCCCATCGAGGCCGGGGCGAAGTTGACGCAGGATGGAGAGGACGTCAAGGGGACGCTCGAGGGCCCTCAGGGCACCATCGAGGTGACAGGGACGGTCAAGGGGACGAAGCTCGCCCTGTCAATCAACGTCGATGCCGGCGGGCAGATGATGACCGTCTACATCGTGGGCGAGGTGGAGGGCGACGCGATGACGGGCACCTTCAGCTTCGAAGGCGGCGCGGGAGATTGGTCGGGCAAGCGAAAGAAGTGACGGCCCCCCGGGTAGGCGTGGTCCGGCGGCTTCTCCTCAGTAATCGATGAGCAGCCGCGCCGCGCGCCCGATGTCGTCCTCGCTCACGAGAAAGTACTCCTCGAGGGGTGGCGCGTACGGCACGGGCGTATCCAGCGCGCCAAGGACTCGCACCGGTGCGTCGAGCGACTCGAACGCCTCTTCCTGAATCATCGCTGCCAGGCTCTCGCCGATCCCGCCGGTTCGCGTGTCCTCGTGGACGATGAGCACCTTGCTGCAGTGGCGGGCGAGGCGCAGCACCGCGTCCCGGTCGAGCGGCGACAGGGTTCGCAAGTCCAGCACGGCGGCCTCGATTCCGTCCTGCGCCAACTGCTCCGCAACTCGCAGGCAGCGATGAACGTACGCGCCGTATGAAATCATCGCCAGGTCGGCACCCGCGCGACGCAGGGCCGCCCGGCCGATGGGTATCGGCACCGGTGCTTCCGTCGTCAAGCGCTGCTTGATGCGTGGATCCCGATAGAGCGCGATGTGCTCGTAGTACAGCACGGGATCGCGATCGGCGACGGCGGCTGCCAGAAGCGCGCGCGCGTCGGAGGGGGTCGACGGGACGACGATCTTGAGTCCTGGCGTGCGGTAGAACCAGGCCTCGGTATTCTGGCTGTGGTAGGGCCCGGCATGGCGGAGGCCACCCCAGGGCATGCGCACGACCATCGGGACCTCTCCGCCCCAGCGGTAGCGAATTTTCGCCGCGTTGTTGACGAGCTGATTGAAGCCGGTGGCGACGAAGTCGTTGAACTGCATTTCGCCGATCGGCCGCTGGCCGGCCAAGGCTGCGCCGACA
Organism: Acidobacteriota bacterium; assembly: GCA_052389315.1. Taxonomy (GTDB): domain Bacteria; phylum Acidobacteriota; class Vicinamibacteria; order Vicinamibacterales; family UBA2999; genus JACCSI01. The sequence continues at coordinate 14,223 of JBQTIE010000106.1, forward strand.
CAGACGCCGAGCACGGCCCCCTCGGCGAGCGGCGAGTTGAGAATGCGATCGCCGAACGCCTCGAGGAGCGGCCGCAGGAGGAGAAACGCGTTGCCGTACTGGCCGCCGACGTCCTGACCGTACACGAAGACGCGGGGGTCGGCTCGCAGTGCGTCGCCGACGCCCAGCATGACGGCCTCGAGGAGCGTGCTGCCCTTCTTGTCGAACGGAGGCCCGGGATCGAGCGGAGGGAGCGCGGCCTCGCGCGACTGGGCCAGCCGCCAACCCGGGTCGAGGACCTCGATGCGAGCACGCGGCCCTTCATCGGCGAACACCCCCGCGCCGGCCTCTTCGGGTGACGGCCATGGCGCATCGATGACGATCTGCGCCTGGCGTTCGACCGTGCGCTCCGCCTCGGCTTTCATCGCGTCGACGGCGCCTGGGGCGATGATTCCCTCGGCTTCCAGGCGCGCCGCGTAGCGCGCGATGGGATCGCGCTTGCTCCAGAACTCGTACAGGTCGCGGTCGGCGTATCCCGACTCGTGAAGAGGGGGATAGTCCCAGGACGCGGCGGCCTCCTTGCCGTGGTAGAGCATGTCGTCGTGATGCGCGTGGCCGCACATGCGCATGGCCACCACTTCGATGAGCGTCGGGCCTGCGCCGGCACGAGCCCGCTCGGCTGCCCATGTGAAGGCGGCCGCCACGGCGTCGGGGTCGGTGCCGTCGATCGTGAAGCCTGGGATGCCGTAGCCCATGGCCTTGTCGGCAAACACGCGCGCCGCCGAGTTCTCGGCCACCGGTGTCGAGAGCGCCGTCTGATTGTTCTGCAGGCAGAAGACCGCGGGCAGCTTGCGAACGGCGCAGAGATTGATGGCTTCGTGCCATTCGCCGAGTGAGGAGCCGCCCTCGCCAATGAAGGAAATGGCCACGCGGCCCGACCCTTCGCGCCAGAAGCCCAGGGCGAGGCCGGCGATGGAGAGCGACCCGATCGACAACGGGGCAGCGGCCGGCAGAACGCCCCAGGCCCAATCGCCCGTGTGGAGGTCCTTGCCGAACATGGGCTGGCCGGCCTTGCCCATCTGCGCGCTCAACACCTGGCGGACGGCTTCCTCGTCGTGGCGCATGGCGAGCGTGATGCCAAGGTCGCGAATCACGGGCGCGAGCACGTCGCCCTGCCACGTGCCGTCGGACCGCTGATAGGCGGGTCCGCGCCTGAGGCGGATGCCACCGGCGTAGATGGCTTCCTGGCCGAGCGATCGGAATCCCTTGCCTTGAAACGCCCGATCTCCCCAGCGAACCTCGCCGCCCATGAAGAGTTGCTTGAGCCGCGTATCGACGGCGCGTGTGAGGATCATGCCGCGGAGGATGTCGCGGCGTTCGTCGTGGGTCAGCGAAGCGCGGATGGACTCGCGCGCGAGAAACGCGTCACAAGCCTCGACGACTTCGGCGCGCGCGTGTTCGAGCCGGGCTCTGGCCGCCGTGCCTGGGGTGGTCTCGTCGATGCCGTCGGGCGAGGTGAGCGTCTGGTAGAGGCGCCTGGCGAATTCGCGGCGGAACGCCGCACGCAGACCGTCGATCGCCGTGGGGTCGCCACCGCCCCGACGCAGTGTGTCGAGCGCCTCGACGGCCACGGGCAAAGCGAGCGGATGGCGCTCGGCGACGAAGGCGGCGAGCCGGCTCTCGACGCCCGCGAGCTGCGTTTTCCACAAAGGGGTCGGGCTTGATTCACGTTTCTCCCGGGACATCGACGTTTCTGCACCAGTTTACGCGCAATTGTGGGCAAGCACCGCCAAGGGCGCGTACGCAGAAACGTGAATTACACCCGACCCCTTTTCTCTACTGCGTCGTCGTACCTCGCACGGTCGGGTACTTGATTCCGAGCTGCTCGAGATAGGTCTTGTGCCTGCTGGGGTCGAAGTAGAACTTCCTCATCTCGGGCCGGTAGCGATCCATGATCGCCTTGTTCAAATGAATGGCCGGCTGATCCTGCGCCCGCAGGAGCGGCGTGTACCGACGGGACTTCGTCTGCACCTTGTCGAAGTACTCGCGCGCCTGGGCCAGGACGTCCGGACGCATCAGCAGGTCGATCAGCGTCATCGCCTGGACCCGGGCGCCCGCCACGGTGCCCTTGTGCGCGATCGGGGTGGCCATCGCGATGGCATTGGCCCAGTTGTGCCCGGGCCCCGCCTGGAAATTCGCCGGAAAGCTCAGCGACACCGTGGGCACATTCCAGGAGATGTCACCGATGTCGTCTGATCCGCCGCCGCGCTTGTCCTCGTCCGGCTGCGACTCGCGCCCCCGCACCTCGGCCGCGATCCGGGTTGACAAGCCCACTTCGGGCACGCCGAGTTCCTTCTGTGTCGCTTTGGCGAGCTGAACGTCGGCGTCCGTCCACTGCGGCAGCCCCACCGCGGTGATATTGGCGTGCATTGTCTCGGCCAGCGTCCGATTCATGTGCGACGGCCACGCAGATCCCAGCACGCGTGACGACCACTTGGTGTTGGTCATCAGCGAGGCGCCTTCGGCGATCTTGTCGCCGATTTGCCACATGCTCTTGATCCCCTCGAAGGTCGTCTCCCGGAAGTAGTACCAGACGCTCGCGTTTCGCGGCACGACGTTGGGCTGATCGCCGCCGTTGGTGATGACGTAGTGCGAGCGCTGTTGCAAGCGCAGATGCTCGCGCCGGTAGTTCCACCCGGCGTTCATCAGCTCCACGGCGTCGAGTGCCGAACGCCCGCGCCAAGGGGCGCCGGCACTGTGCGCGGTCTCGCCCTCGAAGGTGTATTCGACCGAGATCAGCCCGTTGCCGCCGCCGTCTCCCCACCCCGTGGCCAGGTTTGAACCAACGTGGTTGTAGAGCACGGCATCGACGTCTTTGAAGAGACCGGCACGCACGTAGTAGGCCTTGGTGCCGAGCTGTTCCTCGGCCACCCCGGGCCAGATCATGATCGTGCCAGGCAGCTTTTCGCGCTCCATCACGCGCTTGACCGCGATCGCCGCCAGCACGTTGAGCGGCGAGCCGGAGTTGTGGCCTTCGCCGTGGCCGGGGGCGCCGTCCACGATCTGATCCCGATAGGCCACACCGGGCTTCTGCGATGCCTGCGGGATCCCGTCGACATCCGATCCCAGCGCGATCACCGGGTGACCCGAGCCGTATCGCGCGACCCACGCCGTGGGAATGCCGGCGACGCCCGCCTCCACGGTGAAGCCGTTCTTCTGCAGGATCCCGGTCAGGTATTTCTGCGTCTCGAATTCCTGGAAGCCAAGCTCGCCGAAGCTGAATACCATGTCGACCATCTGCTGACCGAGATCGAACATGGACAGCACGTCTGCACTGACCGCCTCTTTGAGCTTCATCACGCGGGCGTCCGGCTTCGACACCGGCGTCGCGAGAGGTGTGAGCGTCGCCTCTACAGGAGGCCCTCCTGGGCGTTGGCCGGCCAGCGGCGCCACCGCCATCAGCGCGAGAGTCAGGGAAAGAGCCAGAGCTCCCGTCCGCCACATGCGTGCGCGTGTCATGCCTGCCTCCTGGAGAGTTCAGAGCGTATCAAAACCAGCGTGGCCGTGGGCACTTTGGTTCGCGCCAAGTCTGCGGCGTCCGGCGACGTGGCCCGGGCATGAGCCGGACAGCGCTGCCTCCCAGGTCAGCCGGCGCGTTGACAGTCAGCCGGCGCCGGCCTTGCCCATCCCTTCGCCAAGGTCGTATCGTATCGTCACATGCGCTGGTTTCCGCTATCGGTCTGCCGCCGCCGAGATGGCCGATTCCCGGCCACCCTCGCACGCCTCTCGTCGTCTCAGGAGAGGGTGCGGTGACGCCAGCACGTCTGGCGGCAGACTCGATGCACATCAGCGCTCATCGGTCTCCTCTCGCACACTCGTCACGATCCCTGGTGAGGCACTCATGCAGAAACTGACAGCCGTTGGCGGAATACTTGCCCTCCTGGTCCTCTCGCCGGCCGCCCAGTCGGACCTCGCCACCAGAGCCAGGTCGCTGCACAAGCAGGTGCCTCTCATCGACGGCCACAACGACTATCCGTGGGCGTTGCGCGAAGCGGATCCCGCGCGTGATTTCTCGAGCGCCGACATCACCGGCAGCGTGCCGAAGCTGATGACCGACATCCCCCGGCTGCGCCAGGACGGGGTTGGCGGCCAGTTCTGGTCCGTCTTCGTCCCCTCCACCATGCAGGGCCGGGAAGCCGTCCGTGCCACGCTCGAGCAGATCGACATCGTGCACCGGATGATTCGCCGATGGCCGGAAACGTTCCAGACGGCGCGCACGGCGGCCGATGTGGAACGCGCATTCAAGGCTGGACGCATCGGCTCGTTGATCGGCCTGGAAGGGGGGCACTCCATCGACAGCTCGCTGGCGACGCTCCGCATGCTGCACGCGCTCGGCGCGGGATACATGACGCTCACGCACAGCCAGAACGTACCGTGGGCCGATGCGGCCACCGACCGTCCTGCCCTGGGCGGCCTCTCGCGGTTCGGCGAAGAGGTCGTCCGCGAGATGAACTGGCTCGGAATGCTCGTCGACCTGAGCCACGTCTCCCCCGAGACGATGGAGGACGCGATTCGCGTGAGCGCTGCGCCGATCATCTTCTCGCATTCGTCGGCCAAGGCCGTGTGCAACGTGCCCCGCAACGTGCCCGACCAGGTCCTCCAGATGTTGCCGGCCAATGGCGGCGTCATCATGATCACCTTCGTCCCGGGCTTCATCTCACAGTCGGTCGCCGATCACAGCGCCAAGACGCAGGCGGCGCTGCAGTCGCTGCGCGCGCAGTTTCCCAACAATCAGGCCTACGTCGATGCAGCCATGGAGCGGTGGCGGGCGGAAAACCCGGAGCCGCGTGCCACGCTTCAGCAGGTGGCCGATCACATCGACCACGTGCGCAAGGTGGCTGGCATCGATCACATCGGCCTGGGCGGCGATTTCGACGGCATCAGCAGTGTCGTGCAGGGCCTGGAGGACGTGTCGAAGTATCCGGACCTGACGGCGGAGCTGCTCAAGCGCGGCTACACGGACCTGGACATCCGCAAGATTCTCGGGGTCAACATCCTGCGCGTGATGCGTGAAGCCGAACGCGTGTCGAACGAACTTCGGAAGAAGCGTGGACCGTCCTCCGCCACGATCGACACCTTGGATCGAGCTACCACCGCCGCGCCACGCGATCAGATGTCCGCGCGCTAGGTGGGATGGAAGATCGCGGGGCCATCGCGAAAACGGCGCGGAATCTGCCCGACACTTCGCCGGGTCCAACGGTGCTACGGGACGGGAAGTCCCGCGGACCCCGCCTGCAGTCGCGAAAGCGATTCAGCGGTCGGTCGGTGTCGGCACTCCCCCCGGAGCGCGCCGGCACGCGAACCGTCACCGGGCCGCCGGTTGGGCGACCGCTCGCTTCCTTGAGACAGCGTCAGCGGGATCCGCGAGATCGATGGGGAGACTCCTCGGTCTCCGCGAAGGCAGCGCCACCAGGCGGCGACGCGGGCGACAACGGAAACCCGACTGGCGGGCCGGTACTCGACCGACGGCTCGCGCGACAGCGCCCCGAAGGATCGATCGGGCGTGCAGGTCGCCGATCACCTCGACCACGACGACGGCGGTGACCGAGCACCGGGCGCAACGCCGGATGTGGCGAGTCAGACGGCCCCGACTGACGGGCTCGACATTGCCCTCGACCCAGGCGGCCAGCCTTTCGGCATCCGGACAGCCCTCCGAGGAATGGACCCACCGCGACGGCCAACGCTCTTGCTCCATGCTCACACGGTTAGACGGACGTGCGAGGGTGTTCTCCCAGATCTCGCCGATGCGCGCAGATCCCGATCCAGGGTTGGCGTTGTTGAGGAGGCTTTGGGCGCACCAGGGGTCGACCCTGTCCGCGAACCGTGATCCGGCAGCGTCCCCGCCGATGCCTGTACGGTTTGCTCGCGACCTTCGTTGTGGGTAGGTGCGGGATGGTCCGCTCAACACCGGAAGGACAGGACATGTCGCTCCCCCCGGCTAGTGTGTCCAAATTGTCGGATCCGGCTCAGTATCTGGCTGACAATCTGTCGTTGATCCGCCAGATCGTCCGCAGCGTCGCCCGGCGGCAGCGCCTGCGAGGTGCGCTCGTCGATGAGCTGGAGTCCACGGTCTGGCTCCATCTGGTAGAGCGCGACTACCGTGCCCTGCGCCAGTACCAGGGACGCGCGTCCTTTTCGACCTTCATCACCGTTGTGGTCACGCGACAGGCGCAGGACCTGCGGTGCGCGGAATTGGGCCGTTGGCGGCCCTCGAATCGCGCTCGCCGCGGCGGGGCTGACGCGGTGAGGTTCGAGACGATGGTCTATCGAGACGGGTGGGCCCCGGCGACGGCCCGTGCGAAGCTCGAGGCCGAGGGCCACGCCCTGGCGGAGACCGTGGAGCAGGAGATTACCTCGCGCGCGCGCTCGCGGCCGCGTCGGTTCGTCGCGATCGAGTCGGTCACCGGTCAGATGATCGCAGTCGACTCGGCCAAGTCGACGCCGGCTCTGGATCACCACGATCAGGTCATCGCGCTTCGCAGCGCGCTGGGCCGCGCGCTACGCGGGTTGCGGGCTGAAGACCGGCTGTTGCTGCGCTTGCGTCACCACGGGGGCTTCAAGGTCTCGCAGATTTCCCGAGCCCTGGGACATGACCAAAAGGCCCTCTATCGGCGACTCGACGCCCTGCATCGCACGCTCCGCGAAACGCTCGAGCGATCGGGCGTCAGCGCGCACGACGCACGTGCCCGGCTGTCACTCTAGCGAAGCTCCGCCTCAAGACCCCGGGGGGTCCATCCATCACCCTCAACCGTCGAGATGGACGGACCCCGCGTCAGCGCGGGGCGGTGGTCGTCTGTTGAATGGCGCCGATGACCTGCGTAAAGAACTCTTCCTTGCCGCCTCCGTGCCACCGCCAGACGATGACGAGATCATGGTCGGGCGACACGAAGATGGTGTTGCTGCCGGCTCCCTGTGCCTGAAAGCTGTTGGCCGGCAGCGTCTTGGCCCGGCCCCGCGTGTTCAGCCACCACAGGAATCCGTAGTCCGGGCCGTGCGCACTCGGGGTCAGCGCCGTCTTCACGTACTCGGGTGGAACGATCTGCTTGGTTCCCCAACGGCCTTCTCGGAGCCACAGGTAGCCGAACCGCGCCATGTCCCACGAGTTGATCCACACGCCCCCTCCCCAGCGGGTGCCGCCGCTCACCGAGGCCATCCGCTTGCCGTCGACTTCCGCGTAACTGTTCTTGTAGGGGATCCACTGCCAGGTGTTCGACGCGCCGATCACGTTCATCACTTCGTCGCGAAACACGTCGGGCACCTGCTTCTTGAAGAGGCGAAGCAGGGACAGCGAAAAGCGGTTGATGCGCACGTCGTTGTATTCGTAGAAGGTGCCTGGCGCCTGCAGGGCGCGTGGCTTCCGCTCGCCATCACCGAAAGCCACGGTGCCGACGAAGTCGTGCTTCTTGCCCCACATCTCGCCTTCCCATTCGGTCTCCTGCTGCAGGTGTTGCCGCCATGTGACCTTCGCGTTCTGCGGCGAGTCGTACCCGCCGTCACGGATCTGCGACCCGACAGGCGCGTCCAGGCTTTTGATGAGGCCCTCGCGTACTGCAACGCCCGCCACGGTGGCCAGCATGCTCTTGGCGACCGAATAGGTGGGGCCGACGGCGTCGGTCTCGCCGAACTGCGCGACGATGTACCCGTGGCGAATGACGAGCCCGTTGGTGGCGGCGCGTGCCGATGGGATGGGACCGAGCAGGGAGCCAAAGATCTTTTCCTGCGTCGAAAAATCACGTGGCCAGTTCGTCTCACGGGACGTGGCGAACGCGATCGCCTGGTCCAGCTTCGCGCCATCCATGCCGACCTCGGCCGGCGCCTTCCGGGCCCACTGTCCCGACGGCGGGTAGTAGTGGGATCGGGTGGCGGGCGCCTGAGCGGCCAGGACCGCATATGCGCCTGCAATGACGGCCACCATCAACAGCGTCGGGTTCGGTCTGGTCTTGGTCATGGCGTCCTCAGTCGTCCCGTGAGCCTAAGTACTGCGTTTCACAATTACAGTGGCATTCGGCCGGCGATGCACCCCGCCTGGCGGCGTTGCTCCTTCCTCAAATACTCCCGGTATTCTCGGTCGTCGCGCCTTGCCATCCGGGCGCCTCGCCGCC